>NZ_JAVRCA010000039.1:0-73225 GCF_034530995.1 Nostoc sp. DedQUE04 | reverse complement strand
TGCCAAACTACTTAGGGCAGAGGCGCGAGAATACTCATCCTGAATCTCCCTAGCAACAGCCAGAGCCTCACTTAACAACTCAGGCGGCAATTTATCAGCCAAACTACTTAGGGCATAGGCGCGAGAATACTCATCTTGAATCTCCCTAGCAGCAGCCAGAGCCTCTGGTAATAATTCTGGCAATGTCTGTGCCAAACTACTTAGGGCAGAGGCGCGATAATACTCATCCTGAATCTCCCTAGCAGCAGCCAGTGCTTTCAAGAGTCCTAATTCTTTTAGGTTTGGTGGCAAATGATTGACTAGCTGTGTAAGCAAGTAGGCTTTATTTTGTGGGTTCGAGCTTTGTAGTACGTAAGCGAGTCCTTGCTCAGGAGTCCAGACATTTTTTTGAACTAACGCAATCAACAGTTGAGCTGGTAAATTAGCTGCCAAACTATTAAGGGATGCAATAATCAAAGCATAGCGGCACTGCCACCCAATAACTTCAGGTAAAGTTGTTTCACTCTTGGAGTTTTCTGCCAATTGCCAAGCACGAGCAACATCAGTGACAAAATTGGCAGTTTGTCCCAAGTGATCGCACGCCTCATACCAACCATTACCTCCGTTTTCTGAGTCTTCCTGCAATAAGGAGTGAATTTCTTCTATCTCTCCAGCCTTCTCTAAATGCCAAACTAGATGCTGATGGATATAACCGTCATTGGGCAGTGTATGCCACAAACCATCTTGAGTTGTTTGTCGGTATCTCTCTAATAAAGTGGCATGAGCATGAGCAAGAGTTATACCTAGTCCTGGTAAATCACCTCGACGCTTAGGTGTTGGCGGAGAAGTTAATAGATTGCGTGCTAAATCATGGAATAAGTCATGTAAACGATAGGTTGGTGTTCCATCTACCAAAGGGACACCAGACAATAACAGTGCTTTAGAGTATAAGTAGCCCAACTCATCGGCTGCATCCCGCGCATCATCCATATTCCACAGCGTTACAGCCATTTGCCCAGTAATAGTTACATCCTCCGGTAATATTCCCAACCAGATGAAATTTTCTCGGCTATCATCTGACAATCGCTGCACGCTCAAATTTAATGATGCAGTTAAACTGAGTTTTTTTAAAATTTGTTCATCTTTTTTATCTGTGTCTGCTTTATAGTTGATTGTTTTTAAGCGGGCTACCTCTTGCTGCATATCCTGCACAAGAACTGTCCAAGAAATACCATCAGCAACTTGGGCAGCCGCTAGTTCCAATGCCAAAGGCAAATAACCAAGCTCTTTTGCTAAAACTTCAGCCGACTGAGTTTCTATGTCAGTGAGATTACGTCCTAATTTCTTAGTCAGCAGTTCCATCGCTTGGGATGGCTGCATCACATCCAGAGAATATTTGCTGGCTCCGAGAACTTGGGCGATTTCTGCTTCGCGGGTTGTTACCAAAACTTGACAACGCACTCCACCAACATTAAATGGTTCTGCATCCTTTGTATTCCAAGCATCGTCTACTACTAGCAACACGGCTTTATCATGCAACAGTGTACGCAGTTGATTGGAAGCTGCTTCTGTGCTAGTGGCTTTAAAGTTGTAGTCCCCCAATGCCTGTAGCCAGCCACTAAGCAGGGATAAAATATTAGGCTGCTGACCTAATGTTGCCCAGAGAATACCATCATAAAAGTGAGTTTGTATTTCTTTGTCATGTGCTAAAGCAGCAGCTAAGGTCGATTTGCCGACAGAACCTAAGCCGTGAATGGCAGTAATGACTAAAGTTGTAATATTTGATGATGACTTTGTAAGCAGGCGAGTCTTTAAATCCTGACTATACTCTGGTCGGTCTACATAAGAAGTTGGCAGGGGCGGTGCTTGAAAGGGAACGCCAATACGAGTAGCAAATTTTGGGATAGCAAATAGTTGTCCCCCTTCATTATCTCGCCAGCGTAGGTACAGTACAGGGCGATACCACTGATTACCTTCTGTCCCCATTGCCTCTCGCCCTTGGCTAATAGCAACTGCTAGGGAATTTTTCTTTCCTAAAGACCGATAAAACTGCTCGGCAAATTTAGTAGCAGCCTCGACACCAACTGAGTATTGCATGGCTACCACTGCCGGAATTCGGTGGCTAATCAAATTTTGTGCTGTGCCGTTGAATACTGAATCTCCTGCTACTGCCATTGCCGATTGGCAAGCACTTAATACAACTAATGCTACCCCGCTATTTGTATTGCTATCATCACTAAAGTTAGACTGCCGCAGCAAAGTTCCCAGTTCTACTGCACTTAGGTAATCTGGTTTGCCTTCTTCATTCTCAAATAATAAGTATCCCTGCGGATCTAGCAATTGAGTATTGCACTTGCAGCATCGCTCCACTTTTATTCCCTGATGAATGAATCGGCACTGCTGATTGGGACACCGCTTGCCGAACAACCCATGTCCATCAAAATGCAGTACATGAGGAGCATCTTCACCCTGATGCTCGGTTAAATAAGCTCGCAACTCATTAACAGTGGGATACTCTAGTTCTGCAAGGCAAATAAGTCCTGCTTCGCTAGCTGTTTGTAATCCATCACGTATTGCTTGCTGTTCCTTTTTACTCAATCTTTTTAGCCCCTGCTCTGGGTCAAAGGCAGCCGATGATACCAGCAAAACATTTACCTTCTCAACGGCACTTAAGTTAGGGGGGACTGTTTCATGGGCAATGTAGCGGGAAATTATGACTTGGTGATGGAGTAAAAATTTTTGGCCATCATGAAGCAGTTCCCAAGGGTAATCTGCCAAACGCGATCGTTGCACTACATCTGCTTCAAACTTCAGCTGAATATGCAGTTGAGTATTATTTTTCCTTTCTGTTATTCCTTGTGCTGCAAGTAATGCCTTCTCAAGCTTACTGCCTGATGGAAACAGTACCTGGTACAATTTTTTTCCTATATTGGCTAAATAGTTAGGATGAAAAGCACTCAGATCCTCATGCAGAATACCAAACTTAACCATTAAATCCTGCTCAGAATCTTGTTGAAAATTTTTTGTATTAAAGGCAGTAGTCTCAAGGGTTTTGATTAGGGTTGTCCGCCAGTCAGTCTCATCTTCAAAGAAAGGTAATGATGTTTCTGTTTCTCCTTCACCTCCAGGAGATTTGGTCACTATTGCCTTAAATCGCTTGGCATCTATAGGTGACAGGTATAATTCAAAAGTTTCCAAAAGACTACCTCCTCAGTTTGGCTTAGAACTGGTCGCTTAAATTTCCTTCATTGCCTTTTGTCAGAGCTTCTACACTTGTCTCTAAAAATTCCTGCCAGCGTTCTGGATATAACTTCTTGTAAATTCCTAATAACTGTTCTTTTTTGAGCAACGGTGATAAAGTTAATTTCACCTTCTGTACATCATCTCGGCTACTTCCGCCTCCCAATTCGAGAACATAAATTTTGACTCCCCCCTTTCCTTCCTTCTTTAATGTTACCTGTAGCTCCAACTCTACAGAATCAACACTAAACACAGGAATATCTGTGTCATGACTGGGAGTTTCATCATTCAGGTAGGTAGTGAGCAATTCTCGCTTTACCTGTTGAATTAATTCTGCAAGCCCTATTAGGTTTTCATCAGACATTAGAACCACCTCTAATTCTAGATTTAACAGCGATCGCTTATCAGTTCTGGCAGCGCGTAATGAATTGTGGAGAATGAGCAAATGCTCTTACAACAATAATTTTGCCTATTTTTTCAAATAATTTATTTAAAATCAAGTTAAAAGCGCGATCGGACTAGCAGTTAATGGCTCCATCTACTACCTCTTCAGCGTGGCATCATATTCTACTATTACTACATTGTTTCTGGGCTAAATTACGCAATTTAATGAAGAAAATCTTTAGTTAGCTGATTGTTAAGGCTCATAATTCATGCAGCACTACACGTTAGGGCTATTACGTGTAATAAGAGCCTCAAAGTCTTCCAAATTCATATCCTGGGTGAGAGCGCCGCTATAAAAATATTTAGTAACATAAATTACTTATGAGAATCTAGGTTATTAGAAGTGCTGCTCTGGTAAGCCAAATTCTTATAAGTAAAAAAGGATGGCTCATACCACCCTTTGACCTACCCTTTTGTTAATTCCTCGAATTCCGCGATCGCACTTTAAAGCGAATGGTTTATTACTTCAATTGTCATTAAGATATATGAAGGCTTTTGGTTGCAATACCCCGTATTGCTAACACTGATTGCTGTTTGCGTTTCAGCGCTAAGAGAAAAGCACTAAATGTCAATAAACCTAATGCAGGATAAAGTTCAGGGACAATAAATAAAATCGCTGAAATACTTATAAATACGTACTTTCTGCCTACGCATTTTCTCAAGTTTCAATTCGGATTGCTACATTAACCTATCTTCTTAATTATTTGCAAAAATTCCCTAACAACATCATCTGGATGCCGCTCACACCTGGAATTAATAAAACGTTGAATTATTGCTATTCCATTATGCTGGAAAAGGCGGTCTCGCTCCTGCTCATTTACTCGGCTTTCTGGTTTGTGAGAAGGGCCATCCACTTCAAGAATGCCCCATTTGCCTTCATAAAAAACGAAAAAATCTGCTTCCATGTTCCTTCTGCTATCAGTTTTTCTTGGATCAGTAAGACGGGCTAAACAATTGGGCATGAAGAGGACACCAACACGGTCAAGAGCTTTTGCTATTTGAACTTCGGCTTTTGAGCGAAACCGCATCCCCTGCCAAGTATAAATTGGTTTATTGGGATAGAACGGAACCCCTTGATTGTTAATAACCTCATTCGTACAAGGACTTACACCACTATCTACACCAACTGCATACGTTTTTGCAATTCCAATTTCAGTTGTTTGATTATTTGATATCGACAGCAATTTTTCTTTCTCCTTTAAGTATTGAAAAATTTTATTTTTGGCATTTATTATATCTTTTTGGGTGATACTTTTTTTGCCAATACAATCTGATAAGGCAGTTTGAATTATTTTTGTTTTAATTTCTATATTTGTCTCTTTTCTTAACTGTAGTCGTGCATGTACCGAAAGGTTTACATGAGATATATCTATTTGTATTACTTCGGTAATCAGCCTTTTTTCTTCATAAGCCCATGCAATTTCATAGCAGGTACTTGGAGCTAAAGAAATATTTTTATCTTGATATAACTTAGTACAAACTTGAGAGAAAGAGCCATGTTGACGAGACTTTCTTTTATCGGTTTTAAAAACTTTGAACTTTAAATACCAGAGGAAATATTCTAATTCCTTATTGCGTTTAATTAGAGAAGCTATTGTTCTACTGCATTCTAATTCTTCTTTTGGTGATAAATACTTTTCTTCCATAATTTCTCCAATTAGAGCATCAACTTTTATGTAAAACACAAAATCCTGAGTAACTACTCACAGTAATTTGGCTTTTTGATTATCCTGTGCAGACATCACAGACGGTTTTCTTTTTGTTCTTTCCTCAGAGACTTATTTGGTAATATACTGACTCGTTTATTGAGAATATTCTTATTTTAGACGTTTTGTCTGCAAATAGCGACGTTTTGTCCGTAGACGCTTTGTCAGCACTGACTGATGATCGTGTCGTGATCCAATTAAACGACAGCCAAGACATTAAAACTCGATTTGCTAAAGCCGTGCGTCGGCGACGGCGCGAACTCGACTTAACCCAAGAACAGTTGGCTCAAATCAGTAATCTTGATCGGACATATATATCGCTTATAGAGCGTGCCGAACGTAGCCCAACACTCGAAAATGTCGAGAAGCTGGCTCACGGCTTGGGATTAAAGATTTGGGAGTTGTTTTCGCGCTATGTAGAGGAGTCTTAGGGTAATCATATTACCCTAGCTTCCATACAAAAAACTTCTGAGGGACTTCCAAAAAATAAAATATTCCTAATTAATAATGATTATCATTATTAATGAAATCCCCATGAATTAATTCTTTGGGATAATTTATTTTTTGCTCTGGGAAGGAATCTTCATGAAGCGATCGCGTTTTTGTAGTTCCCCCCGACCGACGGCTGGGATGGGAAACAACCACTCGAAACAGAGCATTTGAAACGGCTACTTTGCCCAGGCTGTGAAGCCACTGGATGGGTAATCACAAACTTGCTATCGATAAAGTGCGATGCCAACGGCGGGCATAGCCATCGCCAAAAAATATAGGCATCTCTAATAAAAGTTTACGCTTTTTTTGAAGTTAGCCTTGCATTTCGACTGGTTCTATAGATATACTTGTTAGAGAAGAAATTAAAACAAAAAAGCCAGAATTAAATATCAACCCAAGCCGGGGACATGAGTCCCCGGTTTGTTTTTTAAGTGAACAAAAATCCTCAATTTGACCAAATTGATTGAGGATTGAAGCGTCATAAATACTTGTGACAAATATTTATGACAGGGGAAAAAAGATAAATGTTAATTTAGTGTTAATTACAGGAATTTTAAGTGTTTTAATTCAAAAAAATGACAGCAAAAAGGGTAAATTTTGTGCCATGAAACTTATGTTAAGATGTCATAAACAAGGAAAAATATTTGATAAAATGCTTTAGTGGGTTCGAGATGAATGCAGTTGATTAAATTAATAATTGCTCATTTATATAACAGCAAATATTTATCCTATTTGCATCGAATAACTGCTATTTAGTTGACGTAATTAATTGAAGTTAAAAATTGAAGTTGGAGTGATTCAAATGAACTCAATCCCAGAAACTGTGTATGATGTTTATCAACCTTATTGTGAATATCTTAAATTAACCCAGATCCCCAGCAAGCAAGACAGGACAGCAGGAATTCGTACCGCTATAGTTCGTTTTATGCTGCCTAAATTGGGATTGCCCTTAGCAAAAGGGAAGAAACTGACTCAAGAGGAGGTTAACGCTGGATTGGATTTCATGAAACAGGTGCCGATATCGGAGATGCCTAATGTAATGGGATACCAGAGTGAAGTTTTTGTTTCTTTAGGTGTAGCAGGAAGTGCAAGTGCCCGAAATTACCGAATGCATCTAAAAAAGATGCTCTCTTAGTGCAGTAGTCAATCTTGGTGGAAAATAGCTGCCAAAACAGATGCTGCAAAATATTGCCCTCCCATCTGTCAAAAAAGAGGTCGAGTTGGCGATCATTTCCGGGTTACAGATAAAAAGCTTACATCTAGTTGCCCTAACTATGCTTATGGATTAAAAGAACACGAAATCTCAGATGTATTAAAACAAGAATTCGAGAATTTTCTAAATTTTCAGACAGCAATTGTAGGCAATCGGAAACGTCAAGATGCTCCTTTAAGAAAGCGGAGCGCTATCGCTCATGTTAACAACAGTAAACGTTTATTAGGATGGTTATTCCGTTATCAGGATATACCTCTAAACCAATTAAGTTTAAAAATACTTGTTCCTGATAGCTGTTTATCTGAAAATGGACAGCGAGATGAAGAAGCTATCGATTATATTATGGATTTTGTTGATGAACATTTACAATGGCTCAGGGAAACTCGTGGAGCTTCCCCTAATACCGAATTAAAAGTGGTGGAATCATTAGTTGCTGTTGCTAAATACTTGTATCACAAGGAATCTAAATCTCAATCTCGTGAACAAGTAGCTAACAAACGTGTTGGATATAAGGATATACCAATAATTGAAGAGTTGCGGCAATTAGAGTGCGAAATCATGGCAAGAGTCAATGTCACACCACGTTGCGCTGATGAATCCAAAAAATGGCTTGATTGGTTAACATTTAAAGCTTGTGTACAGCGTTTGCAAGAAGAATGCGCTCCAAAAGATAAATACGGTAAGCAACGCTCTTTACGGGCTATCGCTCAAAGTCATCAAGTCGCTTTAATTTGTATGTTTTTGAGTGCCTTCCCAGATAGATCCAGAACTATACAACAGTTAGAGTTAGGAAGAACTTTAATAAATCGCGACGAGAAATGGTTTGTTGAACATACAGCAGAGGATTTTAAAACAGGAGATACTTATTGTAAAAATGGACAGAAACGAATTGTAGAACTCCCACCAAGTTTATATCCCTTATTGTCAGAATGGTTATCAAAATGGCGAGGGGTTTTCAATCCAAACCACCCCTATGTATTTACCCAATTGAATGGAAAACCGCTAACAGATGGCTCTTTATACAACTATTTTCGGAAACGAATATATCGTCTGACGGGAAAAGCTTTCACTCCTCACATGGTAAGAGATTCGATTGTGACATATCTCAAACTTTCTGGAACATCAGACTCGGTGCTAGCTGCGTTGGCAGAACTGATGGCCCACGGTCAAAAGATGCAGCACCAGATTTATGACCGCCGTACTCCAGAGCAAAAAGTAGCTCCAGCTTTATCAGCGTTGCAGTCATTGCCTACGGGTACTTTACCACCACCGCCACCGTTGACTGTTAAGCCTCCCAAGTGAAACCTGGGGAGGAGATGTGCTGAAAGTAGTTATCCTACAGCTAACTCTACTGTGTCTAGATTACTTTCGGCTTTCTGATTTCTACCAAATAAATCTGTAATTAAGTGCAAGATTTCTGCTTGTTCTTCTGGCGGTGCTTGAACAATCAGCGATCACAAATTGGTTGTGGGTTTTGCACCAACTAGGTGCGATACATACCATTCCCTAGCATTTTCAGGAAGAATAGCCAGTATTGTCAGAAATTTAGTGGTTATAAAAATTTACCCCTGTCCTGGCAGACAGAGGTGGTTGTGATGATTTCAAATACTAGGTGCATTATGACTCAAAACAGTTCCAAAACTCAACAGAAATTTTACCGTTTGACTCCTGAAATATCTCAAAAACTTAGAAAGTCTAAACTTATAGAATCCATTTGACATCTAAGAAGCGGCTGCAAGCCTTTTCAGCATCAGTCTGATAAAACAAAGATTGACTTTGGCAGTTGCATTAGCTAAAGTCCTCTCAAAGTTTTTGACGAGGATTTTGTATCTCTCCATCCAAGCATTTGACCGCTCAATCACCCACCTTGCAGCAACCGGAACAAATCCGGATTTCCCTTGTGCTGACTTCTCTTGTTTCGATGGTTTTACTGAAAGTTCAAACTTAATTTTCGTCATGATATGAGGATAAATTTCTTCTAACTTCTCCTTGAGATATTCAGGGTGATAACCGTGGTCTAGTAGTATGGTGGTCTTGGGAATATTGACAGGTTTAGACTTGAAATAATCAATGTTTTGAGTCAACATGTCAAGCAAACCCAGATCGTCAGATACATTTGCTTTGGTGCATTGAGTAAAGAAGGGAAACCCCAACGTATCAACGGCTAGATGCCTCTTAATCTCATTCGTTGATTTGTAGAAACAATATCTTTTCGATTCAACACTCTTCTTTACAAGTGTTTTTCACGGCTTGCGAGTCGATTACGATCAACGTCGTCCGTTTGGCTTTTTTTTTACTTGCTCACGCACTTTAGAATGTAAAATATCCATCAGTTTGTCGATCGCTCCAGATGCCCACCACTGCTTGTAATGCCAATATACGGTTGAGTAGGGGGGGCAAGTTCTTGGGCAAGTCTTCCCAATTACAGCCATTCTTGAGTTGATAGAAGATGCCATCCAAGAGTTCTCTTTTTGTCCAATTGGAGGGTCTAGTCTGCTTCTTAGGCGGCAATATAGTCGGCAGTAGGGGTTCAAGGATCTCCCACTCTTGGTCTGTTAGGCTGCTAGAGTACGGCGTAGCTGCTAGATACGGCTTTTGCGGTAACCGTACTTCAAGATAGTAAAAGATGTCAAATGGGTTCTATAGAAAACTTGCATAATCAAGGTATTGTGATTACGGGTGGAAGTGTAAGTATGACTAGCGATCGCAATATCAACACAAGTGGCAACTATTATGAACAGAGTGGAAGCCTTGGCATTGGTCACATGAGTGGCGGTGAAATCAAGTCAGGGGCAAAAGTCGCTGGAACGATCAACGAAGCAGAAAGACAGAATTTAGCCCAAGCGGCGGCAGAAATTCAGGCTTTGCTCAAGCAATTAGAGCAGACTTACCCTACTACTACTACATCACAGCAAATGGTTGTAGCAGCAGAAGCCATAAACCGCATTGAAAGCAATCCATTATTGAAAGAACGAGTAATCAATGCTGTCAAGTCAGGCGGCTTGGCTGCTTTTGAGAAAGCTATTGACAACCCAGCAGGTGCTTTTATTGTTGGCGCTATCAAAGGCTGGCAGGAGGTAGAGGCACAAGATTAAGGGGACTGCGTTTTTCTCTTATCCCTTATATTCCCAACCCCAAAGGCATAGCTTGACAATTCCAGGTAACATATTTTACGATTGACTCAAATTAAATCGCTCAAGTTTCATTCAGGGATAGTAGCTGTGGGAATAATTAAACCCACGCTGAAACTAATCCAAGAGTTAATGGTTACTGAGCGTAGTCGAAGTAAAGCCTCAATTGAGCGACTAGCCGAGGTAAAACCACATTGGTATCAGTGATATGGTTTTATTTGTGTATTTATACAAGAATTTCAACAATTGAATAATGCTAGCTGAGTCTCAAGGAACGAGCAGAATTTTAAGAAGGGCGAGTCGCGCGATCGCATCCTCCAACTTGCCAACACACCGCGAAGTCTCTCTGTCTCCACTGCCAACCCTGTAGACGATGCAGCGAAGTTGATGAACGATTTTTCACGAGGTCAGGTAATGGCTGCGGGAGTATGAGGTTATGAAAAACTTTTCAGCTTTGCCAGACTTAGATATCTTAAGATTAGTAAGCGGGAATCGTTATTTTTCGTCTTAAATTTGTAGCTTGCTAAAAACGTGAGGTTATGCCGCAGTTGGGTAATTTATGACACGCCGTCAGTATAGTAATCCACCAATAGAAGAGGCAGTCTGTGAGCTTCGCTTTGCTCCCGGACAAGCGTGGAATTTTACAGTGCCAGGTTTGTTCTATGAAAAAGCAAGAGATTTATACACAGGTGAGCCAAGCGAACAAAACTCAATAGCAACGGAATTTAAATTTTCGCGGATGCAGGTTGTAAGCCCTGAAGTTACGCTAACACAAGACTTGCCCAAGTTTTTGTTTCCTTCCGCCGATGGCACAAAATTAGTAGGCGTTGGGCCCAATCTACTGAGCATCCATAGCCTTCGTCCTTATGAAGGCTGGGATGAATTTAGTAAGAGAATCGAGCAGGCACTTCAATTGTATTTAGAAGTTGCTAAACCTGTTGGCATAACCCGTATTTCTCTTCGCTACATAAATCGAATAGTTATTTCATCTCCCGATCAGGCAATTGACCTTAGTGATTATGTCAATATATATCCTCAGTTACCGGATGACCTTCCAAGTCACATCTCAGAATTTGTGACGCAAGCTGAATTAATTTATGAAGATATTCCAGCTAAACTAGCAATAACCTTATCGGATTCCGAACCGCAACCTGGAGAAGTTGTATTTATACTTGATTTGGACATTTCTCAAGCCTGGGTAGAAAAGCCTCTATCTTTTGAGGAAGTACTTTCTAATTTACATGAATTAAAGAGTAGAGAAGGACAAGTCTTTGAGAGTTTGATTACCGATCGCACAAGGGAGTTATTCGATGTCAAGTAAAGCTGCCTATTACATAAAGGACGATCGTCACAAGTCAGAGACAACAGCGCTATCTCAGATACGTGGCAAATTAACCCAACTTCCGCTTTCTCAATCAGCAGAAGGCTTGCAAAGTGTATCGGCTGGGCAAAAATCCAATCTTGTTATTCTTGCGACAGACAGAACATCAACCGTGGGGAGTTGGAAATATCGGTCTAAGATAGCTGCTTCTTCAGTTCAAAGGGTCAAAGCTATCTCTGAGCAATCTGATAATTATGCAGTCCTGGAACTTTCAAGCTGGAGCTATTCACCAGCTCACAAAACTCACAAAAGAATTGCTGAACTAGGATCTGACAATGAAACTTATAAATACACCATAGAATGGTTGAAGCAACTACGCACGGTTGTTGCTGCTGACCAAATGTGGTGGGATGAACCACTGGTAAATCTGAGTTTGGACTCAGAAATAGTTTTTGAGTGGTGGCACGGAACCAAAAAGTTAACTGTTTATATTCTGGAAAATACCGCAGAATGCATCAAAGTTTGGGGGACTGACATTGACAATGAAATGGAAGACGGCACGGCTTCATCACCTGCGGAACTTACGGATCTCTGGAAATGGTTAGTTTCATAGAGGTTTGCAGTGAGCGATGTCGTTACAGATGATGAGCTATTGTATCGGTGCATTTTTTGTGGATCAGGACACTACTATCACATTAGAGAATCTGGGTTAGAACTTAGCTCACAAGCGTTTACAGATAGAAATCACGCTCCTTCTGTTGACAGAGCAAAGCTTCGTGATTATGACCCGCAATGTACCCAGAAAAACCCAGGCGATGGTGTAGTGAGTTTAATTGCTGGCGAAATTCGGATGATAAATGTTTCTCAAAACGATCCAAAAGGCAAGCCAGTTTTTGATTACAAAATTGATGTCTGTCCAAGACCAACAGACGACAATCCATCTCACGCGCAAATTGAGCCATCTCCTAGTTACACGAACAAAAATGTTTTTAGGAAAGTCTCAGAAAAGCTGGCACGGCTTGCAACCGAGAGAATCAAGAAACAGGATTGGGAGATTAAACCACAGGATTTACCACCTTAGTCAATCTTGATATCCTCATCATCTGTCCACATTCACTTCAAACACCACTCGACACAGTGGTGTTTTTGTTTGAGAAAGAGTGATCGCCCTCACAAAATTATTACCTCTGTTATGTGGATAACTTGTGGATAATTTCAGTTTCTTGAAGAGCGATCGCCCTTCCTTTGTGAAAAATTTTTCAGGACGTTTCTTATCTTGGACTCCGAACTGGGGGGCGATCGCCAAAAATTGCCCCTCGCTGCTCTAGGTCACGTCTCATATAATCTGTGAGTCCTGTATTACCACCAAATAAAGCATCTACAACATTAGCATTATTCAGATCGGCACCACTCAGATTTGCATTTCTTAAGTCGGTATCGTTCAGATCGGCACCACTCAGATTTGCATTTCTTAAGTCAGCACCATTCAGATCGGCACCGCTCAGATTGGCACGACTTAGAGTAGTGCTGCTCAGATTGGCGTTTCTCAGTCTGGCATGGTTTAGGTCGAAACTGTTGAGGTCGGTACCGCTGAAGTTGGCACCGCTGAGGTCGGCACCTTTAAAGTTGGCACTGTTGAGGTTGGCATTGCTGAGGTTGGCATTGCTGAGGTTGGCACCGCTGAGGTTGGCACCGCTGAGGTTGGCATCGCTGAGGTCGGCATCGCTGAGGTCGGCATTGCTGAACCAGGGAGCGCTAAGGTCGGCATCGCTGAGGTTGGCACCGCTCAGGTTGGCACCGCTGAGGTTGGCACCAATCAGGTTAGCATTGCTGAGGTTAGCACCGCTGAGGTTGGCAAAAATCAGCTTGGCATGGATGAGATCAGCACTGCTCAGGTCAGCACTGCTCAGGTCAGCACTGCTCAGGTCAGTATCGCTCAGGTCAGTATCGCTCAGGTCAGTATCGCTCAGGTCAGTATCGCTCAGGTCGGCATCGCTCAAGTCGGCACCGCTCAACTTTCGACCTTTAACTGGCTGACTAACAATCTCCTGTACTAAACGCCATTTCTCCTCAGACTCAGTACTTTCATCATCATCTGAACTTTCGCTCAAAATTTGAACATCTTCAGCAGGAAAACCTGTTACTTCTTTTAGCTCTCCTGATTTGATACAAGACACAAGCTGCTCAATATCCTCTGGAGAACCTTCGACAAATAATTTGATGCTGCCTTCTTTGATATCAGTAATTTCTATAGTGTCACCTGAATATTCTCGTAGAACAGATTGAATCATGTTCCAATTTTGCACTGAATCTGCATCACCTTCTAAGGTGATAACTGCTTTAATTTTTTTACTTTGTTTATCAATTACAGTTACTTTACGGTGTTGTAGTTGCACTTGCTCTACTACCTCATCACTGTCAGGGTTACTGTAACTACTAGTTGGTGACTGCTTTGGCTGTGCTTTTTCTGTTAACCCTGCAATTTCTCTCCAATCCAACTTCAGTGCCTCACATATCCTTTTAAAGGAATCAAGCTGAATTGGCTGACCTAGAAAAAATTTTGTCACTGTACTACGAGATATCAGTTTAGACTTTGCAAAATTGCTTACTGACTCAAACCCTAGCCTAATCAAGGCTTTTTTAGCCATCTCAATACATTCTAGAGATGCAGCGATCGTTATTTTCTTCTTTTTTCTGCCAGGGCTTGGGTCTTCCATAGTCTGATAATGGGTATTTAAATCGCTTGGGCAATCAAAACTAAAGCATCAAACAATCATAGAGAAATCACAAGTCATTTACAACACAATCGTTGTCTAGTCAAGATTACAGGCGTTTGGCTCGATATTGGAAGTGTGAAGCAAAACACACAACAAACAAAATCTATGAGCCATAAGCCAGTCGAATTTTACATTGCCCAAGAGCGCCTACGTCAAGCACGCTATAGCTTTAATCTTGCCCTGACTGCCACGGGTTTATCTGCTTGCATTGGCGTTATAGGAGCCGGATTGCTGTTGTCAGGCAAAGTTACAGAAGGAACGTTTACCGCCGTTGGGGGAATGACCGCCAGCGTGCGATGCATTCAGTTTGCTAAAGAAGCCAACGACAGGCTTGACAAGACTTTGACTGAAATGAAAGACACAGATTAAACGAGTGCTGGTAAGAGCGCTTTGCTTTCAACTACTAAAACAAAATCACCCAGCAACCACCCAATAAAGAGTGGCTGCTGGGTATCGAAGAGGTTGTAAAGCCTGGGGTGTGTGAAAAATTTTTCAGCAAGCAATGTTGTCTTAACAAACAGATTATTGAGACTGAAGCTGTTTTCTAGCTGTGTTTAGCCAACCATGAGCAGTTTTGACCATACGCATAAATGGCAGTGTAGAAACTGTACTTGCAGTTGTAGTAAATATTCCAATCGATGTTTTACCTAAAAGTAGGGCTGTAGCACCCACACAGGAAATGGCTATGCAAGCAGTAATTCCTAAAAGTGCGATGAAAAACAGCCATCTGGCTTGGTTTGTAATCTCTACAGTCAAAGCATTACTAGTGATTTCGTGATTCATAATGGAAGAAGAAAATAATTGGATTTGTCCCCCAGTCAGCATTTAATACTGGGGGTTTTGTTTTCAAACGAGGTACTTTATCTGAGAGCCTGAAAAACACCAGACAAGTTTTATATGTCAGTTTTTTCCACGAAAAACTATTTTGAAAAACTTGGCATTCTCTATCTTTATTTGAATGTAAGCCTTAAGCATATCCAGTAAGTGAATATGTGTCATAAGTCTGATCCAAAGCTTATGTCGCCCTTGCTTGCGCCATTTATGACGTAATTCTGCTAGATCAGCGTACCAGTCTTCAGGAAGCACCTTATGCAACCAGGACTGCTGACCTTTTTTTGAAATCTTTCGCCACACCCGCTTCTGCCTCAGCCCCAGCCCCAGCACCAGCACCAGCCCCAGCATCAGCCCCAGCCCCAGCATCAGCATCAGCCCCAGCATCAGCATCAGCACCACCCCTATCACCATCTCCACCCCCTCCGCCAGCCCCAGTGCCAGCGCCATCCCCAGCACCAGCCCCAGCACCAGCATCAGCGCCCGCGTCAGCACCGTTATTTTGTTATAATTCTCCTCCTGCCCCACCTCCTTTGCCAGCTTCTTTGCCATCTCCACCGCCAGGTCCTCCGCCAGCTCCACCGCCATCCCCAGCCCCTCCGCCATCCCCAGCACCAGCCCCAGCCCCAGCAACAGCATCAGCCCCAGCACCAGCACCAGCCCTAGCCAAGGCACCAGTCCCAGTCCCAGCCCTAGCACCAGTCCCAGTCCCAGCCCTAGCACCAGCCCCAGCACCAGCAAATACTTCAGCGCTAGGTGATTAATGATGTCAAATATTCGCATCTACTAACCCCCTTGTGGCGTAAGTGGGCCTTGTTGGGCACGGAAAGCTAACAGTCTACGGTATTCTTGAACTTCTCTAAGTACATTAGACCCCATACCCGTGACTATGTAGTACTTGCGCCTTGCTCCCCCTGTTTGGTCTTGCTCATCACCCCACTTCCAAGAGATTAATCCCTTTTTTTCAAGTCTGTTTAAGGTGGGGTATAAGCTGCCGAATCCAATCGGGATTGGTCTGTTTTCGTTCAGTCCATCCAGCATTTCAAGACCATACATTTTTTGAGTCCCCATAAGGGTTAGAATGTCTTCTTCAAGGGCTGAAAGCTTTACACCTTCTTCTTTACCCATACCAAAACTCAACTCGACACTTTTATAGTACTATACAAAGATATAAGTGTGTGAGTTTATAAAATATTTTTTGGGGATTGGCAGCAGTGATGCAGCAACAACACAAAAACCTATCTTGTTTGCCAAAATTTTTCATCTCTGTGGTTAGGTGCAATCGCGCTCGTGAGCATACCTATGCGCTTGAAGAGCGATCGCCCTATTCGAGGTCATGAAAATTTTTCATCTTTGTCGATGATTCTTGCAGCGATTTTGGGAGCTATAAGTATAGAGCCAAAATTCCTAAACCCCAGCCTGCGAGCGCCTCTAACAATTCTTGAAATGAGAAACCCTCTATGATCCAACAGGTCAAGTCATGGGGGCGGGGGATGTTAATCGAACCGTATTGGTCACAATCGGAGATATCGAACTCACGTTAAATTATCCTAAACCGAATAATTTAGAAATCGCAGGCAATAGCTTATTAGCCGCTTCTACCAACGAGGCAACAGCAGGTAAGCCAGAAAATATCCCTTTCAACATGGTGACTGCATTTTTTGCCGTTTTTTGCTTAGTCGATTCTTGGGGATTTTTACTAGCTTCGGCTAAAGCTTGTATTTGTATTAATGCATCAGCTTTGTCTGTTTCGGGCAAATCTGCCGACTGTGAAATTGCTTCTTGTAACTGCGTCAACAGTTCTTTGATTCCCGGTTTTTCGGTATCTGGTGCATCAGGTAACTGATTGAGAGCAATACTCACATTACCGCTAATGGTTCCTAGATTAGCAACAGAACTATTACCAGCGATACCGCTAACATTACTGCTACCTTGAATACTGATGCCGCTAATATCAGACATGGTAGGATTTCCTTGTATATGATATTTAGACTGTCCAAGTCCAACTTGAATCGTAGTTACTAACTGACTAATAAAACTATCTTTTTCTACCAGCAATAATTGCTGACTCTGCGATAAAGCTTTGAGTCGATTATAGTCATCAAAATATTCTGCACTGAGTTGAGATTTATCGCTATCTGCGGCGGTTTTGGCTCTGAGCAAGATTTTATCATCGCCGCGTTTCTCCATTGCCGCGATTTCTAACTCGGCTTCGGGATGGTTTTGGGCAAGATTTTTAAAGGCGATCGCAACAGCGCGAGGGTCAACGCCTTGATTATGGTAAAGGTCGAGTGTGTCAAAAATTGGCTTGATAAAGTCGGCAAAGTCGCCGTCCTTAAATTTCTCTTCTTCATTATCAGGTTTGCGAAGGGGTACAGGGTTTTCTTTGGTAGGGACGCGCATGAAGACATATTCACACCTCACCCCATTTAATTTAGTTGTATTTGTAATCCCCCAATCTTCAATGAAAGCTCCAGTGAGTGTTGCACCTGTTAAATCTGTGCCGTCTAGTTGCGTTTGCTTCAGCTTTGCTCTTGACAAATCGGCATCTTGCAAATTGGCTTCACTTAAATCAGCGCCAATAAAGCTAGCATCTGCTAAATTTGCTGCTTGTAAGTTGATACCTTGCAGGTTTTCACGGTCAAAGTTTTTGTCCTGTCCAAGTCCAGTAACCAGCAGTTGACGTATTTGTGTGTTTTGTAGATAAGTCGAGCCAGGACGAACACGGTCTAGCATTTTCGCCTGATGCCAACAGCTACAGATAAGAATAGTGTTGCGGAAATCTGTACTTTTGAGTGTAGCTTGGGAGAAATCAGCACCTGTTAAGTCAGTGTAACGAAAACTTGTACCTCCTATTGCAGCAAAGGCAATCGCGATATTACGAATCAAGGAGTGCTTTTGATCTCCTTTCATAGCTCGCCAGCTGATGTAGATACTAAATAACGTTCCAGCAACGGCGACGGCGAAGGCTGCGGCTTTGGTGAAGGCTCCGGCTTCGGCGAAGGCTGCGTCGAAGGCTCCGGCTCCGGCTACGGCTGCGGTTGCGGCGAAGGCTCCAGATGCGGCTCCGGCTACGGCTGCGGCTCCGGCTCCAGCTGCGGCTCCGGTTGAGGCTGCGGCGAAGGCTCCGGCTACGGCTGCGGCTGCGGCTGCGGCTGAGGCTCCGTCTGCGCTAGCGACTGCGGCGGCGACGACGAAGATGGCGACGACGAAGGCGACGGTGACGGCTCCTAAACCAGCTATTATTCCTTGGCGAATTATGATGAAGAAAAAGGCAATCAATGTGATTAAAGCAAACCAGCCCGCAAGCTTACTATTACTGGATGAGCTAAATATCAGCGATACCAAGTAACCATTAAAGGCCGATAAAAATCCTGACAGTACCGACAAGAAGAATGAGACAATAACTAAAGCAATTGCCCAACGTCGTTGCAGCCCAGCTTTGGCATGGTTGAAGTTTGCACCTGTTAAATTAGCACCGCTAAAGTTTGCCCCTCGAATATCGGCATAAATAAAGTTTGCACCCGCAAGGTTGTGTCCTTTGAAGTTGCGTCCTCGGAGATTTTGACCAGAGAAATCTAAAGCCATATTCCATTTGACGGAGGTGAGCAAATTTTACTACGCGCTCACCGCTTTCAATTCAGGAATCATCTTTTTGCATGAGAATATTTAGCAAAGTTTTTGCAATCCCATTCTTGAGAGTTGAATTTTCAACACTGGGTCACTAAGGCATTCAAGCACAAATTTGTCAGGTGGACATTCCCCTCTTGCCGCATAGGATTTAAGTCGATTGAGTCGCAATGCGCGCAATTTTGAATCTTGCGGCACTGTAGAGTAATCTGATAGCTTGATATCCCACTGCGGATTGTTGTTAATTGCACCCATGAGTGACCGCGCATGAGGTGTTTTTAGCACGATTGCGATCGCTTCAATGGATGGGCAAACTCCAAAGTTTGCAGCATCTAGAATATTTAATATCTCGGTGTTTGTAAGATTTTGTAAAGGCGGCACAGCAGCCGGGGCGGAAGAAGTGTCTTCATGAAGGTCTTTGTGTTCATCACCAGAATTTTGGTTTTCTGCTGACAGCGAAGTGGATTGACTTGATGCATCATCTACTAGCGTCAGCGTCGTGCAGTCCGTTACCTGCGGTAACTCTTCTGACTCTGACACGCTTTTCAAGGGTGGAGGCGACGCACCCCCCAAGGGTGCGTGAGCCGTCTCATCCTCACCTAAATTCGTGCAATGCGAGTCAGAGTCACACCTCAAGAACTCTTTTGAAGAGTTCTTGAGGTGTTCTTGAAAAGTTCCTGAGAGGTTTTGGAGTTCAAGACTAGCAATAGTTTCAAGGCTTTCCCCGGCACTGTCATTGCCGCCCTCGGCTTCTTCAGTGCCGATAGGGGTGTTATCAATTCCAGTTGCGGTATTATCATTGCCCAAGTTGGCATTGTCACTGCCACCCTCGGCTGGAAAATTATCACCTTGTTTCCAGTAAACAGTCCTTGAACCATGAAGGTTAATCACCATAGTCTCGTAATGCTGTTTACCTTCTAGCACTCTGGTTTCTGTCTTAAAATCAAACAGACCAGCATCTCTGAGAATTTTCTTTGCACCTCTTAAATTGCGATCGCGTAGAGTGGTGGTGAGTGGCATCCAGCGAGAACCATACGGATCTGATTTCCAGCATTCTGTGAAAAGGCGTAGCACTGTCGGAGATTGATTTAATGCCCAGTCAAGATCAGCCATTGGAATTGTCATGTGGGGAAGAGTACGCGCCTTACTGCCTTGATCGCGCGGTGTCGTCTTGTTTACAACTGGCTTAGTTTTAGTCTTTATCATTGTTCACCACCAAGCTGTGTTGTTTTTTGTGGCAGTCATCGCATAGAGTGATTAAATCCTCTAAATGTTCATGCTCTTTTCCGTGATTTTCGTAAGTTAGATGATGTACTTGCAAGCTCTCTGTTGCATCACGTGTTGACATTTAAATTCATCTCTTTTAAATACTTCTTGGCGAACACGTAGCCAGTATTCGCTTTTGAGAAATTTTCCGTACCCAACGGGCTGTTCCCAGTAGGATTTTCGGCGTGAACCATGTAAGTTTATGGTCATCCAATGTTCGGTTTGTCTGCCATCTTTGACAGATTTCTTAGGCATGAATAAAAACAAATTTTGTTCTTGGATGACTTTTCTTGCAGCACGAAAGGCACTGTTGCTAAGGGCAGTAGTAAGCGACATCCAACGAGAGCCGTAAGGGTCTGATGCCCAGCATTCTAGCCATAGTTGGTTAACTGAAGGCTTTTGTTTCATAGCCCAAACTAGGTCTTCAGTAGCAATGATGGCGTGCGCTTTGGTGCGTTTGCGATCGCTCGGTTGAACAATTTTTAAATTAGTCATATTATTTGCTGTTGAATTGACAAAAAACGGAGTGGCAGCGCGAGCTATGTCTCTGCACAAAATCTTTGCAATGCAAATCGCTTGGCCGTCTCTATTAACTGTTTTTCTTCTTCTGGCACATCGTTCATCAGATGCTCAATCTCAGCCCGTTGTGATGCCCTGTTTGCATCTGGTAAAAGTTTTACCTTAGCTTCGTTGCCAGGACAAAAACCGCGCGAGCGGTACAAATATTTGAAATGCCGTTTGTCTTGCGGCGGTAACTTCTCCCATACATCCGCGTCCCACCCCGGCGGCATGAAGTCAGATGATATCGGTAGTAGGTTTTGTATTTGGGATTGAAGCTCGGCGATCGCTCTACCCTGTTCCTCAATTACCCGATTTTGCTGCTCAAATTTTTCTAGTAACTGTGGAATTGCTTTTACTGATTGCTTTGCGATCGCCTCACAAGTCAGAAAGTATTTGCGGATCTGCTTACCCTCTTCACTCTTAGCAAGCATCCCCATCTCTTTGAAGCATTCGACTGTCAAATAGATTTTTTCTGCGGGTCTACCCAGCTTTGAATTTTCCACCTCAATGTGGAAAATATCATGTGGTAAGGCTTCTGGCGATTCCTCTGGAGGTTGTACAAAATAATCTAAATCTCGTTCAAAGTAACTAACTAGTGTTCTTTTGGCGCTGTCTTTCCGGCTATACCCAAGTACTTGCCAAGCCCATTCAAAATCTACAATCTGGTTGCTGTCATGCAACTGTTGAGCAAGTTCAAGCGTAAATTCTTGTTTCATGGTTTTATCTCCCCTAGCAGGGGTTTTGTGCGCGTGAAAATTTTCCCCGTGCAGTATGCAGGGGTGTTAAAGTTTTGTGTATTCATTAGCTAAATGGCTCGTGAACGTCCCAAGAGTGACTGCCTCGAAAACAACGCTCTTGGGTTTAATTTTTCATCTTTTCCTGCGTCGCCGATCCGTATGGTGGTACGAACCACTACCCCCAGATTGGACGTATGATCCACCACCTCCAGAAACGAGTGAGTCACAGGCTGTCCCGTCGCCGTCTCTATCCAGTTGTGGGTTGGCTGATAAGGCTGCTTGAGCTTCTTCTTGGGTGGCGAAATCTTCGCACTTAGCACCTGTGGGAATGTTTACCGAATTCTGCGTGACATCTTCCGACTGTGTTGGTTTTTCCTCTGCAATCTTGAAGCTGTCCCACACTTCAGCCGGGATGTTGTCATTGCTAGTTTGCTGTTTGTCGATAACACCGTTTTCAGCTATTTTCTCGGTTTCAATTTGCGTTCCCTGGTCTGTTTGTGTTGTGGCTACTACCTCCGTTGTCCTCGGTTGTGAATCTTGAATCTGAACTTGAGTTATAACCAAAGTCGTAATTTTGCCTCGCTCTACGTTTTTCTCAGTCTTTTTAATCAGCAGATAAGTTGATTTGTCAGGGTTTTGAAACCTGCGAGTTTCAACTGTTTTTTTGGTGTAAGAACCGTCAGAATGAGGCGTTGTATTTGACTCTTCATGCGGCGGTTCGATTTCGACTGGCTCAGTTGGTGTAGGTGTTGCTGATGGCGTGGGTGTAGGCAGGGGTTTTATTTCCTGTACAGAAGCGTTAAGAGAAGGAGTTGGTGAAGTGATCGCTGACGAAGTTTTCAGCTTTTTCACTGGCACAACTACCACTGCTGGCTCAGGCTTGGGAGCAAAAATACCCGTTCCAATAAACGAAAGCACAAACACAGAAAGATAAACCTCAGAGCTTTTACGCCGAGTACGGTTGTCACCGCGAAGTACCAATTTTGGGTTAATTAACCCAACCACAAAGCCGATAAGCGAAGTAAGATTTAGCAGTAAAAGCAGGTTAAACATCAGACGACACTCATGGTTGATGAGCTGTCTTAGCAAATGTTTTCAGTTTTGTATGTGATTACCTGAGCGCTAGTCTTGGCTGACTTGCCAGAGCTACTAGACGATGACCCATTGGTGTTTTTTTCTGTGATAACTGAACTAACATCCATCCCCAAATTTTTTGATTTTATTTTGCACTGCCATACCTCCTATTCTCATATCCAGTAACTTTGTATTGATTATACGTTACAAGTATTGTAAAAGGCTATATGCCCCTAAAAAACATTTAACCCGCCTCATGAGAAGCGGGTTTTTGTTTGCTGAGTAGCTCTAGTAGATGGTTGTATGTCTGCCTGAGAGATTCGTTTTCCTCTCTCAGGCGGCTGATTCCCCCAGCAGTTGGGCATTTTCAATACCTACTTTTTTCTCGACCGTTTCTAATCGCTTGATAACCTCTGATAATTTCTGCGGTGAAGAGATAGACTCCTCCTTACTCAGGTAATCTTCGATGAACTGTTTAAGAGCGCCAGTAACTGTTTTACCCTCTTGCCCCAATTTTTTGCTAAAAGCCTCTTTGGTTTCGGGGTCTATCTCAATCGAAATAAAAGTTCTTTGTCTTTTTGTCGTCATAGTTTTTTTAATACTGCATACCTTTAATTTATTCGCGTCGAATCTGTATTGCAAGGTATTGAGTGTATTGTACCTTATGGTGCTTGACATTGTATCGTAAAAACAATACATTAGATACAGACAGCAAAAAGCGACCGCCACGTTTTCTCAGGACAAGCGATCGCCTTTTGTGAAAACCCCCCGCAAAGGAGATTTATCATGCATCAATTGTACACAGTTGAACAGCTTCAAGCCAAGTCACTCTTTGAACTGAAAGTTATCTATACCCAAATTGGTGCAGACGTTCAAGTTGCTGACAAACGCTACAAGAGATTGTGGGCGAATGTCCTGACATATTTGCTGGAAGTGTGACTTACACACCAGAGGAGTTGGATTGTCAAGTCGATGAAGAAGGCAACACAGTTGATATTTCAATTGCTGACCAACCACCACTGACCGTAGTCCAAACAGTTCACCCCCAAGACCTGCGCGTAAAGCAGATTCGTACACTGCTTGATTACCCACTGGATTTAGTTAAAGAGTGGTTGCATTTCCAGGATGTTGAGCGCCCTAGCCAGCTTGAGGTCAGCTTGGTTGATGAACTTGTCAAAAAAATGTGTTTGGATTGGGCTGCTGATAAAATCGACCATCCGAATCATGCCACTAACTCTTACCAAAAGCACGTAATCACCGCGATCGCCCAAGGTGCTGATGAATTAAAGGCAATCAAGCAGTGGATGAGCCATGTACAACAGCCTAGCCCTACTGAGGCTTTAGCCTAGTTCCACCAAAGTTTTTTACTAACAAAGAATTTTATGAAACTAAAAACTTGTCTTCTGGCTGCAACTGCGGCTCTATTTCTCATGCATTCTTTCACCTTGAAAGCGCAGGCCGACAACGACGACTGCACTTACGAACACCCATGTCGCAGTAGTGGGAGGAGATAAGCATGAACCAACTAACCGAAGCCCTCAACATAGCAACCACCGAGCATAGACACGATTTCGTATGCAGCATTACGGTTGAAATTGTCACCTCACTTGAAAAACAAGGCTTCAGTTTTGACGAGTTGCTGGATGGTTTGGCAAATTATGCCTTTGTCAACAACAAAAGTACAGACGCGGCTTGTTTCCTTGTTCAAGCTTGCTTATCTGCAAGAAAAGCGCAGATGTGAGGAATAGAAATGGATAGTCCGACTAGCTTGCGCCTTCATAAATGCCTTGGACACCACCAAAAAGACCGTAAGCGCCCACACCTAATTGCCAAATACAAAATGAAATGTTTCAGGTGTGGGCACACCCTGACACCTGAAACACTGACCATTGACCACTACATTCCGCTCTCTTTGGGCGGAAGCAACAAGATTAAAAACTTACGCCTAGCCTGCAATGGCTGCAATCAAAAACGAGGTAACGCCATGCCAGAAGATACGCCAGAAATTATTGCCCAAAAATCCTGCATTCGTTTTCCAAGTCATTGGTCAGTGCCCAAATACCATTTGGGTCAACTAATGCAGCAAGGGGAGATTGTTGCTATGGAATATCACCCGCCAGGAACGAAAAGAGCAAGTGTTTTTGGTGAATATTGGACTTATTTCTTGCTTTGTGGCGACCAAGAAGATGACATAGAAAGCTTCAGAGAAGAAAACCTCCAACCGCTTACGTGCGTTGAGTTGCAAGAGGAAATTGAAAGCAAAAAGGCTTTTATCCAAACTATGGAGAGCAACATCAAAGCCTTGTCGGAACAATTGAAGGAGGTTGAACAAGCATGAATAACTACAAGCAGGATTTATCAATTCGCATCCCTAGCGATTGGACGCCACCAAAATATTATTTTGGGCAACGAGTTAAGCAAGGTCAAATCACTGGGGTAGAATATCATCCCCCTGGAACGCAAATTGCTTATGAACTGGGCAAAGGCTGGGTTTACCGAGTGTTAAGAAACGAACTGTGCGAGACTGCCGAAATCTTCATAGAGAAAGATATTAAACCGTTAACAGCCCAAGAGTTAGAAGAAAAAATCCAAGCTGAGATTGAGTTTCACGCCTCTAAAGTAACTGCTTTAGCCAAACAACTAGAAGAGGTACAACAAGCATGATGATTGACTCAGAACAAAAAATCTCAATCCGCACTGCCCTACGGGATTCCAGGCGAGAAGGGCTAATCAATTTTATGGAAGATTTGATTGAACTGCTGCATCAAGAGGGCTACTCGTTTCAAGACCTGTTAGAAGCATTAGCAGGTTGGGTGGATCGCCAGCAGCCAAGTCCTGATTTGACAGTCAAGCACCTGGAAGAAGCAGCGATGGAACTAAGTCGCTTTTCAAAAAACCGACGGCTTAATAACTAATCCCGATCGCCCAAAAAACTATTATCGCCACCCGCTTCTTTGGGTGGTTTTTTGTTGGGTCAAGACCCTTGAAAAATTTTTCATGTACGCTTATTTGGGGTTGAGAACTGGGGGGTGATCGCTATCATATCCAAGCGATCGCCCTTGGGTAACAGACACTTCTTTAAGGAGCGTCATTAAGTTCAGCTAAAGTTTTGTCAAGCCTGTCATTGGCTTCCTTGGCAAGTTTAGTGCATTGTACACTAGCAACTATTCCTCCAGCAGTGGTAACAGTTCCTTCTGTAGCTTTGCCTGACAGTAATAATCCAGCACCCACTAAACTCACCAAAAAAGACATGGCAGTGGCAAATAGAGTTAGATTGAAACTGTAACGGGCTTGGCGTAGACGCTCTCTAACTATCTCTTGATTGAAATTGGGTTCGGAATTAGAAGATAATGTCGGCTTAGTCATAAATTTATCCATCACTCAACTGCTTAAAGTCTCGCAGTTCGACACTGAAAGTTCAGTCTAGATAAGGGTTTTGCAGAAATAGCTTTCGTATGTGTTTGGTATAACTTTGGATTTTTACCATTAAAATAAACATAGTTTTTGCGTTGAGCTATGCCCAGAAAATCGCTTACGGCATGTCCAGCAGGTATTGAGAAAGCGAGAATAGCTTTGACTGGTAAAGGTTGGTCATACGAGAAATTGGCAGAAGCAATAGGAGTGCAAACCCGTCAGCCAGTAGGCAATTTTTTTAATGGCAAGGGAGTAGCTAGCGAAAACTTTGTTGCTATCTGCCGAGTGCTGGAACTCAATTGGCAGGAAATTACTGGTCAGGTTAAGCCAACCGCTCCAGGTGATTCATTAGAGAAAACAAGTACAGGCATTGACATCGATGAGTTGGTGCAACAGGTACGTGAAAAGATAAAACCGTACATTCAGGCGTGCTGCGGTGAAATGCGCGTACTAGATATGAGTCAGCCTATTGGGTTGAATGACATTTACACTGATGTGAATATCCTAGAAAAAATTACTGGACGCAGGCGGTTGGAAATTGAGGATCTGCAAACAGAACTATTACAAAACTCCGATGTAGAAGAACTTAGTCGTTTTGGACTTTGCGTAACCCAAAAGCGAGTAGCGGGGCTAGAAGCAGTGCAACAGCACAGCAAACTCATGGTGTTGGGTAAGCCAGGAGCAGGGAAAACCACATTTTTGAAATACCTAGCAATCCAATGCATTCAAGGACAGTTTCAAGGCGATCATTTCCCAGTTTTTATCACTCTCAAAGATTTTGCAGAAGCGGACAAAAAGCCAGATATTTCAGAATATATTGCTCTACAGCTATCTAAATATCAGGTGAGGGATGGCAGCACCAAAGCAGAGCAACTCTTAAACTACGGGAAAGTATTAGTTTTATTGGATGGGCTAGATGAAGTCCGAGAAGAGGACACTAAGAGGGTATTAAATCAAGTTCAAGACTTTTCCTACCAGTTTCACGCAAATCAATTTGTTATCACCTGTCGAATTGCCGCTAAAGAATACACTTTTCAAGGATTCACTGAAGTAGAAGTTGCAGATTTTAACTCTAAGCAAATCGCCACCTTTGCTCAAAACTGGTTTCGCTTGAGTGACCAAGTTAAAGGTGAGCGTTTCATGCAAAAATTGAAGGCCAATAGACCAATCGAAGAGCTAGCAACCAATCCTCTGCTGTTAACTTTGCTTTGTTTGGTATTTGGTGAAGCCGGAAATTTCCCTACCAATCGTTCCGAACTTTATAAAGAAGGGATAGATGTATTGCTAAAAAAATGGGATGCCAAACGCAACATTGAGCGGGATGAAGTTTATAAAGACCTGTCCTTGCAGCGTAAGGAGGACTTGCTCTCACAAATTGCTCTAACCACTTTTGAACAGAAAGACTATTTTTTCAAACAAAAGACAGTTGAAACTTATATTGCTGACTTTATCTTCAACTTACCCAATGCTCGTACTCAACCGAAGGAATTAGAGCTAGACAGCGAAGCTGTGCTGAAATCAATTGAAGCACAGCATGGGTTACTAGTAGCGCGTGCAAAGGGTATTTACTCTTTTTCTCACCTAACGTTTCACGAATATTTTACGGCTAGAAAGATCGCTTTAAGCCGTAATCCTCAAGAGTCGTTTCTAAAGCTAGCTACTAATATCACACAAAAGCGTTGGCGAGAAATCCTCTTTCTAACTTTAGGAATATTACCCGATGCTGACGACCTATTGCAGTTGATTAAACAGCAGATTGATAAACTCGTAGTAATTGATGATAAATTGCTGCAATTTATCACTTGGGCTGAAGAGAAATCCTGTTCTGTAAAAGTGCGTTACAAAACTGCTGCTGTTAGAGCCTTCTACGCTTACCTTGCGCTCGACCTCGACCGAGACCTCGCCCGAGACCTCGCCCGAGACTTCGCCCGAGACCTCGCCCAAGACCTCGCCCAAGACCTCTCCCTCAACCTCGCTCTCGCCCGAGACCTTCCCCTCGTCCTCGCCCGAGACCTCCCCCTCGTTTTCACCCTCGACCTTGCCCTTGCCCTCGTCCTCGACCTCGCCCGAGACCTCCCCCTCGACCTCCTCGACCTTGCCCGAGACCTTCCCCTCGACCTCGCCCTCGCCCGAGATTTCGCCCGAGACCATAATCCTAAATTGGAGCGATCGCTCCAACAACTACTAGACCAACTGCCCGACTCAAGAGCCGATGAGAAAAAAGCATTCAAACGTTGGTGGGAAGAAAATGGACGAGCTTGGATTGAACAACTTAGAGCATTAATGATTAAGCATTGCAATATTGGTCATGACTGGCAGTTCAGCAAGAAACAAAAAGAACTATTGCAGCAATACTATGATGCAAACAAGCTATTAATTGATTGCCTCAACAGCGAGTGCTACATGAGCCGCGAAGTGCGACAGCAGATTGAAGATACATTGCTGTTACCAGTTAACAGCCCAGGTATGAAAAATTTTTCACGAACCTAAATATCACGACTCGTGTTTGCTGTCCTCTGCAATCTGTGACTTGGTTTTTTTCTCCAACAAAACAGATTGACTTTGTGTAGCATCCATAAGCGTTAGCTAGTAAAAAGTTTCCGAATACTGCCATGTTTTGATTCTAATCAATAAATCTCTATGTAATTTCTCTAAATATTTGCTTACTTATGCTTCTTTTTAATTGAAATAATTCAAATAAATAAAAACTACTATTCCGTAGATGTACTAAACATATATAGTGTTTTTGGATGATATAAATTAGGAGTAATAATTTTAAAAACGCTTTTAAATATATGTGTAATATCATGTTAAGAGAATATCCTGAGGGTATAAAAGTATGTTTTAATAATGGAAGGATTGATTCCTATATGGTTACTGTAAATGGCTATGCAATTCGAGATACTGAATTTTTGGAACTTTTCAAAAGTTATGGTTTGCCTAAATTAGTATGGAGTGCAATATTAGAAATTAGTGTTCAAATAAATAAGAACGATAAAAACCTATCAATTTTTAAAACTCCGACAGTAAATCTTCAAATTACTCATCGAATTGATCAAGGGAGACTTAAGGTGTCAGAGCCTATCCTTTTTGATACTTATGCTGCCTGTTTAATAGCAGAAGAGCAAAAAGAAAATACGAAACTTGGGAAAAAAATTAAATTGCTAGCAGCTTATCAAGTCTTATTTGAAGACTATACACCGGAGAAAGCAGCTAGTTTTTCAACAGGAAAAAAATGGAAGGATTTAGATAACCTTTGTAAAGAAAGAGGATTCTAAGTTTGACTGTCTGGTGCAAGTAACATCCTCCCTGCGCCACCCTAACCTTTGGGAACACTCCGCGAACGAGACGGCGTAGGGCTGCTGTCGGGAATAGCTCAAAAAATATTAAGAAGTTAGCCAGGGTCAATCAGTAAAGAAATAGCTTGCCGATGACTCATGCCTCTTTGCCGCAATTGCCGATAAGCAAAGCGCATATTTTCAGGCACTTCCGCTTCCAGTTTACGCTCTAACATTGGCTTGATTGCGGTCAGAATATCGGTTATCTCTGCGGGTATTATTCCGTTACCTAACATCTTAATGCGCTGGGTTTGACTAATACTAATTTCATCCCCTTCTTTATTGATGCCTCGCGCAGTTGAACCAACCTCCCACCCCATCAATTTCTCTGCTTCGGTCGCATTGATGGAACGCTCAAGATAAGTTTCGCCATCGTATTCGCGGATTTTGTAAGCTCCACTTCCAGATTGATGCTTGCCACCAGTATTTGAGAGGCTTCGCAATGTAGGCGCTTCTTCGTGATAGATGCGATCGCCTCCAGCTGCGCGGTAAACAATGGCGTTGCGATCACCAATAATTTCAGCTAAAGTTTTCTTCCCTGACTTGGGCTGTGTAACCTTCACCTCCGCAGTAATAGCCCACGACGAAAATCCGTTCTCGGTTTTGGGGGACGTACTTGTTGCCATTCCTAAGTTGCCAGGTGCAGCGATACCCCAGACTTGTAAACGCTTGGATGACTTGCAAGAAGGCAGTTCCTTTATCTGCGCTAAGGAGTCCGTCAACGTTTTCAAAGACAAATGCGCTTGGGCGTTGGAGTCGAATGAATCTGAGTCCTTCAAAAAACAGTTGTCCGCGAACTCCAGCAAGTCCAGTTCGCTTACCAGCCAAGGAAAAATCTGGACAAGGTGTTGTGAGTAAGCAGATATCTGGTATTGGGAGTCCGGCAATAAACTCATCTGTAATGGATCGGATATCTTGCTCAATGAGCAAGACTCCTGGGAATCGTTTTCTGTAGAAACTTGCTGCACTTGAGTCGTTGTCAACCGCCCAGATAGGTCTGTATCCTGCGGCGATCGCGCCTTCTGTGTCACCTCCTGCGCCTGAGAATAAATGCCCTGAAGTGAGTTCTCCCATTTTTTCCAAGCTTCCTCAAATTTTTCAATGGTTTCAAAGTCATCAGGCTCTGGCGGTTCGTCCTTCGTGTCGTAGGAAATAGTCGCCTGTCCATCCTCTTCAAGCTGGTGTGGCACTTCCCCAAAGTGTGCAGGGTTCCAGGATTCGCTATCGTCACTTTCATTCATGAAAAATTTTTCAGGCTCTTCAAGAATTGGTTTTAAGTTGGCTAAAAATGCCTCATCAACTTCCTGCTCGTCACCCTTCAAGCTCCAGCGAACGCGGTATTTATCACCCATAGGTTCGATTATCTCGCACTCGTTTGTAACACCTGGGTAGACGGCAAAGCGATCGCCAACACTGAAAGAGGTGGTGGATTTCTTGATACTTTTATCAGTACTCTTATCTAATTCTTGCTCCAAGCTCAAAGTGTCAACCGCAAACCATCTGGGCTTCTTGTCTTGCACGTCATCCCAAATTATCTGAATGCGCCCATTCTCGATTCTGGCATCGTGGATAACAGCTGATGCCGCAAATTTGCCCTTGTAGGCGATAACGCGATCGCCTACCTTAAACTTTGGTTCGGGCTTTCTGAAAAATTTTTCAAGAACCTGTCCCTCGATGACTTCACAAACCATCAACAGGTGATGTGGGATGAAAAACTCTTTTCCCTCCCATAAACCCACTACCATATCCTGACAAGAACACTTGAATTGCCAAGACCAGGGACATTCTCTCTCACTAATCCAGTCGCCAGGGGAAAGTAGGGCGATATCTTCTACGGTAGCTGGGCGCTTGGTGCAACTGGTAAAAATTTTGCCGAGGTTGGGTGCAGTGGTGGTCATGATTTCATTCCCAATCCTCCGAGTCAATCCTGTCTTCTGCTGCTGCGATCGCCTCTTTCTCGGCATCAAAAGGGCCGTACCACTCACCAGAATCAAGCCTGTAGTACCATCCCTCTCCCGGTTCCCATCCTGTTTCGATTTTCCTGCCTCTGCAAGATTCAATTGGCATTTGTCTTCCTCGTAGCTGCTGATTCACTCTTAAAAAGGGATATCTTCTGCTGTTATTCCGCACTGAGCATATTCAATGTCCAGTAATTTTCTCAATTCCTCAACTTGACCAAAATGCTCTTTTCTCACATAAGCGGAATACCTGCGATTTAGCTTGTAATAAGCTTCTTTCCACTGCTCGAAGGAAATGAATTTGGCAGCGTAGTAGAGAAAAAAATCGCAGTTGTTTAAACGCTCAAAACCGTATTCCGATTTTGTCCAGTCGTCGCGCTTGCCATTGTCCAAATAAATTGGTGGCAATTCACCCAGGATGAAAATCTCGTACAAATCCCAAGCCTCTGTCCATCGATAGCAGGCTTCTGAATTTATGCATTCATCGTATTGATGGGCCTCATCTGGGCATTCCAAGCCGAGGGGACAAACACCAAGTTGACAAGAGGAAAAATTCATGCAGTTTCCTCCACATCACATCTAAGAGGATTTTGACTTGTAACCTTTAACCAAGCACGACTGCAAAAATAAGCTTCTTCCTCAAGCTCATCACGGCAGAGAATGTCAGAATTAATCAATTCGTCGTAAAGTCCTCAAAGCAATAACAGTTATTTTCTTGAGTAAAGCGATCGCTCACTCTTGAACAACTCAAACACATACCGTAGGTAGACCAATCGCCATCCCAGCAGCCTCTAATGTGCCTGTATTTTTCGCCTGTGCTTATAGGTTGATTGCACTCACAGCAAGGAAAAGATAATTCTGCTTTTACCTCGTTCTCCTCATACAATTCCTCTCCCTCTTCGTCGTCATAGTCAGGGCGATCGCAGTCACACATTTATAGCCTCCTGAGTTTTCTCCCAGTCGCAATCCAAGATTTCACAAACGCTCTTGAAGGTACTTTCTGGAACTGGGCAGCCTTTGAAAAACCAAAAAACTTCTAAGTGATTTAAGTTATTATCTGTCGCAAACCTATCAACATCTTCGTAGTTCATTTTCATTCTGCGGCGCAGTTCTATCATCCAATCAATATGAACTTCGAGCATTCCTTCATATAAATCTTTGGTCATGGCTGATAAAGCTCCTTTATTCCAACTTGAAGCGCCTTTTCTGGATCGCTATAGCATCCATGCAAAGTATCATGTCCGGGTATACCGCCGCTCATTACCCCGCCGCCTATGCCCACTGCAAAAGAATAATGATTGGCGGTATTTGGATGCGGCCACACCGTAATCCGCCATTGCCCTCTGGAGTTGCAGCTCGATTTGTATCCACACTCTTCAAGGATGCAGTTTTTAGAGCAGTCATGATCAATCCAGTCGTCTGGAATTTCATAAATCCCAAGTTGTCCTTTGTGGTGAAATCGGTTAATGGATCTGGGATTGGCAATCTTCCAATCCCAGCGGTTAGCATCCACTTGCTGAGAATCTATAACATCAACAAGCCCAACAACTTGACCAAGCGGCAAGCGATTGTGGGGAGGCGTTTTGATTCCTGTCATCCTGAAGAAATTCTCACAATCCGAACGCGTGCATTGTTTCGAGGCATGAATCGCAACTTGCTTGAGGAAGCCTATGGACTCATAACGCCTAATGACAGTGAAGTTAGCGTTGAATATCGCCCACGATAAAGGGGCTTTAACTGTGATGGCTTTCATGCTTGCTCCTCCAACCATTGACGGGCGATCGCTTTAGAATTTTTGTAGTATTCATCTGTTGATTCGGCTTCAAAGTTTTGCTCCATTTTTTCAAGAATGTCTGCAATATTGTTGATAGAGATCCCACTTTTTCGTGTGCGCTGACTTACAAAAGCGATATTTTCAAGCTCATGAGTAGGCATGGTTTTAAACCGTTCAATGAGTTCTTCTTTACGCTCAGAAGTCATGTAGCCTGTGCAGTTTAAAATTATTCGCGCCACCATCTGCCCACGCTTGGATAACTCAGCTATCTGCTCCGGCGTTAGCCTGTCTTCGTGAGAAGGTAAAACGGGTAGAGAAAAATTACCCATTACACGCTCCCCAGGCGGTCTGTATTCACCTTGAGCAAATTCAAGAATTTGGTCTACTGATGGGAAAAAATTGTACGCTCTGGGGTGCTTCTTGAAGCAACGGGCAATGCCGCTGTGTAATCGCCCTAAAGACAAGTGCTTGAGCGTTTCATACCATGCGGCTTCCAATATTCCGCCATTGAGGATATTGCCACCATAGAAGCTCTGTAGCTCAGATACGGAATCCTTGAAATCTTGATAATCTAGCATTTGTGTATTCCTAGTAGTTCAAGTTCAGCGAGATTTTCGGTTTTGAAGCTCGATTAATTTCTTGAGCAATGCTGGTGTGGCGATCGCCAGTTTTTTTTGCTAAGAGCCACTCAGCAACCAAGTCTCTTAGCTCTCCCCATCGAAGCGGGTCTTTCTCGCAGTTCACTATCCACCCTTGGGCTGCTGCTAACTTCAAGCCCTTTCCACCGTTTGCATTGGCAGCCGTAAAACTTTTAAAATCAGGGTCAATGTCGTTTGGGCTTACAGTTAAGGCCCTACCGCTTTGGCGATAATGCTTAATCACATCGCCAATTTCTGTCTGTATCCAAGTTTTGTACTCAATTCCGTAACTCAAGACTTTGCCTGAATCTTCAAAAGCTTGCTGGATTGGGTTCAAATTTTGATTTTGATAATTATTCTCACTTCGCCGAATAATTGAGCCAGACGAGGGTATGTTGCTTTTTCGCGTAGATTCTAAATTGCTTGGCAGCGCAGTGATGATCTGCGAATTGGGTTCTTCAATCGATTCAATTCCCCTATCATCCAAATCCAAACCTCCCCCCTCTTCTTTTAAAAAATTTTGGGGGACTATAGGGGGATCTTCTTCAATTGGAGTACCTTTAACTGGAGTATCTTCAATGGAGTATCTTTGTGGACACGTTGCGTCCTGGGGGGTAGACACGTTGCGTCCTGGGGGTAGATCCGTTGCGTCCTGGGTGGGTAGACACGTTGCGTCCTGGGTTGCACTGTGTCCACGCTTACTACGCAAATCTTTGCTTGATTGAATCCACTCAGCCTTATCTGTTAGTCGATAGATCGAAGTACCTCCGACGCAAGATTCTTTCGTAACAAGTCCGCATTCAATCAGTACCTTCAGAGAGGTTTTAACCTTACCCTCTGACATTTGACAGCCAGTCGCCATATTCTTGATAGATTCGTAAGCTCCTCTTTCTCCTGCCCTACGAGCAATTCTGGCGTAAATACGAAATTGATAAGGGTCTAGTCCAAAATCATCCAGTTCCCTATCGATAAAAATAGGGAATGCTCTGCCGTCCGCATAGCCATGCTGTTTATTACTCATTGCACACCTCACGGGTCACAAAGGATTGTGTTAATGTGCCAATTTCTTCTATATCTTCAACAGACAAATCGAACCACTCTTGCTCTTGTGCAAAAATTACCTGCTTACGTTTAAACCTTGAATGCAGAAATTTTTCTAAATCTTTAGGGACGCGGCATCTGATGATCGCTAACACCTCTACATCAAAACGATGTTTGTTAACAATGCTCTTTATCCTATTTCTTGGGCTTGTTGTAATTCCTATTTTCGTCAAACCATTTAAGTCCGACTTGATAACGTAAATAGATGGCTGATAAAGTGGAATATCTTTGTATCTGATGCTGTCTTTTACGAAAGTTATCTGGGAAGAAATTTTAATTTGAGGCTCATGCTCCTCCTGTGGTGGATCGATTAAAACGATCGCCTCTCCAACTCTATTTATTAGGTTCAAAAACTCTAAATTTTGATAAGCTGCCTCAAGTTCTTCGCTTGTTATATAACACTGGCAAGCCACCTCACTGTCTTCTTCAGTCCCTTCTTGAGCAAGATATAACAACTGGCAATAAACTCTAAATTCAATAGGACTTAGCCCCATCTTAAATATTTGTTTTTCAATAAATACCGGAGTCCGATGTCTGTAAACTCGTATGCTCATGTTATTATTGGATAAGTTCATTTGGTTTCCTTAGTAGAGTACGTTATCTGCGGGGAAACCTCTTTTTTTGGAAAGATGACTCATTAAATTCTCCAAAAAGACTGTTTTTTCATCTGATAGGTCAGCGCTGAATTGTTGTCAAAATAGTGAGTTACTTTGCCTTCATCTGAAAGCTGTTTTAGTGCTGTAAAAATTTCAGTATAGCTGGCTTTTGTGGCATCCTTAATTTCCCCAGCGTTGCAATCTTTTCTAGCTAATTCAGCTTCGATTTTTTGGGTCAAGGTTAGATCCATTGCTTGCTTCACTCATCAATACTCTGGCGTACAGAATCGAGTTCGCCCTCGATATCATCAAGGCTTTTGGCGATCGCTTCATTATCAGACTCCGACTTTTGAAAGGAATCGGTTCTACCAACGAATCTAATCAACCTATGTAACTTTCCGTGCGCTCTCACCAAAGCAAAGAAAGCCATTGCATAGTGCCAAGGTGAATCAGGTCTATTGCTCATTTGAGCCTTCCATAAGGTCTAAAAGTCAGGTTGATTCGTTCAATAAAACAGTTATTATCCTTGGGCAGCTGATGCACGTAACCTTCTTGGCATCCAGGTAGCATCAATAGCAATGAACCATGCTCAAGCCAAAAGTGAGTAGATTTAGAGCCTTTGACTTTCGGCTTGATGGAAAATTTGCGACAACCTCCGAGGCTGATAGAAGCGATCGCCGGATGATACCCCATTGATGGCTCGTCGTCAGAATGCCAGCCGATGGAATCAAGACCTGTGCGATATCTGTTGCCAATGACGATATCGAATGCAAATCCAGTTTTTACTGTGATGCGATCGCACACGTATAAGAGTTCGTTTGTCCAGGGATGCGCCTCTAAAGTGACACTATTGGAGTACAGATAACTCGCCCCTGGTTCGCCATACATACACTCAAGTCGTGGGACTTGTAAGGGTTTGCCTAGCATTCTGATCTTGTTCTGTTGCCACACAAAGCCTTGCATTGAGCGAATAAGGTATTAGCCTCAGTGTTGTTTAAAAAGCCAGGATAGTACTCAATTGGCAGTGTGTTAGTTGTCTCAAATAAACTTAGTTGTTGCATCGTTACTCCCAATATGTATACTCGCTAAGAACCGCTCTCAAATAGCGATGCATATAGGTTCCTGTGGCTCGATTAACCAATTTGTAATAAAAACCAGGTTTTAGATCAATTGCCGCAATTGGAACTGGGCTACTGCCAATAACCCTCATATATTTATCAACCGACAATTCAATGGTAATGATACTCATCACGCTGCCTTGTGTGCCAAAGACTTTTCTAGCGCCTTCCAAATAGCTTCTAATTGAGAAGCGGAAAAGTCTGCCTGTGCTTTGCTCATCACTTCAAATAATTGTTTGGGAGTGAGCGACAAAAGGGCGATCGCCATCTCAGTCACCTGCACTTCACCGATGGCATTGATGTTGGTGATGCAAGAGGGTAGTTGTTGTTCTGGAGGATGCCCCTCGTTTCGCACTTTGTCTGGGAGTATTTGCGATCGTGTTCCCAACCCCAAACTCTGCTGCTGCTGTTTCAGTTCCTGAGTGACAGACGTGGGCAGAATTGAAACTTCAACGATAGCTTCCATTTGCTCAAAGGCTATTTGATGCTGTTTTTCTTCTGGGGTGCCATCAATGTGGCAAATACTAGAAAATGGCCCGGTAATCACCCGCACTGTGGCTTCTTTTCCTTTGTAGGACCCGGCAGTGATTTTCACCCGCTCGAACTCTTTAGGTATCCAGCGCTTGTGATTTGTCCCACTAGCAGAGGGAGGAGCGGATTCTTTGACCAGCTTGTACGCTGCGTCAACACCGCGCGGCCTTGATAAAAGTTGCTTGAATTGCTGATGCCGATGATGTTGGACGCTGCCAACGGGCGCATCTTTTGACTCATCCATCTCTTTGACAGCTGCGACAGCGTGTTCGTAGTTGACCCCACTGCCAAGCCCCACACGTTTGGCGATGATATCACGGGTTGTTCCTTCGCCTTGTCCCGATCTCCCCTGGCGTGATTTAGCTTCCTCGCGCTCAATTCTCTCCCACAGAAGCCCTTCTCTGACCTTCTGCTCAATTGTCTTTTCTCTGCCGACGTTACCTGCTAATAGAGTTTTGAGTTCTTCTTGTTCTGAATTAAAAATCTTTAATTCAACAGAGAATTCCTTCCTACCTAGCTCACAACCGACTTTGAAGCAGCTGTTCCCTGAAACTATTCTGTATCTCCCTTGACCGTCAGGAGTGGCAACCAAGGGCTTAATCCATCCTGTTTCAGATATTGCCGCTTTCAATGCGGATAAATCTTCGTTATCCCCATAGATGGAAACATTGAGGGGATGAACGTAAAGCAACTCAGCACTTATTGAAATTAAGAGTGATTCTGATACTTGTAATGGCTGGCGTACTATCACCATCACCATCTGCTGATCAAGTCGTTTTGCCGCTTCTAAAGCTTCAATGCCTTCGATTAATTCCCCACTTTCAGTAATAATAATGTCGGGAATAATGCCATCAGCTTTAAAACTTGATATAACTTTTGAGACAATATTTTTTTCAGCAGTTAAATGGTCGGGAACTGTTATTTTGTAAGGATTCCAGCTCTTTAAACTTATCAGACTTTGTGTCATAATTTAGACTTAATTAAACTTAGTATTTTTTAAACGCACGGTTCTGTGAAAACTACGCGGTTTTTTTGCCTTGACGTTTTTCAGGTCGTTGCAACAATCGAGCTTCACATTTTTCAATGTGAAACTGATAGCGAGGAAGCTGGGAATTGGGCGATCGCACATCACGTACTTCTATCCCAATTCGCAGCGTTTCATTGCGTGTCATTTCCCGCAGCTGCTCAGCTGAATCTAAATCCAGGCGAGAGTAGGCAGGGTCGGTGTCATACCATTGCCTTTGATTTTGGGCAGTAGCGTTTACTCCTAGCATCTCTGCCAAGATTTCTTTAATTGCATCCCTGATTTGTGATTCAGGGATGAGGCGTTCGGTTTTGTAAGCCCCTGATTGCTCCATGTTTTATGCCTGTGAATCGTAGATGCAGCAAGTTTTAGCTTCAAGCGCTTTTAAGCATAGTAGGTACCTCTGCTGGCGCTTTTAACTGCATTTTTTCATGCTTTTGGCGGTGGTAATCCAGGAAAAAGTCTACAAGTTTATTCGCCAAAGGTGGCAGAGGATGTGCTGCAATTAGCAAAAAAATTAGATAAAGAACAACGGGCAAGACTAGCCAGGCCGTTGTTTGATGATTTGTTGGATGGCGATAAATGAATGAGTAATCTAGAGAACGATTTCGGGAAATTGTAAAACTTGTTATAGACAATCGCTCACACAGTAAGTTTGCTCGTGATTTAGGCGTTAGCTCATCAGCTGTCCAAAAGTGGCTAAGTACATATGCCTGAAGTCATCTCACAGGGCAGATGTGCCGTTGCTGGCTACTGATAATGAGGCAGCAGCGCATCGTTTTTAGGGACTTCCAAGAAATAAATTATCCATTTTGTGGGGTGGGCATCTTGCCCGCCCTAAATCTGGGACGGGTGGGGACACCCATCCCACAAGAAAATTTGGGATGTTTTTTTATTTGGAAGTCCCTTATTCTTCTGAATTGGGTGTGTATGAATAGCAAGTGTCGTCAACAAGTGCTATTCGCGTTTTGGTGTGATCGCTTTCACTTGAATGGCACATGAAAAATTTTTCATGTTTCCCTAGTATAGGCTAGGGAAATCATTAAGTCAATAAAAAACCTATATTTTTTATAGGCTAGCTTCTAGCCTATACCGTGAACTTTGTCTTAAAAGCCAAAGGCACTAAAATTGCAAAACCCCTGAATGTCAAACTTCAGGGGTTTTTCCTTGTGATTTTAAAAACTGGCGAATACGTTCCCGCGATTGCCTGAGTTGCTCGTTTGCGCTTCTCAGGCTGCTAATTCCCCCAGGATTTTTTCCGCACGTTCTCTAAATTCCTTAAGCTCTGCAACTTCTTTCTTGAGATTGTCAATATCCTCATCGGATTTTGGTGATATCCCTAAGTAATTATCAATGAATTCTAGCAAGAGTCGGCTAGCAGAAGTGCCACTCGCTTTGGCTTTTTTTAAAAAAGCATCTTTCTTGTCTTCGGGAATACGAAAATTCATCTGAGTTTCGCCTTCTGCAAGATTTCTTGGCATATTTGTTCTCCATTTTTTTAGCCTATACCTAATTCTACTTGTCAGCCTATATTTTGCCTAGTAATAAAGATAGTTTCAGGCATATATCTATATTTTGCCTATACAAAGTATAGATAACTAACAAGCGCCGCCCCTCTCTCTATGCGGGGATTGTCCCTGCTGGGAGAATAGCAAATATATACCAAGCCAATTGGCTTTGGTTTCAAGAGTCAGACTGTTATCACATTTTCGATCCCAAATAGTAGTTACTGGTAAATTATTTCATAATAACGAAAGACTTTAGCTCCCCCATTTTGTTGCACAGAGATAGAGATGCTGATTACCGCCTCCCCTCTGACGCGGCCACCCACTAAAGGACGTACACATAGCAGCAAACCTGATTCGGCTACTTACCGTGCTGGCTTTGCCAAGGCACGAGATGATCTGTTAAATGAGTTGCGTTTATTTGGAGCGGATAATGTCGTCATCTCATCCGATATTCCGCTTCGCAAAGATGGACTACCCTACGCCAGTTTCAAAAAACCCCTTGATTTAGGTATCAGTGTCTATTTCCGCATCAAAATGAAAGTAATTAATCAGGCATTTGAGCAAGCCAAGCTAGAGTACGGAAAATAGGCTATGGTGCTTTTCCATCAAACCGTGCAATCGCTCTTTCCACTGCTAAGGAATTAGTTTTCTCGTCAATATGGCGCTGGTAAGTTTTGAGGTGTTCCATTACCGAATGCCCCATTAATTTTGCTGAAGTGGTAACAGGTAATTCAAATACCACGCTTGCTCGAATGGCATAACAGTGACGTAAATCATAGGGAGCTAGGTTGGCTCCGTCGATTTTTTTGAAGTAATAATACAACCCTTGGTAAACTCGCTTCCCCAATTCCCAGTATTCTGATTTTTGGGTACGGAATTCTTTTTTCTCCCAAAGTTTCCAGCGCTCTGCCCACTCAGGGTAAAAAGGTGCGATCGTTCTTGCTCCGGTTTTACCCTCTGATACCTGGCACTTGTAAGGTGGATTCGGTTCAACTGTAGCAAAAAATATTTCATGCGGCCTTAAACCATAGGTTGCAAGCATCCCATAACCCCACTGCCACATTTGGCTAGTGATTTGATCTCGGATTTGGGCAATCAATTCATCAGATGGCAAGTCCTTGATTGTGTTGGTGGAATTGTATTTGCCCTTGTAAGGGCGTAAGTCAATATCAATAAGAGCAAATTTAGCTAGCTTAATATAGCTTGAAGTTGTGTGGTATCTAGTCCAGCTGTTGCTAGGCAAAGATAATATTGTTTTTAGCAGTAGCTCTCCAGTTAATTCGCTGTTAGGGTCGAGCCTGTTGAATTGTAGTAAATAATGGCGCTCCCAGGTGCTAGCAGAAAATTTCTGCTGCTTAATTAAAAATTCTTCTTTGAAAGCTTCTATCCAGTATTTGCAGGTGTTTGCTGCTTCTGTTTTTTTACCGAGCCAGTTATCCCAAGGAAATGGCCGCCCAGACTTCCACCTCACAATATCAGCTGCTAGCTCGATCGCTTTACCCTCTGCCGCTTTCAGTCCAGCAGGATTGGCATACATTCCCAAAGCTAAATCTTGCTGAGAATGGGTAGATTTTTGGCTACCTGGGCGCGACGGTAAAGTTGCCCTAAGACTTAGGGTATCCCCCCTTTGCCTTAGAGATACCCCACTCTTGCTTGCCTTGAGCCGCTTATTTATCTCTTCCAAAGAGTATCGCATTGCCCTAAATCCGCCCTAGTTACTTGCCGCGCTTTAGGGTATTTTAGGATATTTCAGCATATTAATAATATTCTGAATCGTATAGTCTGTAAGCACGCTAGTTGATTAATCAAGTAATTAGGGCGTTTTGGGGAGGTAGTCAAGTTCCCTCCCAATGATGGCACATTAATTGATAGCCCACTTGCTGCTGCTGCTACCCTCAGTCAAGATTTGATGTGGCAGGTACAAGAACGTTTTGCAGTGGTGCTGTTAGATGTCAAGAATCGTTTGCTGGGTACGCAAGTAATTACCATTGGCACTGCAACCGAAACTCTAGCCTCTCCCCGTGATATTTTTCGAGAAGTTATTCGTCAAGGCGCAACGCGGGTAATAGTTGCCCACAACCATCCTTCTGGGAACCTTGAACCCAGCCAGGAAGATATAGAATTGACGCGTCAGTTGTTAGCAGGGGCGCAGCTTTTGGGCATTCCAGTACTAGATCATCTGATTTTGGGCAATGGCAATCATCAAAGTTTACGGGAACTGACAACCTTGTGGGATGAGCATCCACAGGGAGATTAGTGAAAAAGCAGGGAGGCAGGGCGAACGCATCTTAATTGCTAATAAAAACTAAAAAAGATATCAAAATGTTATGGATAATTGTACAAAGTAAAGCGCAGAGGTACGCAGAGATTTGTACCTCAACAGACTAGGAGATGCTATAAAAAAATATACAACTTTTATTGTGGGGTGGGCGACACGAGAGCCTAGTTCATAGGGCGGACAAGATGTCCACCCCACAAGAGTGGATAATTTATTTCTTGGTAATCCCCTACATACCAACATTATTAAAGTTTGACCAAACTGAATCTGGGTCAAGCCGTGCTTGAATATCAGATATTCGGGATTTTATTAAGGATTTTCAACAACAAAAGCTAACTATCCAATAATTTCTTGCTGGGCCAGTTTCTCTGTATCCCTCGGAGTCAGAATTATAAGAAAAGATTCTTGAACAGATGTTGTCGGAGTTAATTAAATGGGAACTTGTTTTCCAAGCATTTTATGTTGAATTGTTTGAATAAGATGCGTCATATATGCATTAGGTTTCGGAGCGAATATGTGTTGCCGGATTTTAGAGAATTGGTATAAGTTGTTTTAGTTTTTTATAGTTAATTAATAACATTTTGAGCCAGTCATGTTAGAGCAAACGATCGCAAATTTGACCGGAATTATTAATTTTTGTCTCTAAAAGTTAAAGATAATCTTAAAACGGGAATTCTCTATATAGATAAAAAAAGATTTGTAAATAAAAATAAGATTTATGTTGGCAATAACTGGTTATCGTATAAACGAGCTAATTTATTCCAGTTCCAATACCCTAGTACATCGCGCTCTTAGGGAATTAGATCGAAAACCAGTCATTATTAAACTACTGCGGCACGACTATCCCAGCTTTAGCGAATTGGTGCAGTTTCGCAATCAGTATGCGATCGCTAAAAATCTCGACATCTCAGGCATTGTCCAACCGCTGAGTCTAGAACCATACCAAAATGGCTATGCTTTGGTAATGAAAGACATCGGTGGCATCTCCCTACGCGATCGCATCCAGGCTGCCCCTTTGAGTGTCGAACAATTCTGGCCAATTGCCCTGCAAATTGTAGATATCCTCCACCAGCTCTATCAACAACGGATTATTCACAAAGACATTAAACCAGCTAATATTCTGATTCAACCAGAAACCGGGGAGATTAAGCTGATTGACTTTAGCATTGCCTCCCTGTTACCCCGCGAAACCCAAGAAATTCAAAACCCCAACATTCTAGAAGGTACACTCGCCTATATCTCACCGGAACAAACTGGGCGGATGAACCGGGGGATTGACTATCGCAGCGATTTCTATTCTTTGGGAGTTACCTTTTTTGAACTGCTCGCGGGACAGTTACCATTTCCAGTAGACGAGCCAATGGAAATGGTTCACGCCCATATAGCGAAACAACCACCCTCTATCTGCGATCGCAATCCCGATCTGCCCATCATGCTCGGTGAAATCATTCGCAAACTGATGGGCAAGAATGCGGAAGACCGCTATCAAAGCGCCCTCGGTCTGAAGCACGATTTGTTGCGATGCCAGGAAGAATATCATGTTGCGGGCAAACTCGCCTGGTTTGATTTAGGGCAACGGGATATTAGCGATCGCTTTTTGATTCCCGAAAAACTCTACGGACGAGAACAAGAAGTTCAAACCTTACTTGATGCTTTTGGCCGAGTTGCCAACGGAGCCTCCGAACTGATGCTGGTAGCAGGTTTTTCCGGTATTGGTAAAACTGCCGTCGTCAATGAAGTGCATAAGCCGATTGTACGTTGGCATGGCTATTTCATTAAAGGTAAATACGACCAGTTCAACCGCAATCTCCCGTTTAGTGCCTTTATCCAAGCCTTCCGCGACCTGATGGGTCAACTTCTGAGCAGTGATGACGCACAGTTAGCTGATTGGAAAGTAAAAATCCTGGCGGCAGTAGGTGACAATGGCCAGGTACTCATCGAGGTGATTCCGGAACTCGAACAGGTCATCGGACAACAACCATCAGTACCAGAACTCTCCGGTAGTGCGGCTCAGAATCGTTTCAATCTGCTGTTCCAGAAGTTCATCACGGTGTTCACCACAAGAGAGCATCCACTAGTCATTTTCTTAGATGACTTGCAATGGGCTGATTCGGCTTCGCTAAATTTGCTGAAGCTACTGCTGACAGAACGCGATCGCGGTTATTTATTCGTCATCGGAGCTTATCGCGATAACGAAGTGTTCCCGACTCATCCCTTGATGCTGATGCTCGATGAGGTTAAAAAAGCCCAAACCTTTATCCATACCCTCACCCTACAACCCCTGAGCCAAGCCTATGTGAATCAGTTAACAGCAGATACGCTCAGTTGCTCAACTGAACTGGCTCAACCTCTGTCGGAGTTGGCCTATCAAAAAACCAAGGGCAATCCCTTCTTCCTCACCCAATTTCTCAAAGCATTGCATGAGGACGGCTATATTTGGTTTGACTTCCAGACAGGACATTGGCAATGTGACTTGGCAACGGTGAAGTTACTCGCGCTTACGGATGATGTCGTCGAGTTCATGGCACTTCAGTTACAAAAATTGCCGACTGCCACCCAGACTGCTTTGAAACTGGCAGCTTGCATTGGCGCTCAGTTCGATTTGTCTACCCTGGCGATTGTCAATCAGCGATCGCCCGAAGATATCGCGCTCGACCTCTGGAAAGCCTTGCAAGAAGGCGTAATTCTGCCCATCAGTGATGTCTATAAGTTCTACCAACTATCAGAACTTCACGTGGCAGAAGTCCAGCAGCCATTAACCTTTAACTGTTCTTATCGCTTTCTCCACGATCGCGTCCAGCAAGCTGCTTATTCCCTCATCCCTGACGAGCAAAAACAGACGACTCATTACCAAATCGGACAACTTCTGCTGCAACAAGTTTCCCCTGCCGCCAGAGAAGAGCGCATTTTTGAAATCGTCAATCAGTTGAACTATGGAACCACGCTGATTGAAAAACAACAGCAACGGGACGAACTCGCCCAACTCAACCTCACGGCTTGCCGCAAAGCCAGAGCCGCAACCGCCTACCATGCCGCCCGTGAATATGCCACAGTCGGGCTGCAACTGCTCTTAGGGGATGCTTGGCAACGGGAGTACGAAATAACTCTATCCCTGCATGACTTAGCTGCCGAGGTCGCTTTTTTGGCTGGTGCTTTTGAGCAGATGGAGGAGTGGATTGAAGCGGTAATTCATCATGCAAAAACGCCTCTAGAACGAGTGCCAGTTTATCAAGTCAGAATTCAGGCATTGGTCGCCCGCAATCAATTTGTCGAGGCGATCGCGATCGGTCAATCAGTCTTCCGAATGTTGGGCGTGAACCTACCAGACGAACCAACCCTAGACGACATTCGCCTCCTGAAGCAAGAAATTGATGCTTTAATTGAGGGTCGCTCCATCGAGTCATTCATTCATCTGCCGAAAATGACCGACCCGCAGCAATTAGCCATTATGCAAAATGCGGCGCGGCTGACACCAGTTTGTTATATGTCCGGCACAAAGCTTTATTTCCTGGTTGTGGCACTCCAGGTCAAATTATCGATTCAATTTGGCAACAGTCCAGTTTCGGCGTTTTGTTACGTAGGTTACGCCTTCCAACTGAGGATGCTGTGGAGCGATATGTCAAAAGTGCCTCAGTTTGGGCAATTAGGATACCAACTCGCCTTAGAACCAGATGCCAAAAACATTCGAGCCGCAACTGCCATGTTAATGGGGGCTTATGTGGGTTCTTGGACAATCCATCTGCAAGACACGCTGCCTATTCTACTGGACGGATATCAAGCCGGGTTAGAAACTGGCAATCTAGAATTTATGGGTTACGATGCCCAGTTGTACTGCTTCAATGCGTATTGGTACGGTCAACCACTCGCTGAACTCGAACCCCAAATTCGTGCTTATTACCAGCAGTTGTCCGACCTCCACCAAGTCACGGCAGCAAACTGTGTATTGGCTTACTGGCAAGCCGCGCAAATTCTCTTAGGTCAGTCAGAACAAGAGATTCCCTTACGCCAGGATGCCTACGAACAGAAAGTTCTGGATGAGGCAAAAGTCGATTTTTACCGACTATCCTTCTTTTACCTTTATCGCTTCACCTTAAATTACTGGCTGCAAGACTTTGCCAAAGCCCAACACGATGCCGCTCAAACGCGACAGTATTTAGCTGGCGGGATGGGGAGTATCGTTGAACCAATCTTCTATTTCTATGATTCTCTGACCGTACTGGCTAATCCTGGTGAATCAATGTCCCCATCAGAACCGGGATGGCAGCGAATGGAAGAAAATCAAGCCAAGCTAAAAGATTGGGCAGATTACGGCCCGATGAATTACTTGCACAAATATCATTTAGTTGAAGCGGAAAAATATCGCGTTCTCGATCGCAAAACCGAAGCTATAGAATTTTACGATTTGGCGATCGCGGGTGCCAAAGCCAATGGCTATTCTCAGGAAGCAGCCCTTGGCAATGAACTGGCGGCAAAATTCTATCTGGATTGGAACAAAGAGCGAATCGCCCAAGCTTACTCGATCGAGGCCTACTATGGCTATGCTCGCTGGGGGGCGAAAGCCAAACTCGCTGACTTGGAAACTCGCTATCCCCAACTGCTAGCTCCCATCCTCCAAGGGGCGCAGACACCACTTTCTATTGACGAAACCTTATTTTCCACTGCAACTGTCACCGCGACTAGTACTTCCTCCACGAGTCTTTCTGATTCCCTGGATCTGGTTGCCATCCTCAAAGCGTCGCAAACTCTTTCGAGTGAAATCGAGCTTGAGCCGTTAATTGCTACTCTCTTGCTGACGGTAATGCAAACCTCTGGTGCGACGCAGTGCGCTTTAATGTTGAGCGAGGGGCAAAATCTCACAGTTCAGGCGAGGGCAGAACTTACGGCATCGCACCAAATCGAAACGCAAATTCTACATCCAACCCAGTCGCTTGTCGATAGTGGTATTGTGCCCATCAGTCTGGTAACAAAAGTCAAACGCAGCTTGCAGCCTGCTGTAATTAGTAATGCTGCACAAGAGCCGCTATTGCTCGGCGATGCGTATATCCAAAACCAACAGCCCAAGAGTCTGCTGTGCAGCCCGATTCTGCAACAGGGTAAATTGCTGGGCATAGTCTATCTAGAAAATAACTTAGCAACGGGAGCCTTTACCCGCGATCGCGTTGAGGTGCTGAATCTGCTGTGCGCCCAAGCTGCGATTTCACTGGAGAATGCTCGTCTCTATCAGCAAGCCCAAGCATATACTCAACAGCTGCAAGAATCTCAGCTTCAGATTGTGCAAAGCGAAAAAATGGCGACTTTGGGTAACTTGGTGGCAGGGGTGGCTCACGAAATTAATAATCCAGTCGGCTTCCTCAACGGCAGTATTAATAATGCCAAAGATTATGTAGTAGACCTATGTGAGTATTTAGATACCTATCACCAGCACCAGCCACCTACGGGTGCGGTGGCCGAATTAGCCCAAGAACTTGACCTGGAGTTTATGTTGGAGGATTTACCTAAATTAATTGACTCGATGAAAGGCGCAACCGATCGCATCAAAGGCATCAGTACCAGCCTGCGTACCTTCTCTCGTGCCGATACAGAACACAAAGTTAAAGTCAACTTGCACGAAGGGTTAGATAGTACGCTGTTGATTCTCAAGTATCGGCTCAAAGCCAATGAAAATCGGCCTGCCATTAAAGTTATCCGCAACTACGGTAATATCCCTGAAATTGATTGCTTCCCCGGTCAGCTTAACCAGGTGTTTATGAACATTCTGGCTAATGCGATTGATATGTTCGATGAAATAGCACAGCAAACAAGCTTTGAAGAGTTAGAAAATCATCCCCAACAAATCGCGATTCACACTGCATTATTATCCGAACAAAATGCGGTTGAAATTCGTATTTCTGACAACGGTAAAGGCATGAATGAATCAGTTAAATATAAGATTTTCGATCGCTTGTTTACCACTAAAGAGGTTGGCAAAGGAACGGGGTTAGGTTTAGCGATCGCCCATCAGATTGTCGTCGAGAAACATGATGGTCGGCTGGAAGTTCAGTCCCAATTAGGACAAGGCTCTGAGTTTTCCATCTCACTCCCGGTTCGGGGTTAAATCAACCATCGCTGCGGCATAGTACAACAACTGTGTTGCAGCCGACAGATTATACCATTTCACTAAAATAACGTGAGTTCGACAGACCTCTCCCTCCCAACCTCCCTCTCCTAAAAGGCGAACGCGAGTGCGTCTCCCCTTGGGAGAGGGAGGAGTAACGAGAAAACAAAAGTTTTTGCTCCCCTCTCCTGGTAGGAGAGGGGCTGGGGGAGAGGTCAAAATAGTACTCGTCGAACTCACCTTTAATTATTTACGCCGACCCACTTATTACTTGCTTTCCTGCATATTTCTAACTAGTTTAGTCACTAGCTTTCTGGGAGTAAATCTTACAGATTCAGCGAGTAGCTTATTTTTAATTCCAGGAACGACAACAGTTTTGTTTTCAAATAGACCACGATAGCCAATTTCGGCTACTGTTTCCGCAGTCATAATTTTTTGACCGCTTACCAACTTGGAGTCTTCCATTGCGGCTCTTTGCTGAAAACCAGATTCGGTAGGCCCTGGACAAAGCGCCGTTACAGAAACGCCTGTACCTTCTAATTCATTTGCGATCGCTTCTGAAAATGATAAGACATAAGCTTTACTAGCGTAGTATACTGCCATCAACGGCCCTGGTTGAAAAGCAGCCGTGGAAGCCAGGTTTAATATTTTTCCAGACCCCCGTTTAACCATGCCTTTGAGAAATAACTTGGTTAAATGTGTCAGACATAATATATTGACTTGTAGCAATTGCATTTCAGCATTCAGGTCAATTTCGTTAAATAATCCGTAGGTAGCAAATCCTGCATTGTTCACCAGCACATCAATATTAATTGATGCTTGTTCTAGCTCCGTGAAAATTTCTTCTGGGGCTGATGGGTTAGATAAATCCTTGGAAATAACTTTGACATCAATGCCAAATTTATTTTTAAATTCATCGGCAATTTTATTCAGCTTTTCCAGGCTTCTAGCTACCAACACAAGATTGTAACCATCCTGAGCAAATAATTTCACGAATTCATAACCGATGCCACCAGATGCACCAGTAATAAGAGCCGTTTGTTTGCGATTGGTCTGCATAATTTTCCTCTTTTAAAAACTTGAAATAAATAGACAGGTGAAATAACTATGTGTTAATCCAGAAACCTTATAAAAACGTAGGCTTCATCTCTCCATTGTTTTTCACTCATGTTTTTTATGAATCATTAGTTATTAGCCATTATTAACCTAACGTTCTTTAAGCTTGATTATTCTCTCTCCAAAATAATTAAACAGTGCTAAGTAAACACACCTAATTACTGACTACACAACAACAAGCACTTATTTATTTCCATTGGGAAATTTCCAAGCGAACTGCTGCATTTGTTCCTAAGATTTTTTGACCGCGTTCAGGTAAAGAAATATACGCAACATATATATCTGGACTAGATTCTGAAGTCGGATTTAATTTTGTTACTGGCTCTTTGTCTTCAGAATTCCAACTGTATTTAGCCTCATAAGTGCTATTTGATTCGGCAACATCAGTAATTAGATAGTCAGACCACAAAGGTACTTGGTCGAGATGATGGTCACGTAACCAATTCGTCTCTTGTTTTGTAAAGGAATGCAGCGCTAAACGCAGGGCATATCTACAGGTATTATCATCATTGACTGAGTTTTTTGGAATTAAGAAAGCTGTAAATAGCGGAATAGGTTTATCTGTTCGGGTTAACTCTTGTGTAATTGGGCAATAATGAGCGATCGCTTGCTCATATATAGGAATAGGAAGACCACGCAAAGCCACCCTAGTTTCTAGTTGATAAAAGTTCTTGTCCAGGTCTTGTAACTCAACATTGCTCAGAGACAGTTTCACCTGAATATCACCAAACAAAAATCGTTGTAGGTTTTGATAACCTTCTTCGGAGTTCAATATGCCATAACGTCCACCATGAGAGCGATGAACATAAGCACGATGAGATCCAAGGATATAAGCTTTATCAATCTGAACTAGACCATCACTTTTCACCCCAACAAGATTGCGTGAAAGACCAAAAGCTTCTTCATAATCATGTGCATTCGTGCCGATTAGAGAAAAAACGCGGCTTGGCGAAAATGCATTATCTATACTTTGTAATTGTTGTAGCTGAAAGTTATCGGGTAACTCAGCCGTTGGCTTAATATTAGGTGTTAAATACTGGTACATCCGTTGAGGGCCAAAGTCATCAGAATTATTCAATTGAAACCTGTCCCTGAGATTTTCAATTAAGCCACCCCCGACCTCAAAATAAATACCACCATGAGGTGTAGCGTAGGTAAAGAATTTGTCAATATGATCGGCAGCTTGCTCGCCTTGTTCTGGATAAATCTTTTCAATCAAGCTGCGACAAACAAGACCTCCCATCGAGTGGGCAACCAGATAAATTTTATCAGCACCTGTCGTTTTTTTGACATTCTGGATCAAGTCTCTTAAACCCTGAGCTATTTGCTCCATTTCCTGCCGAACGACACTTGAGGAGCCAAAGCTAGGTGTAGATATATCATAAAATCTATAGATCCAAATAGTTTGATGAAGTTGCTCGGACAATCTTTTAATCTGATTGCTCACATTCTGATTGTTAACAATTGGTTGATAACCATGATCGGTCATTAGCCGCAGCAAGGGACTCTCGAAAAAAAACTTCTGGGGATTTTCCTTCTCATCTACTCGAATATGGGTTGAACCACTATTGAATCCATAAAACGGATCGTTGACTGTTTGCTCAACGTCTTTTTCTGTACCTGCATATCCACGAACGAAGACGATTGGTAAATACGCCATATATATCCTTGCTATTTAATCAATATTTTTCTCGTTCCCAGATTTAACCTGGAAACGAGTGCAGAATATCAAGACAAGTTGTCTTAGTACAACATTTTATTAATTCGTAGCGAATTCTCTGCGTTTAAAACACTACGATTTTACACGGGAGCTGTACTTAGAAAGTTTTCACGAACTCAATTAGGGCTTTCTTATCTTCATCTGGGAGATTTGAGCCAAAATAATGACCCTCATCTTCTACAAAATCAGGAGATTTGTTGGCTCTTAAAAGTACACGTGCCAACTTACCCTTAATTCCACCCTCCGGTTTCAAGTCTTGAAAAAGGCTGCCGAGATTCAGAGATGTAATCGCCTCTCTCATATTGATGCTTGCTAGCAAATTCACAGGTGTACCTTTAGGAACAGGAAGCCTAAATCTCGGATTCGGATCTCCTGGAGGAAGCTCTAATTTGGTATCTTTAGATGTCCTGCTGATAATTCCCTCACGCTTTTCAGGCCATAGCAGCTTTTCCATCGCATCCGTATAGGCTTCTACACGTCCTTTCACTGAAGGATCTTCGTTGTAAAGTCCTAGTGTGTTGTTGTGCAGAAGTGGTGCTGTTGCCCAAATGCTCACTAGTGAGGGTGTACGGTAATATCCCAAACCGCCGTCAGGTATCTTAAATTCGATGGGTTTTTTCTGATCGAAGGGGTTGTACAGTGTCAAAGTACCTGGTGAAGGGAGTTCTTTGAACGTCTTCGATGAGAACTGATCCCAAATATGCCCTTTAGAGGCATTTGTTCCTAGCGATCGCGCCGCATTAGTACCAATTAGGGTAACTGGATAACGCTGGTCATCAGACAAGAAGTTGTGGTCGAGGAAATTACTACTGAGTACAGACTCTTCGTACCATTTTTGAGCCTGTTCGGGGTCAGCTGCAATTTCAGCAGGTGGCTTTTTGCTGGAATGGCAACTAGCACAAGTGCTGGCAAAAATCAGCTTCCCACGTTTGAGAACTTCCTCATCTTTAGTCAAGAACTGTTCGCCACCTGGTGCATCTTTCAGGTGCATCGGCTTGATGGTTTTTAAGAATGCTTCGGCATCAGCCATGCGTGCTTCTGTCTGTCTCCAGCCTTCGCACTCCTTCCGCGCCTTTTCAATATCAAAAGGTTTTTGGGGAGTTCTGCCTAATAAAGGCTCGTGAAGACTTGTCCAGTAATCGCCGCACATCCCAATGTTGACGTAGACGCGTAGTGAGGCATTTGCCACTCCTGTAGAGTCCGCACCATCCTTGAGAATATGATTAACATCCTTGGTTGAACCATCGTTCATCACCTCTGGATATTTGGGGCGATCGCCTAAATTAAAAATGGAATTGATCGCATTCGGATTGTTGATGTGATCGGTGGCAATCCGAGAAGTATCAGAAGTTCCAGGTCTTTGAGAATCAAGTACTTGCTTAACAAAACTATTTTCTCCAACGCTGGATGCAAATAATTTATTTTCCTTAATGTACTGATTACCCAATGCTGCTACAAGGTTTTCCCATTTTGGATGTTCCTTGTCTTTGGGTGGATTAAGGGGATCTAACGCTACATGACAGATGGCGCAGGACTGCCCGATTACGTATGGAGGCTCAATTTGTGAAGTTTTGGCATATTCAACAGGGTTCCATTTTGTCGAGTCGAAGTTGGGGTTTTGGAACTTACGCAACCCAATAACGCCAGTTGAGAGCGGATCTTTACATTTATCTAGCCACAAACCATATTCATCTGGTGCTGTCGCCTTTTCACATCCAGGATCGTTAATTGCACCATAACGTTGCAATCGCTCGTCATGCACGCGCGAGTCAATCAGCTTTAGCAGGTCAACACCACCATGCGTTCGCTTCGCTAAATCACGATAGTACTTAGAATTACCGCCAGTCCATAAGTACCAAGTGCAACGACCCCGTTTTTCGGCATCTGTCAAATTCTCCTTTGTGTACTCTGGGAGATAACCGATACCCTCGCAGTTATCAGGGTATTCAGATACACCCGTATCCGAATACTCGGTACTTATGGATGTAGGTATTTCACTATACTCATCAGCTAGAGCCGTAGGCGTTCCATAAAAGCCGCAGACTATAAACACAGTCACGAATAGGAGGAGCAGACAGCCCTTAAAAATTAGACTTGTCTTTTTCATAAAACTCTCTGGTTGTAACACCTAAACCTTTTCCATTGCACCTCACGTTTGCAGAGGTACATTAATGCTTCATCACCAATTTCCCATTTTCCAGATTTAGTCTGAGGAGATTTTGATGATTAATGTACCTTACTGAGGTTCGTTATATATGAAGTTACTACACAACTTTGTAAAACGTCATCAATAAACTTTTATACATTTCTACATCAAAAATTTAAAAATTTGTAAATTTACAATGGTCTTCAATAACCAATTTGCTATGGTTATATCGATTTCCTACCTACTTGGTTAGGTTTGTAACAAATTGTGAGCAGCTCCTTTTAGCTACTTTTAAGGTTGCCTTAACCTTTGAAGAAAAATAAAAGATGGAAATTTTCACTTTTTTTAAGAATTGCTCTGTAAATACCGATAGGTTTACAAATTGCAAAAGTCTTTATATAACTGTAAAAACCAATAAGGATAAATATCCATGCTGAAACTGGTTAAGTAAATTTAAGTAACAAAAACTTAATACTTAGCGATCGCATCCGAAAACCTCCACTGTAGATTTGTAGACATAAAAAACTGCTCTCCCAGAGACCTAAAAAAATACTTCTCTGGCGAGACTGTTAGTGCTACGAATAATTTTGACACCTAATTTTATTGCCGAAACAATAGATAAAGACAGAGAAACACATGGAAAACGATATTATATTTGAGCCATTGAGATTTCGTAATCTCACAGTAAAAAATCGGATATTTCGCTCTAGTATTTCTGGCAGATGGGATAACTATGATGGTTCAGGTACTCAAGCCCGAATCAACTGGGAAGAAAAGTTTGCTCGTGGTGGTGTAGGAGCGATTATTAGTTCCTTTGTCCCAGTCGCCATCCGGGGACGAATTATGCCCAATTACGCCACCATTAACTGTGATGAACGTATTCCCTTTTGGCGAAAAGTAGGAGAAAGAGTCCACGAATATGACTGTAAATTTATTTTGCAATTAAGTCATTCGGGGCGACAGCAAGATATTGGTGGTGTAGAAAACTTAGGAAAAAAAGCCTTAAGTTCCACTAGCCAAACTGAGCCATTCCACGGCTTTTTGTGTCAAGCGATGACACAAAAAGAGATTAAAGAAACAATCCAATACTTCGCCGATGGTGCTAGACGTGCCCGTGAAGCAGGTTTGGACGGAGTAGAATTGCACAGTGCTAATGGATATCTTTTTAATCAATTTCTCAGTTCTGGAATTAACGACCGTCAAGATGAATATGGTGGTTCATTAGAGAATCGAGCGCGGTTTTTGCTAGATGTAATTAGAGCAATCCGCAAAGAAGTAGGCAACGATTTTCATCTACAATTCAAAATTAGTGCCGTTGACTATAACAACGCCGTCACCTTTTGGGAAAAACGAGGTAATACCATAGAAGATTCCATCCAAGTTTGTAAATGGGCAGAAGAAGCTGGGGCTGATGCCGTGCATGTGTCAACTGGTAGCTTATTTCCTCACCCACTCAATCCCATTGGTGATTTTAATTTTGATATCATTACTAAAACTTATGATTCCATGTTGTCAAGTGGCGTAGAAACTACACGCAACTACATTTTATTTCGCAAAGCATTTTTGCATCCAATTTTCAATTTTTTATGGAATCGTGTGAAAAAACAATTGCCTCCTCAAGCATTTAGTGGTGATGATGTAAAAGATCCTAAAATCAAACAGCTACTAATAGAGAATCAAGGCAGAAACTTACTAGATTCCAGAGAAATTAAAAAGCACGTTAATATTCCCGTATTATGTACAGGTGGTTTACAGCAAGCTTCTTATATTCGTCAGGCAATTGACGAGCATTATTGTGATGGCGTGACAATGGCTCGTACCCTAATTGCTAATAATGACTTAGTTAAATCTTTTAAAGAAGGTAAAGACCTGGCAGATAAACCCTGTACCTATTGCAATAAATGTCTGCTGAATGTAATTGAAAATCCTTTGGGTTGTTACGAGCAGGATCGCTTTAATAGCTATGAAGAGATGATGGAAGAAGTAATGTCAGTCTTTCATGAAACTCAGTTTGCAAATTTATCTAGATAAACAAGCGATGCAGATCGCATCGACAATTTCGCTTAAAAATAATCTCGACAACATGGGGAGTGTTTCATGACTGAACAAACAAACCCTACCCTACTTCCAACCTCAATCAAAGGAATCTTCCAGCGGATTTGGGTTGTAATTGTAGGTATTGTAGCAGTAGCAGTATTTTTCCTTTGGCCTGTTTTATCTAACTCCCCAGTGGATTATGCTGATATTGAAAACCATTTTAAATATGGTTCAATCGGCAGCGAACCAGTCAATGGCATCCCTTACTGGATTTGGAAAGTTTTACCAGAATTATTCCCAGATAAATTACCTGGAAAAGGTTATACTTCTTTGGGATTTATCAAAGAACCTGAGAAAGATTTACCTATAGGTTTTTCGCAACGGCGAGTCTTTATCGATAGAGTTAGCTTGAATTGTGCTGTATGTCATACAGGAACGCTGCGAAATACCCCTAATAGCGAACATCAAGTCATCACGGCAATGCCTGCAAATGTAGTTAATTTGCAGGGATATATCAAATTCTTATCAGCAGTTGGTGTAGATGAGCGCTTTACTGCTAACCGGATGTTGCCAGAAATTGAAAAAATCAGTGGTGGTCTTAATCCCATTGAAAAATTACTTTATCGCTTTATTGCAATTCCTCAAACTAGAGACGCACTAATTAATCAGGCATCTCGACTTAAGTTTGTTGAAAAACAGCCAGATTGGGGCCCAGGAAGAGTAGATACTTTTAATCCTTATAAAGCAATTCAATTTCATTTCCCAATGGATAAGTTGCGTGAGGATGAACTGATTGGTACTTCTGATTTCCCTTCCGTTTGGAATCAAAAACCTCGTGAGGGATTGCAGTTACATTGGGATGGTAATAACACTTCCGTTGATGAACGAAATAAGAGTGCAGCTTTAGGCGCTGGAGTCACACCCACAACGATTGATTTGCCTCGAATTCAAAGAGTTGCCGATTGGTTATGGGAACTACCACCACCAAAATATCCCTACGAAGTTAACGAAACTATAGCAGCGAAGGGAGAACAGCTTTTTGAAAGCAATTGTGCTAGTTGTCACGCTTTTGGTGGTGCATATACAGGCAAAGTTGTCCCAATTCAAGAAATTGGTACAGACCCTCATCGTCTCGACTCATATAGCTACAAAACGATGTCTAACCAAAATACTCTGTATACAGGGTATCCGTGGCGCTTTAAGAATTTCCGTAAGACTAATGGCTATGCAAATATGCCCCTTGATGGTGTTTGGTTACGCGGCCCTTATTTGCACAATGGCTCAGTTCCCACCTTACAGGATTTACTAGAAACACCAGAAAATAGACCTAAAGAATTCTATCGTGGCTACGATGTGATTGACAGAGCAAAAGTTGGCTTTGTATCTGATGTCGGTGTAGAAAACGGTAAGCAATACTTTAAGTTCGATACCACAAAGCCTGGAAATAGTAATAGTGGCCATTTATATGGAACCGATCTTCCTACAGAAGATAAAAATGCCCTAGTTGAGTACATGAAAAAGCTTTAAAAGGAGAAAAAATGAATAATTACGCTAAATGGTTTAGTCGCGTTACTTGGGTTGGCATTATTGTTAATATGCTTTTTGTCATTCCCTCTTGCTTCTTTCCAGAATTAATGCTGACGTTCCTTCAAATGCATATACCAGAGCCAATTATCTGGGTTCGTGCTGCGGGAATGCTGTTGTTTATTATTAGTGCATTTTATATTCCTGGGGCACTTGATCCGTACCGATATCAGGCAACTGCCTGGATATCAATATTTCCTTCAAGAGCTTTTGGATCAACATTTTTCATTTGTGCAGTGCTTTTCTTTGGGCAAGATAAAGGATTTTTATCCATTGCTTTTGTAGACCTGTTTTTCGGATTAGCGGAACTAATTCTTCTGACCCTAGCAATGCGTAGCAAAATGCAATCGCTGCAATTTCAGTGAAGCAATTCTCCTAATTTTATCCCTAGTCTAGTGTAGATATATTTCTACACTACAAACAGATTCTTCTGCAAAGGAGCAAAAGAGTGCCATGACAATACTCAAAAATAAAATAGGTAGGGTAATCACAAGCATCGTTTTAATTGTGGTTCTTTTAGCTGGTGTAGTTGGGTATGTGGGATGGTACAACCTTTTTCGAGAGGTTCCCACATATTATGAATCGTCTGAAGAACACTTTAAATATGGTTCTATTGGCACAGAAGAAGCGCAAGGTGTTCCCTATTGGATTTGGCTGGTACTACCACGAATATTCCCTGATAAATTACCAGGGCCAGGTGGTTATACTTCCTTGGGAATCACTTGGGAAGAGGGTAAAGAAATGCCAGTTGGGTTTACGAAAAAAACCATTGGCTTCCCTCGTGTCGGTATAACTTGCGCTGTTTGCCATACTGCTACCTATAGAAAAACAGAGAAAGATAAACCCACAATTGTGGCTGCGGCTCCTGCTAATAAATTTGATTCACAAGGCTATTTACGATTTTTGAGTGCAACTGCTGGCGATCCTAGATTCACAGCAGATTATATCCTTGACGAAATCAAATATAATTACAACCTTTCCTGGTTAGAAAATTTACTTTATCGCTATCTGCTAATTCCTCAAACTAAGAAAGCACTGCTGCAACAAAAAGAAGACTATAGTTGGACAGATTCCCGTCCTAACTGGGGGCCTGGTCGAATCGATCCTTTTAATCCAGTTAAATTCAATACTTTGAAGTTGCCTAAAGATAACACTATTGGCAACTCTGATATGATGCCTCTTTGGAATCAAAAGATGCACAAAGGGTTTGCACTTCATTGGGATGGGTTAGAAACTTCACTAACAGAAACTGTTCAAACTGGAGCAATTGGTGATGGTGCTACCAAAAAATCACTTCCTGTAGCCGATTTACAACGAGTAGAAGATTTTATTCAAGAACTACCACCTCCTAAATATCCATTTGCTATTGATGAGCAAGTGGCTGCAAAAGGAAGTCAAATTTTTGCTAATACTTGTGCATCTTGTCACGCTTTTGGTGGGGAAAGAACAGGTACTGTTATTCCTGTGGAAGAAGTGGGAACTGACCGCCATCGGTTAGATATGTGGACGCAAGAAGGAGCGGATACTTACAATCATTTTGGTGATGGCTATTCTTGGGACTTCAAAAACTTACGTAAAACCAATGGGTATGTATCCGTTTCCCTAGATGGATTATGGTTAAGAGCGCCATATTTACATAATGGTTCAGTCCCATCTCTACAAGATTTGTTCGAGAAACCAGAGAATCGTCCTCAAGTTTTCTATCGAGGATATGATGTCTACGACCCAAAAAAAGTTGGTTTTATTACTGAGGGAGATGAAGCCAAAGCTATAGGTTTTAAATACGATACCAAGGTAACTGCTAATTCAAATCAGGGACATATTTATAGCACTGATTTATCTGATGAGAATAAAAAAGCTTTGATTGAGTATCTGAAAACTCTGTAATGAAGTTTGTTTGCTAAATACTGACGTTAATCATTTACTAGCACCCGCTCAAAAAACGAATTGGAGATAATCGTGAAACCATATTTACCACAAAAAGATCCTGATGTTAATGTCCGAATTAATTGGCTAGATAAAAATCGAGAAGAGTACAAGTTTAATTACAATTATCTGGCTCCTTTACCAGTAATTGATAAAGTTCCTCATAAGGAAATATTCTCAGCGGAATATACTGCTAAACGTTTGGCAAGTATGGCAACTCTTGCACCAAATATGCTAGCTGCCAAAGCCAGAAACTTCTTAGACCCATTAGATGAATTGGAAGAATATGAAGAGCTTTTGTCACTACTACCAAAACCCGATGTCATAAAAAATTACAAAACAGACTCTTGTTTTGCAGAACAACGACTCTCTGGAGCGAACCCATTAGCTATCCAAAAAATTGATGTATTACCTGAGAATTTTGCTGTCACAGATGCACATTTTCAGAAGGTAGCAGGTACAGAATTTACTTTGGAAAAAGCACTTAAGGAAGGCAAGCTGTATTTCTTAGATTATCCTTTGTTATCTGATATTAAAGGTGGTATCTACGAGAATGTTAAAAAGTACCTTCCCAAACCACAAGCTCTATTTTACTGGCAAAGTAATGATAGTCCTAATGGTGGTTCTCTAGTACCTGTTGCTATCCAGATTAATCATGACTCTGGTGCAAAAAGCGTGATTTATACACCAGATGACCCGCATTTAGATTGGTTTTTGGCAAAAACCTGCGTTCAAATTGCTGATGGCAATCATCAAGAATTGGGTAGTCATTTCGCCTATACCCATGCAGTTATGGCTCCGTTCGCGATTGTCACTGCGCGGCAACTAGCAGAAAATCATCCCATCGCTTTACTGTTAAAACCCCACTTCCGTTTCATGCTATTTGATAACGATTTGGGACGCACTCAGTTTTTACAGCCTGGAGGCCCGGTTGATGAGTTTATGGCAGGTTCATTGGCGGAGTCTCTTGGATTTGTAGCGAAGGTTTATGAAGAATGGAGTGTGGAAAAGTTTACCTTCCCTCGGTTAATAAAAAGTCGTCAAACAGACGATCCAGAAATTTTACCGCACTTTCCTTTCCGGGACGATGGCATATTAATTTGGAATGCCGTCGAAAAGTTTGTGGCTGAATACTTGCAACTCTATTACCAAACCTCACAGGATATCAGTGACGACTATGAGTTGCAAAATTGGGCTAGAGAATTAGTAGCTCAAGATGGTGGTAGAGTCAAGGGAATGCCAGCCAAGATTGAGACTTTAGAACAACTGATTGAAATCATCAGTGTGGTAGTATTCACTTGCGCTCCTCTACACTCTGCTTTGAATTTTTCTCAGTACGAATATATGGCTTTTGTACCCAATATGCCCTATGCAGCCTACCACCCAATTCCAGAAACTAAGGGCGTGGACTTGGAAACTATTATGAAGATACTTCCTCCCTTTAAACAAGCTGCCGATCAGGTAATGTGGACTGAGATTTTAACATCGTACCACTATGACAAATTGGGTTTTTATGATGAGGAGTTTCCCGATCCGTTGGCACAGGAAATTGTGGTGCAATTTCAACAGAATTTGCATGAAATAGAACGGCAAATAGACATTAGAAATCAAACTCGCCCCATACCTTATAACTACTTCAAGCCTTCAGAAATTATTAATAGCATTAATACTTGAATTAGTTTTACTAAAAAAGAGGAATCACAATGTCAAATCAGAAAGTAACCGTCACCGCTCGACTAAAAGTGAAGCCAGGTTTGGAAGACAATTTTAAGCAGGAATTTCAACCTGTAATAGCTCTTACACTTGCAGAAGAAGGTTGTATTAATTACGATTTACATCAATCTGTTGAAGAGCCATCTTTGTTTCTGTTGCATGAAAACTGGGTCAGCCAAGAAATTTTAGCTCAACACCTAGAGCAGCCGTATATTAAAGCTTTAGGGGAAAAATCAGGACAATTTTTAGTTGAACCACCTGAAGTCAGGTTATGGCAGCAGATTGCGAACAACTCCTAGCTGGTGATAATAATGACATCAAGGGTGTTATTGTATGGTGCAACTGGCTATGCTGGAAAACTCATTGCTGAATCTGCTAAAAATAATGGACTGGAATTAATTTTAGCTGGACGCAATCAAAGTTCACTAGCACCTGTAGCCAAGGAATTAAGTTTGGACTTTCGGGTTTTTGGCTTAGACGATCCGCAGGCGATCGCTCGCTCTCTTGAGGATATAATTGCTGTCATCAACTGCTCTGGGCCTTTTTCCAAAACCTCAAAGCCACTTGTCGATGCTTGCCTGCAAACTAAAACTCATTATTTAGACATAGCTGGCGAAGTACCTGAATTTCAGGCGCTACAGGCACGAGATACTGAGGCTAAAAATGCAGGGATAATGCTTCTCCCTGGTGTGGGATTTGGTGTTGTCCCTACTGATTGTGTAGCTGCTTACCTGAAACAGAAGTTAGCAGCTGCAACGCGACTGATTTTAATCTATGAAACAGTGGGCGGTGTATCTCAGGGAACTGCAAATACAGTACTGCCAACTTTACATCATATCGGGGTAGTCCGAGAAGCAGGTAAGCTCATCCCATCTCGCCCAGCATCGAAAAGACGTAAAGTTGATTTTGGTTATGGGCCTGAGACAGCAGTAACAAACCCTTGGCGTGCTGATATTATCACTGCTTTTCAAAGTACGGGTATTCCCAATATTGAGGTTTATACCGTATTTCCTAATCCTGTGGGCTTCCTGATGGAGTCGAGCCAGTATTTGGGAGGGTTATTTAACTCGTCTCTATTCCAAAGTGCTTTAGCAAGTCTAATTAAAACTCTACCCACTGGGCCAACGGCAGCAGAACGAGCCAAGGGGCAAGTTCGAGTAATTGGTATTGCTGAGGATGAAACTGGTCAACAAGTAACTGCAAAGCTCTTAGGGCCAGAAGCATACGATTTTACGGCATTGGCGGCTGTAGCAGTTATCAAACGGGTGATTCAAGGCGAAGTTAAGGTAGGATTCCAGACTCCTGCATCTGTATATGGGGCAGATTTTGTCCTTGAAATTCCGGGCGTTATCGGGTTCGACTAAAATTAGGACTGACGCAAAACTAATACCAATTCAATTGATGATTGCAACACATCCTTGGGTAAAGACGCGATGAATCGCGTCTCTACAAATGGTCTATGTGTTGCATTTTTTTTCAAATGTTTCGGAGCGACTCTACTTTAACGTGAGTTCGATGAACCCACACCCTGAACTTGCTAATTTGGCATGAATGAAGAGAGAATCTATCAGTCAAGTCAAACTAACTCTCTAAAACGCAATAGTGGATGTTACCGAATTAGTCAAAGTTTCAATTATTCTTTTGGTTGTGGCTACAGGTGTAGCTTTGCTGTCCCGGCGGTTGGGAATCCCTTATGTTACGGGTTTAGTAATAGCAGGTTTGCCCATCACTGAGTTATTGTCTCGTCGGATTGGTTTAAGTCCAACCCTTGTTTTGGATCTTTTCTTGCCAATTCTGATCTTTGAAGCTGGTATTAATACAGATGTCAGCCGCCTACGCAGCACCTTTAAACCAATTGCTCTACTAGCTGGGCCCGGGGCTGTGATTTCCAGTGCGATTATTGCCGTCCTGTTGAAATTTGTCTTGGGACTGGATTGGATACCTGCATTATTTGTCGGAGTAATTCTGGCAAACACTGATACTGTTTCCATGATTGCTGTATTTAAGGATATACCAGTACCCTCGCGGCTTTCCACCATTGTTGAAGGAGAAACCCTATTCAATGACGCTGCTGCCCTAGTTTCCTTCAACCTGATCGTGCAAGTATATTCAACAGGCTCACTCACATTTGTAGAAGGAATCCAACAACTGCTATTTATCTCTCTAGGAGGCTGCGTTGTCGGGTTAGTCTTAGGCTACTTGAGTATACCTGTATTCGCCCGTTTAGATGATGCTCTGAGCAGTCTTTTGCTGACAGTCGCAGTTGCATTAGGAACTTTTCAGGTTGGGCAATTTCTCGGTGTATCAGGCCCTGTGGCCGTAGTTGTTGCTGGATTGATTTTTGGAAATTTAGGTCTTTCTCGCAATACTTCTGCTTCTAGCCGCATCACCTTGTTGAGTTTCTGGGAATATGCCAGTTTCACTGTCAACACCTTTATTTTCCTGTTAATTGGTGTAGAAATAAATTTGGTAACACTCTGGAAAACTTTACCTGCAATTCTACTTGCAGTTTTGGCTTATCAAATCGGGCGAGTTCTTACCGTATATCCACTGCTAGCATTAGTTCGTTGGATTGACCGCCCAATTCCACTGCGCTGGCAACATTTACTGTTTTTAGGCAACATCAAAGGTTCGCTCTCAATGGCTCTGGCATTGAGTTTACCTACAACACTGCCGGGGCGAGAAGTTTTGATAGCTATAGTCTTCGGCTGTGTGCTGGTGTCGTTAGTGGGACAGGGTTTAAGTTTGCCTTGGGTGGTTAAACGCTTAAAGTTATCTAAATTTTCCGAAGTTCAACAACAGGTTGAAGAGTTGCAAGCCCAGTTGATGACGGGTAAGGCGGCACAAGATGAATTAGATAGCCTATTGAAATCAGGGGTATTACCAAAAGCCGTTTATGAAGAGATGCGTTCAGCTTATCAGGTACGAATTGCCGGTGCAGAAAAAATACTGCGGGAACTATATAATCGTCGCCCTGATGAGGTGGAAGGTAGAAGTGGCAAGAGCAGTAAACTTGAAGCTATTCGCCGACGTTTACTCTTGGCAGAAAAAGGAGCGCTCAATGAGGCAATGCGAAAGCGAATTCTCTCAGAAGAAATTGTGCGCGAGCGGATACAAATTCTTGATGAACAATTACTGAAATTAGAAGATGATTAAAGATGGGGCATTGGGCATTGGGCATTGGGCATTGGGGATAGTCTGGCCTTCGTGAATGAACCTTTGAGCTTCGTTGATGAACCTCTGAGCTTCGTTGATGAACCTCTGAGCTTTGTGAATGAACCTCTGAGCTTTGTGAATGAACCTCTGAGCTTTGTGAATGACCCTCTGAGCTTCGTTGATGAACCTTTGAGCTTCGTTGATGAACCTTTGAGCTTTGGAATGAACCTCTGAGCTTCGTGAATGAACCTTTGAGCTTCGTTGATAAACCTTTGAGTTTTGGCTGATTAGGATCTGTTGCCTCCAGCTATAGATGCAGTCAGAAACTCAATGAATGCATTCCCGTGAGGAACATGGGAACGAGGAAATGATAAATTAGCTTTTTAAGATTTCTATTTTAAAGGCGATCGCTTATTGTTATTTTGACTTTTAATTACCCTGCTAGGACTGATAAAAGAAATTCCTTGTTGAAAGTCAGTACCAATCATGACTGCCTCTACTATCGGTTCGGATATTTCGGTTTGGGCTACCCATTCGACAATGAAGTTTGCACCTAAACCTCCACTGGTGTCATTTCTATTGATAAAAAAATCTGTCGAAGCTAGGGCATCAAGTTGAATAGGGCGCTCTAAATACTGTTTAACTAGTTTCCCTTCTGAGTTATAGTAGCGCACAGAAGTAATAACGATCGGATTAGTCAAATCTGTATTCCGAATACTAAGCGTAACTGCTAACTCAAAAATCTCTTGGCGATTGTGATGATAGATATGAGAGTAGACTGGAACATAAAGAGTTTCACCGCTGGCTATCTTAAAATTCTTATCCAGCGTCACTGTTTTTTGCAATGGGGCTGCTGGAATGGCATCGGGTTGTGATTTGGGTGTTGATTGACAAGATACAAGAAAAATAAGAGCGATCGCTAAAATAATATATCTATACAGCTTCATCAAAACTCACCATTTTTTTATTATCGTAAATCAAGGGGTTTAAGAACCCAACCATTAGACGTAGCGCAGAGGCAAAGTGGCTCCGACTCCAGTCAGTTTCTGTAAATAGACGACGCGGTAGGAGCGCAAGGCCTTGCGCCCCTACAACAGATGTGGTTCAAATATATGAAAACTGCTGTAAATCCCCGTCTGAAAATGTCTTGAATTTTGAATTTTGAATTTTGAATTTTGAATTGTTAAATGTGTAGCTAACCCTACCTAATAAACAGTTTAGGTAGGAACTGTGCTCAACATTTTTGTTCAATAAAATCAATGACTTGATGTAAGCATCTTGGTTTAGTCACAATCAGCACAGTTGAATGAGGTTCCAGTATTGTACTGCCGTTAGGAATCATCAAATCTTCGTGGGGATGAGATTGATAGCCAATAATTAGCGAACCAGTAGGGAATTGGGGATCTTGAGCAATTTCGGCAACGCTACGACCAGCAACATAGCAATTGTTGGGGATGGAAAGTTTCAGAACCTCAATCTGTCCCTGCTCAAAATGCATCATTGATTCTACTTGTGGATACTCAATGGCGTTCACCATTGTTGCAACTGATAGTTCAACAGTACTGATAATATGGTTGGCTCCAGCTATCCGCAATGGTTCGACAAAATCGGGGTGGCGCATCCGGCTCAAAATATGGGTGACGCCGTAGTGTTTAGCAAGAGTTACCATTGCCAAGTTTAAGGCATCACTTCTGAGGACTGCTGCCAAGGAACCGGCTTTGCGAATCCCAGCTTCTAACAATACTTCTGTACTCACAGCACTGCCTTCAAAAGCCATTGCTCCTACTTGTTCGCGGGCGTAGCGGCAAGCGATAGGGTCAATGTCAATTACAGCAACAGTATGCCCTAGTTCTACCAGTTTTTGCGCCAAACTTAAGCCGACTAAGCCTGCTCCACCGATGAGTACGTACATGATTCCTGATATTCTTTGAATTTTTACTTCAGTTTACAGGTTAACAAATAGTCATTTGTCATTTGTCATTTGTCATTTGTCGTTAATTCTGCTCCCTCTGCTTCAGAATAGCTTGCACAGTTATTGGATGTTTTTTTATTTGAAATCCTTTAGCAGCAATGGAAATAACAGAATTATTCGAGGTGGAGGATTTTTAATTGTAATTTTTGAATTGGTATTTTTCGAGTAACTCTTTAACTTGAGCGGACACCAAAGGATGTGGATCTTTTTGTAGCTGGGGGAGGATTTGCAGGAGAACGCGATATGAAACCATATTTAAATATGCGATCGCAGCTTCTCTGACAAAGCCAGTAGGATGACGCAAGCTCACTAGTATCTCAGAACTGGTCAGTCGGATGCGTGTCACTTGAGCATAATGGAAACAGCAAGCTAGACACCAGTCAGAAAGGAAATTACCTAACATCAGCAATCTGTGGAGGCGATCGCTAACTACCATGTTCTCATATTCTACGATCTTGGCTTCGACAAGATATTGCAATTTTTCTGCCTGTGGTCGATTATCTAAAATATTCAGCAATAAAGATTTTGAAGATAAAGTTACGGTATGCTCTAAGATTTCTAAGCCCCGCGCTAAGTTTACCACTGAGAGCGATCGCAGATTAAAGGATGCTGCCTGCATCTTTTCTGGCGAGTAAAGCAGTTTCAGTAATAGTAGCAGCCGCTCTTTCACATCCAATTCCAATTCTAGAAGGGCGCGTTGCAATAATTCCGAGACAATCACAATCCTTTGATTGGATTGATAATTTTCTTTTTGGTCTAATGTTTGGAAGTCAATATATGCAGCGTAAATTTCACCTAAAAATTTTAATTCCTGCTTAATTAAATTTTCTACCCGACTTTCATAAAATCGATCTACTAAACCTTTAATTCCTGGTTGTTTGTGGATTTTTAGTAAGCTGCGGAGAATATGATCCCTAGTAGTACCCCAGGATATTTCCAAGTTTTCCCATAAAGTCTCCAATGCTTGCTGAGTTCCTACTTGAGCAATGGTACGCCAAGCATACATTCGTACTACTTCTGGTTTGTAAATATTGGTAGCCAACCGCAACAGCATTTCTAAAGCTTCATTTTCTAGTCTCACTAAAGCTGACATGGCTGTACTGCGGGTTGATTTGTAATAAAGTGCTGCAATCAGTGCCGAATAATACTCTTCTAAATGGGTGGCTGAAATCATTTCTAATACGGCACAGCGCACCCGTAAGGACTCATCTTGTAATAAATTCGGGATATGAATCCGCAATGCCTGCAAATAAACTGCTTCTCTGAGCGCTCTAACTCCATTCACCCGTTCCCGTTCTTGCTTATGAGTCAGCATCCGGCGCATGGTTTGGGTAGCTGCTACCTTTTGCATGGGCGTTCCCTGGCGTAAGACTAAAGCGGCGGCGGTGGCGCGGATGAGTGAGTTTTGCCTGGGGTGTAAATATCCTTCTAAGAGGCTTAAATTAGGATTTGGTTCAGCCAGCCAAACGTAGCGCAGCGCTAAAGCAAAAACTTCGGGGTTAGTTTCTTGGGATTCTTCTAACAAAGGACGGATGGCGGCTAAATAAACCGGGTTTACACCTCCCATCAGCATCACTTCCAAACTTTGGCGCTGCAAATCTGGGGTTAACTTCACTAGTAGCGGGGCTAAAACTTCTGCCGCTCCAAGGGAATCAATTTGGGCTAAAAGTTCAATACAAGAGCGTTTATCAGCCTCAGAGCCTTTTTCTGCTAAAGCTTTGACTACACCCTGTTTGAAAAATCGCAAGCCGACATTGCTTGCACTCAAATGACCCCGCGCCACACTCAAGACTAACAGTTCTACATAGCGCGATCGCAATTCCCAAACTACTTTTAAACAAGTGCCAGCTATCAGCATGGTTTCTGCTACTAACACCCATTTTTGTAGTGGTTCGGGTACAAACCGCCCACAAAACAAGATAGTCACAAAAATTAGCGCTCCTGTCAAACCTGTAGCGATCGCTTCGGCGGTTCCGCCAGATAAAGTCTGCATCCGGCTGCGAATTCCCTCTGGAATCGGTTGGTACAGGATGGGGCCGCTACTCATCACAAAGGTGTAGCGCAGAAGTTCATCGCAGAATTTGACAGTTATCAAACCCCAGAAAAAACTTTGCGATTGCATGGCTGGAATTAAATGCAGCAATACCAGCACTCCTGGGAGTGAAAAGCCGACGGTGATTGGTAAAAGCGTCGCAGTGAAAAATACCCCCATGCGTTCGATGAGTCGGCTGGAAAAAAACCATTGCAACAACAACTCACACAGTCCCAACATCCCACCAAAAAGACCCAAAAAGCTTGCAAGTTCTCGGTCGCTCAAATTGGATTGGAGTTCGCGTAGATACTGAAAATCTATTAACAACCCAATAACTTGCAATAGTCCCACAAAAGCAAACAACTGCCAGACGTAGCGCTTCAGAGGACTTTTAATGAAACGCTCTCGTGAAACTTGTTGTTCAGGAGCTAGTCTTTGTGGGGTTTCAGGAAAAGCTGCTCGATAATGATGAGTTAAATAGAATAGAATTCCCGATCCTAATAAAATCACCATACAGGCGATGAGGATGATCTTATTCAGCGTGGTGTATTGCACTAGCCAAGGCAAACTAAAGCCACTGATTACATCTGCTACTAAAAGCCCACTACTCACCAGTGGGTAAGTCCGTTTAATCTCCCGAATATTAAATATTTGGTTGGCGACAATGGAAGTGTTGAGGTCATTGACCACATAAAGTGCATCTACCCACAGCCGCAGCAGAAATGCCGAAATCACTGCCAGGTAGGAAAAATGATATCCCCAACGTAATACAACTAATAAAACTAATGGCATCAACATGCAAGGTGCGATCGCCACAATTACCCGACGTAAGGGAAAAATCTTTTGCAGCCAAGAGTATAAAAAAACCAGTCCAGCACTCATTGCCGCACTAGCAATATACATCCACGGCAGTAGATGAGTCCCATATTCATCCAAAAACAGCGCCACCGTACTGTCTTCTGCCCACCGCAATCCTACACATACAATTGTGTAAAAAAGAAACATTATCTGGGTTCGTTCGCTCTCCTCTGGTCGGAGATTCACCCACTGTAGTAGTCGTGGTAAAGCAACTTTATTTGCAGCCAACCAGTGATTTTTCAGTTCCATGCAGTTTTATTTTCTGGTAGTATCACCGCGCAATGGGCATTGGGCATTGGGCATGGGAAAGAGGACTTGGGGACAAGGAGAATTGGGGACAAGGGGAAAGACTTGTTGGTAGTTCTAAACTTTTGTCACCTTGTCACCTTGTCCCCTCTGCTCCCCTGCCCCTCTGCCTCCTCATCCCCTGGAAATAGCAAAAGTCCTGAGCAACTGAGTATTATGTTTCCCACTCAGCGTTCAGGACTATCGATTTTAGATAAATTTAAACGCTTTCGTAAGACTGCACAGCTAACTATGCGCCCAAAGCGTATATTGCATTCAAATGAAAGATGAAAAAATCCCCCGACTTCTAGCCAGGGGATTTTCAAACTTGGTCTATTAAACAGTTAGAGAATTATTTTTTAGGCGAGATGAGCATCATCATGTTTCGTCCTTCTTTTTTAGGCGCTTGTTGAAGCTCACCAAAAGGCTCTAAATCCGTTGCCATTCGCTTGAGCAAATCTTCTGCTAGGTCGCTGTGTTGAATTTCTCGACCCCGGAACATCACAGTTGCTTTGACTTTATCGCCATCTTTCAAAAAGCGCTCTGCTTGCTTAACACGCACATTGTAGTCGTGTTCTTCTATTTTGTAGCGCATCTTAACTTCTTTGACATCAGCCGTGTGCTGCTTTTTCCGGGCTTCCCGCGCCTTTTTCTCCTGTTCAAACTTGTATTTCCCGTAGTCCATAATCCGACAAACCGGCGGGTCAGCTTTATCGCTGATTAGCACCAAATCTAGCTCTTTTTCTTCTGCTAGTTGTAGTGCTTCCTGTGGGAGCATAATTCCCAGTTGGGCACCGTCAGTGTCAATGACCCGAATTTTCGGGAAGCGAATTCGTTCGTTAATTTGGGGCAGATCGCGAGTTCTTTTCTTCTCAATCACAGCCATTATGATTTGTAGGAGCTCTTAAATGAAGGATTTAGTGTGGTCTAAATTGCTATGCCTCAGAGGCAAAATACAGAAGTAACTCAGGACTGAAAACATAGTCTCCAGTTCTAGGGTAACTAATCTATAAAATAGTTGCCTCGTTGTATTTGTCATTTTACTCAGTCTGAGAGAATTTCTCTGCAATAGTTAATCTAAATTAGACAACCCAGACTCATATTAAATATTATTACAATTATTTAGCAAGACTTTTTGCGATCGCGTAACCGCCCTTTCCGGTGGCGATCGCATTGAGCAACATCATCAGGACTAGCCCCTGAGCGTTTTCTGAAAGAGAGTCCAGTATTGGTGTTGTGGGCTTTTAGAGAAAGCATTATCTCCCCAAACCCAAATCTTTGATGAAAACCTACAGCTGATAAGAAGCCGTCAAAGCCACTGCCAAAGCATCCGCAGCATCATCCGGCTTAGGAATTTCATCTAAATCCAACTCCCGCGCCACCGCTTCTTGCACTTCTGACTTATCAGCATTGCCATAGCCTGTTAAAGCTTGTTTAATTTGAGCCGGGGTAAACTCTACATAAGGAAGACGACGCTGCCCCAACACTAAAATGACTATACCCCGCGCCTGTGCAACCAGGATAGTACTTGACATACGATAGAAGAAGAGTTTCTCGATCGCCACTAGATCTGGTTGAAATTCCTCTATCAGGGTGTGTAAATCATCAAACAAGGTACATAAGCGCTGTCCCATTTCTACATCTGCTGACGTTTTAATTACTCCAAAATCCAGCATATTTACTGTAGTCTCTTGCACCTTTTTGAGATTTTGTGTGTAGCTAATTGCCCCAAATCCTAAAATTGCCAGTCCTGGATCTAATCCTAAAATTCGTTTTTCCATTAAATTCACTTTTACCAAGCCAGGGTATTGTTTAATTAGAAATCCTGGCAATCTTCACGACTTGCTCTTAGTCTAATAGGATTGATAAATATAATAGTTTCACGCCTGGTCTTTTAAACCAAGCGGTGTAAATTTTCTGTTAATTATTGTTTGTAGCACTGCTCCAAATCAGGTATGTCAATTGGTTTTCTCAGACAAGCCCTCAACGCCCTGCAAAAGCAGTCGCGCTCTCGTACTTATCGGGTTAACCAGTGGTTCAAATGGTTATCCCCTGGACTATCGGTAAAACGTTGGTTGTTAATTAGTGTTGGAGGTGTACTGCTGGCGAGTTTGGGGTTAGCCATTTGGATTAAGCTAACCCCAATTTTTTGGATGATTGAGTTGGTTAGAGGTTTCTTGGGAGTCATCACCAACCTCTTACCGAACTATATCAGTGGGCCTTTGGTACTGCTTGGCGGTTTGCTATTAGTGCTTTGGGGGCAAACTCGCACAGTAGGCTCAATTACTAAGGTACTAAGAGCAGAAGGCGGAGAGGAACTCATTGATGTCTTGCTAGCCCATCGTCGATTGTACCGAGGCCCAAAAATAGTGGTAATTGGTGGTGGTACGGGACTTTCTACGTTGTTGAGAGGACTGAAAACCTATAGCGCTAATATTACTGCAATTGTTACTGTCGCCGATGATGGTGGATCTTCTGGGCGTTTGCGTCAAGAGTTTGGAGTGCTACCACCAGGAGATATTCGTAATTGTTTGGCTGCACTAGCAGATGAAGAAAAGTTATTAACAGAATTGTTTCAATACCGTTTTCGGGCTGGAGATGGGTTAACTGGCCACAGTTTTGGCAATTTGTTTTTAACGGCAATGAGTGATATTACTGGAGATTTAGAACAAGCAGTTGCAGCTAGTTCTAAAGTTCTAGCGGTGCGAGGACAAGTACTACCAGCAACTCTCAGTGATGTTCGCCTCTGGGCAGAATTAGCCGATGGTCGTCATATTGAGGGGGAGTCTAGTATTCCCAAAGCTGGTGGTAAAATTGTCAAAATTGGCTGCATTCCGGCTAATCCTCCGGCGGTACCAGCAGCTATTAAGGCAATTAAAGAAGCTGACTATATCATTATTGGCCCAGGTAGCCTTTATACAAGCCTAATTCCTAATTTATTAGTACCAGAAATTGCCGATGCGATCGCTCAATCAGATGCCCCCCGTATTTATATCTGCAATATAATGACTCAACCAGGAGAAACTGAAGGCTACACTGTTGCCGATCACATCAGAGCAATTGATGCTGCTTGCGGACAAAGACGACTATTCGATGCTGTATTAATACACAAAAAATCTCCTTCGGAGCAATCACTTATCCGCTACGCCCAACAAAACTCCCATCCCGTTTTCCTCGATAGAGAAGCCGTAACTCAACTAGGGCGACGGATTGTTCCAGCTAATGTTTTGTATGAAGATGAAACAGGTTTTGTACGTCACAATCCGCAGAAACTAGCACAAGTGTTATTGCGGTGGTACGGTAGAAGTCAGTCCCTTCGGGGAATTCAAAATTCAAAATTCAAAATTCAAAATTAAGGAAGATGAAAATTTGTCATTTGTCATTTGTTTAGACTAATTCAGTAATACCCAATACCTCAATCATGAAAATTTTTCTTGCAGATACAGAAGCGACGCTGCGCTTAGGTATTACTCTTGGCGAATCCCTGACATCGGGGAGTGTAATTTTACTAGAAGGTGATTTAGGCACTGGTAAAACTACTTTAGTTCAAGGCATTGGTAAAGGTTTAGGAATTGCTGAACCCATTGTCAGTCCCACTTTCACGCTGATTAATGAGTACACTGAAGGACGCTTTCCTCTTTACCATCTGGATTTATATCGCTTGGAACCGCAAGAAGTCGCAACTCTAAATTTAGAAAGTTACTGGGAAGGTGTTGAAGTGATACCAGGAATTGTGGCAGTTGAATGGGCGGAACGATTGCCCTACAAACCAGATAGTTATCTCAGCGTGAGTTTGACTTATGGACATGAAGGCACTCGTCAAGTCGAACTCACATCATTCAATTGTGCCATTAGCAAAGTCATTGCCGCAATTTAAGCTCATCCCCCGCCTAAAGTACGAGGGATTTCAGTTTTTTGACCCAACACTCAAAAATTCCTGCAAATAATCGAGAGAGAACTTTACACTAGTCCTATCTGCCACTACCACGTTCGCCACCGTCAGTTCCTAACATTGCGATCTCAACCAAAACAAAAATATTTAATCAGCTTTTTTTCAATAGAAAACTGGTAGCCAGCTTTGCTGACACTTGCTCCTATAAATTTAGAAAAGTTGGCAACACACTGGCTTTCTTTAAAAGAGAGAGTATTTTTTCCTTCACTCCCTTAAATCCAGGCGGGGTTATTTTATCCGAATAGTATTGAACCTAAAGTGATTCTTAACTAAACAGGATATATGAATCAAGCAAGTGTAAATAAACTGTTGTTGGGGTCAATGAGAGTTTTGAGAGAACTTAGTCAGCTTCGATTGAACCCGATTAGTTCCCTACTGTGGTTTAAAAAAGGAATCTAGATTATTTAGCAGCGAACGCTAGTAGAAAAAGTTAAGCAATTATAAATTTATGTATAATTTTAACTTTCTTCACACTTAGTATTCCCAAGTTAAGTTCACAATCTATACAAAAAAATAAAGTATTTTATAAATTTACAAAATTAGTTCTAATAATTTTAATTAGCAATAAATTATTATATTCACATCTGTAATTAGCACCGATCTCAATAAAATATTTAACTAAAATATCTCGTATTTATACATATTTTATCTAGAAAGACAAGACACGAAAAAAGCAAACCATCTAAAGATACAGGGTTTTATCTGTGGACTGAACTTTTTGTTACACCTATCACTTCAGAATCAAGTAAAAATGCTTAATCTACGACTAAACGCCGTAGATTAAGCATTTTTGCAATCGGTAGAATCTTTTGTCAAACAAGTGGGGGTCATGACGAAGTACAGTTCATATTTGGTTCCATCTGCTGCTGTTGAGCCATCACCCCATAATGGCAAGTTCAAGAACCTATCCCACTAATAAAATCCTTTGAACCCAGATATGGATAGTAGCAAGGT
>NZ_JAVRCA010000038.1:64149-83641 GCF_034530995.1 Nostoc sp. DedQUE04 | reverse complement strand
AAATGACAAATGACAAATGACAAATGACAAATGACAAATGACAAATGACAAATAAAATTAATATTGCTGTCATCGGAGTTGGGCGTTGGGGAGTGCATCTGCTGCGGAATTTTTTAGCACATCCTAAAGTAAATGTAGTTGCTGTAGTAGACCCCCATCCAGAACGATTAGCGGCGGTCAAGCAGCAGTTTAACTTAGACGAAAATGTACTCTTAACAACCCAATGGCAGGATTTAAAGACAGTGCCAGGGTTGACTGGAGTGGCGATCGCAACTCCAGCTACCACCCACTATGCTTTAATTAAAGACTCTCTCCAACAGGGATACCATATTTTGGCAGAAAAGCCCCTAACTCTTGATCCCGCAGAATGTCGGGAACTTTGCCAGTTGGCAGAGCAGCATCATTTAATACTGATGGTTGACCATACTTATTTATTTCACCCAGCGGTTGAGCGAGGAAAAACTGTAGTACAAGCGGGGAAATTAGGTGATTTACGCTATGGTTACGCAACGCGCACCCATTTGGGGCCTGTCCGCCAAGATGTTGATGCGCTCTGGGACTTAGCTATTCACGATATTGCTATCTTTAACGCTTGGCTAGGTCAGACCCCTGTAAAAGTACAAGCAACGGGTACAGTATGGCTACAGGGAGCAGGGGAGCAGGGGAGCAGGGGAGCAGAGGTAGGTTCATATACAGATTCTGTGCCTCAAGGTTTGGCTGATTTAGTATGGCTAACACTCACATACCCAGATGGCTTTCAAGCTTATATTCATTTGTGCTGGCTGAATTCTGATAAACAGAGACGCCTGGGGATTGTGGGTAGTCTTGGCAGCTTGATTTTTGATGAAATGTCAATATCATCACCCCTAACCCTGCTACATGGTGAGTTTGAACAGCAGGGGAATCAATTTATTCCTGTGAATCAAAAGCAGGTAGTGCTGGAATTAGAGCCAGGAGAACCATTGGGGCGGGTTTGCTCCTCCTTTGTTGTCTCAATTCTTAACAATACTCCCTCAGAGGTTTCGTCTGGGTGGGTAGGCACTAAGTTAGTAGAAATTCTTGCTGCTCTAACATTATCTCTTAGTCAAGGTGGTAAACCTGTTTTTTTGAGCGATCGCATCGTCAAGGAGCAAAAGTCTCAGGAGTAGTGATGAATATGGACTTTTGACTAAATTACGTCTTGAAAGTCCCATTTGCACAAACTCCTCCTTTTGGAAGACTTACCAAGATAGTTTGTAAGGGCGAAAGACGAATCTCGCAAGTCTCATTTCCAAAGAGCAACTGGGACTTCGGGAGCTTTTCTTTGTCTAGCTCTACTTTTACAGATTTGTTGATCCCCAAAGAGGAACTTCCCCCAGACTCCTGTAGGCTGGGATAGCGGCTTGCTTTTACTGGCTCATTGCCAGAGGAGAATCCAAGATCCCCGACATTTGCTTCTTTATTTGGAATAGCTAACAGCGAGATATCAATCAAAGGTAAGGTAATTTTCAGTGTCGTACCTTGATGAAGTCCCGCACTCTCAAGAGTAATGCTACCTCCCATGAGTTCGATTAAGTTTCGTGAAATCGCTAGTCCCAGTCCAGTACCTTCAAACTGGCGTGTTGTAGTGCCATTCACCATTACAAAGGGGCGAAATAGTTTATGCTGTTGAGTCGGATCGATACCTATACCTGTATCTTTCACAGCTACTACCACCTGAGATTTACCATTAATAGATTGGATTTCTGTTGCAATGGTGATGCTCCCGGTGTCGGTGAACTTGGTGGCGTTGCCGATAACATTAATCAGCACTTGCTTCAGTTTTCCCGCGTCTGCCTTAATTGGTATCGCTTTGGAAGTTAACTCACATTTCAATTGCAAGCCCTTTTGCTGGACATTAACTGATTGTAAATTAATTACCTCTAACAATAGTTGTCGGAGGTCAATTGGTGTGGAAACAACTGAAAGCTTACCTGCTTCAATTTTAGAAATGTCGAGTAAATCATTAATAATACCTAACAAGTGAATCGTTGTTTCATCGGCACGTTTGAGAAACTCCATTTCTTCTTCCCGGTCATCACATAAACCTTCTTCAACCAGACGAATACAGTTAATAATAATATTTAATGGGTTTCTCAATTCATGGGAAGTCGTAGCCAAAAACTGGCTTTTAATTTGGTTAGCACTTTTTGCTTCTTTCCAAGCTATTTCTAATTCTTCCGATCCCGCTTTCAGCCGTTCTACCATTTGGTCTAATGCTTGAGCTAGTTGATTGAATTCCCGAATTTGAAAATTGTGCGGAACTGGTTGTGCGGCATGGTGAGAGTGAATATTGAGAGCGTAGTCTCGCAATTCTTCTACAGGACGGGCCAAGTAAGGAGCTAAATATAAGGATGCTAACAAACTTGCGCCAATCAAACCAACTGTCAAAACGATCAGAATTAATTTGATTTCCTCTAAACCAAAAAGCGCATTATCGACGCTAGTAACAGCTAAAACTATCCATTTTTGCTGCTGCTGTTGAGTGAGTGGATTTGGAATTGCTGTATAACCAGCGACTAATTCTTTTCCTTCGGTAAAAGATAAATTTATCGAATCGTTTTGTCCCGTAATTGCATTTTTAATTATGCTTTTGATTTGGGAAGCATGAGGGTGCTGATTGATGTTAGTTCCCACCCAATCTGTCAATGGGTGTGCCAAAATTGTGCCATCTTCAGCAATTACTACCATAGCGCCTGTGAGCGATCCCGGCGGATTTTTGGTTTGTTGGGATAATGCAGATTGAATACTTAAGCTGTAAACTGAATTTCTTCGGCTATCAAAGACTGGTGCAGATAAAACTAGTTGCAGTTGCTGATTTTGTGTGTTTCTTTTTCCAGTCATTCCTGCTTTTGGCGGTAAGATTGCTTTGACATCAATTCCCTCACTAGGGAAAGGTAATCTCAATTCGCCAATTTCTCGATCCCCACAGCTACTGGCAATTATTTTGTGGCTTTGGAGATTTGTTAATTGGATGCACTCAATACTAGCTGGAAGTTGTTGCCTTAACTGTGTGAGAATTTCTTGCTCTTGTATAGGCGAATCCGATGGAATCACCGTTGTTTTGCTTACACTCTGCAAATTAGCTTTTAAGATTGCGATCGCATCACCAATTCTCTCCCCTTTACTGATGGCGCTTTCTGTTAAATTTTGCCGTGCAGTTCTCAATATACTAGTACGTGCCTTATTCAAGGCAACAATTTCCCCTACTAGTAAAACTGGGACAAACAGCAACAATATTCTCGTTACTAAAATTCGACGGAAGGAAGATTGGCGGGAATTAGTCATCAAGTGTCTCACTTTGCACCTGCAATCTACAACACCAAAGATATGCAATTAAACTAGCTAGATGAGACATTTTATTAAATTATCAGAATTTTATTTTCAATGTTTAAAAATAACAAATTGCTATAATTCAAAAAGAAACGTGGTATACCAAAACTCGTATATGCTAGATGTAGAAGCGATTTGTGTTGCATATCAATACAGTGGTGAAATATCAAACAGTAGCTTGCAGGTATGGTTTTTTGAAAATCTACATACGACTAAAGTAAATATTAAAACTATCAAATCAATTTAATGTTGCAACATCGTCCTCATACTACAGTTGTTTTAGCAATGAGTGCAGATGGCAAGATAGCAGATTTTAAGCGATCGCCTGCTCGGTTTGGCTCAAGGGTTGATAAAGTGCACTTAGAAAAACAAATTGCTGCCTCTGATGCCGTTTTGTTCGGTGCTAGGACTCTGGATGCTTATGGAACAACACTTACTGTAACCGATCCAACTCTAGTGCAACTCCGGGCGCAAGGAGGGAAGCCTCAGCAACCAGTTCATATAGTGATTACAAACTCTGCAAAGCTTAATCCGGAAATTCACTTTTTTAAGCAACCAGTTAGACGCTGGCTACTCACCACAACAGCAGGGGAATTTTCGTGGAAAGAACGCTTACAGACGCTTCACTCAACTCTGGGAATCAAAGTACAGGAGTACCCTCCAGAATTTGAGAAAATTCTGGTTTTTGAAACACCAACGCGAGAAATTGACATTATCGCAGCTTTGAAGTATCTAGCCACTCTACATATAACACGCTTGGCGATCTTGGGTGGAGGTGAATTAGTCGCTTCTTTGGTGGAATTAGACTTAATTGATGAATTATGGCTAACTGTCTGTCCGCTGATTTTAGGTGGTAATACTGCACCCACACCCGTTGAAGGGAAAGGATTTTTACCTGATTTGGCTCCTAAGTTACAACTCATAGAAGTTCATACAGTTGAGCAAGAGGTGTTTTTGCACTATCGCCTGCAACGACCAGCAGATTAGATTACGCTAAGTTAAGTTATTTATTGGGCATTGGGCAATTCAATTTTGGATTTTGGATTTTAGATTTTGGATTAAATTTCAATCTAAAATCCAAAATCTAAAATCTAAAATTCTTACTCCCCCGCTCCCTACTCCCTACTCCCTACTCCTCTAAGATGGTGGAACAACTTAAGCCTCGCTATTCTGTCGTTTGGACGAACAAAATTGCTGAAGTACCCCAAAATGCCTGGAATGCTTTGGCAATGCCACTCAAAACGCCATTTTTAGAATGGGAGTGGCTGAATAATCTCGAAACTTCCCAGAGTGTTACGGCTAAAACTGGTTGGTTGCCAAATCACTTGACATTGTGGCGAGATAAAACGCTGATTGCTGCTGCGCCACTTTATCTTAAAGGACATAGTTCTGGTGAATTTGTTTTCGATCATCAATGGGCAGAGTTAGCCGATCGCATCGGAGTCCAATATTACCCAAAATTGCTGGGAATGACACCATTTACCCCAGCAGAAGGTTATCGCTTCTTAATTGCCCCAGGAGAAGATGAGGATGAAATCACAGCGCTGATGGTGCATGAAATTGATACTTTTTGCTCCAAAAATCGGATTTCTGGGTGTCATTTTCTCTACGTCGATCCCCAATGGCGTCCGATGTTAGAACGGCATGGCTTTACAACTTGGCTGCACCACAGCTATATCTGGGAAAATACTGGTTTTAAAACTTTTGATGATTACTTGAAGGTGTTTAACGCCAATCAGCGCCGCAATATCAAGCGGGAACGCAAAGCTGTGGAAAAAGCAGGTTTACGATTGCAACCACTGAGTGGCGATCAAATTCCTCAGTCTTTGTTTCCCTTGATGCACCAATTCTATGCTGACACCTGTGATAAGTTTGGCTGGTGGGGTAGCAAGTATCTCACACGGAGATTTTTTGAGCAGCTACACACCGATTATCGCCATCGAGTCTTGTTTATTGCCGCATATAGCGAGGAAGATAATTCTCATCCTTTAGGAATGTCTTTTTGTTTATTTAAAGATGACAAACTCTATGGACGCTATTGGGGGAGTTTTCAAGAAATAGATTGCTTACATTTTGATGCTTGCTATTATGCACCGATTGAGTGGGCGATCGCTAACAATATCCAAATTTTTGACCCTGGCGCGGGTGGGCGACACAAAAAACGGCGCGGTTTCCCCGCTATGCCCAATCACAGTCTGCATCGCTTTTACAATAATCGTTTAGGAAAAATTTTACTTCCCTATATTAAGGAAGTGAATCAACTCGAACAGCAGCAGATTGAGGCAATTAATGCAGAGTTGCCATTTAGTGAGAAAAATACTTGAGAAAAAGGAACTACTCGATAATCAACACAGCGTTGATGTTGTAAATAAGTTCAAGAGAATATTTATGAATCGTGATGAATTGATTAGAAGATATGCTGCTGGGGAAAGAAACTTTTCTGGAGTCAACTTGGACGGGGATTTGTCGGGGATTGACCTGAGTGGTGCTGACTTTACTGGGAATAAAATGGACGAGTTTTATTTTGAGCGTGCCATCTTGAAGGGTGCTAGTTTCGTCAATACCCAATTGGCTCAATCCTGTTTGGATGGTGCCGATTTGACCGAAGCCGATCTCAGAGGTGCTAGATTGTCTTACGCGAACCTCAGAGTTACTAACTTGACCAACGCTGACCTTAGAGGCGCGAGATTTTCCAACACTAGGTTCGATAGAGCTAATCTTACCGGGGCTAATTTGAGTGGAACTGATTTGGGGGGATGTATTCTATGCGAAGCTAACTTGACTGGAGCCAATTTGGAAGGATCTCGTCTGCGTCGCATTACTTTTCGTAACACCATCATGCCAGATGGCACTATTCGGAATAGTTGAGTCTAATTCTCTGATTTTCTTTTAAGTAAAAGGAATCAAAAATATCTGAAAGATATCAAGAAGACTAAGGAAGATAGGAATTACACTTGATATAGAGTGTAAAAACCCTGAAAAAAGAAAATTTCTTTTTATAATGCTTATGGATTTAATAGTTGAAGATTTAACTGCAATTGATGATAAACTTTCCCAGCGTCATATTGACCTCGATCCCGGTGGATATTTCATTATTTACTTAGATCGAGACGCAGGGTTAATTTATGCCAAGCATTTTACAAATGTGATTGACGATCGCGGTTTAGCTGTCGATCCCGAAACGGGAAAGGTAATTCCGGCGCGAGAAAAGGTAGAACGAACTCATACAACAGTTTTTAGCGCCAGAACGGCGAAAGAACTTTGCGTGAAAATTTTTGAAGAAACTCAGCCCCCTCCTGTAACTCAATTAGATCATGCAGCTTATTTAGGTCGAGAATTTGTTCGGGCTGAGGTAGCTTTAGTTACAGGGCAAGAGTATGTTCAAGATTAAAGTTAGGAGTGAGGAGTTAAAAGTTAAAAGTTAGAAACTCCTAACTCCTAACTCCTAACTCCCCACTCTACAATTACCCATTAGAAGAGGGCTGATTTATCTGATAGATATAGTAAGTTGCCATTGGGATAACGGTGGCAGCAATTAACAATCCTACTACCCAAGCAGTAGCGTTACCTTGATTGGTTTCTTCTGCTTTCTTGTAAGTGCCTTCAACCTGCACATTGTCAGTTATTTGGGGTGGGCCTGGATCGGTTTTACCAGAGAGAACGGCGACAAGGCGATCGCTGGCATCGAGAAATGCCTGGTTGTATTTGTCACCATTGCGTAACGGCACACTTACTGTTTCAGTAGCTACACTCTCGGCAATAGAGTCAGTAAGCAAAGGCTTGACTTGATCCCCAGTAATGATAGCAGTACCATTGGTAACTGTATCAATAACCAATAAAGTTTGATTGGCTTGGGCTGCTTTTGTTGGAAACCATTTTTCAAACAGTTCTTTAGTAAAGCTTTCTGGTGTTTCGCCATAGTCGAGTCGGCGAACAGTAACAATTCTGACTTCCTTATCTGTTTGCTTTGCCAAATCTTTAAAAGCGCTGCTAATCTTGCCTTCATTCAGACGGCTGATGACTTCACCTTGATCCAAAACCCAAGTGTCATTCCCTGCTGTCAGGCTGGGTATTTGATACACACCTGTGGCTAAAGCAGGTGTGGTAAACAGCGAGGCTGCGAAAATAACCGTCACCAAAGGTAGAATTAGCCGGATGAGGTGTTTTTGACTGCTAAAAACTTGTTTGAGGAGCTGTTTCATCGTGTGATCCCTAAGACAGACTTGCACCAAAAATACTACAGAACCACTGCAAAAATCACCTCGTTCCCGATTTTCTTCAGTGTAAAATTTCTGATATTCTCAGCAAATATGTATATTGTACGGGATTTTTGATTACACAAACTTCTGAGGGCGGTTGCAAGCATTCACCTGACGCTAAACCTCTTACTAGTCACAAGAAATACCGCCCATTTTGGGAATTAACCCAAATACTGAGGGCGGAATTTGCAAACCATCTAGAAATCATATCGCATGATTTATATTTTGGTTCAGCAACGCCATATTTTTTCATATCTGCGAGTAGCTTTAGATATCTGAGTCAAAAAGAATGTCAACACGTTATCCTGCTAGCTCTCTACAAGAGTTGTAGACAATGCATATTTAGTTTCTAGAGATGTCTATGTGATGGTTTATATCTGCATTTTTCTGATATTTTAGCTAAATCAATATCATATATACATGACTATACTTTTAACTAACGACGATGGCATTGATGCCCCTGGTATCCAAGCGCTGCTCAAAGCTGTAAACGGCAAAAATTCTATTATCGCTGCTCCTGCCGATCATCAGTCTGGCTGTGGACATCAAGTTACTACTACTCGTGCTATCAACCTCCAGCGACGTTCTGAGACTGAGTATGCGATCGCAGGGACTCCCGCTGATTGTGTGAGAATTGCGTTAACACAAATTCACGCAGATGTCAACTTTGTACTTTCAGGTATCAACGCTGGGGGAAACTTGGGAGTCGATGCCTATATTTCTGGCACAGTTGCCGCCGTGCGAGAAGCCGCGATGCACGGTATTCCCGGAGTTGCCATTTCCCACTATCGCAAAGCCAAGCAGAATTTTGATTGGGATTTAGCTGCCAAATTCACAGCTGAAGTTTTAGCGGATTTACTCAAGCGTCCCCTAGAACCAGGAAGCTTCTGGAATGTGAATCTGCCGCATCTGCAACCAGGAGAACCACATCCTGAGATGGTATTTTGCCAAGCCTGTACCAAACCTTTGCCCGTGAACTATCGAATTGAAGGCGATAATTTTTATTATGTAGGAGAATATAGCAAACGCGATCGCACTCCTGGCAGCGATGTAGATGTATGTTTTTCCGGTAATATCGCCGTCACCCAGTTAAGAGTTTGATATCAGCCATTAGTTAATAGTTAACTGTTACCACCTTTTAGTGGGTATTCAGGAAAGCTTGGAAGAGTATTAATTAATCTTATAGCTATTGTTGGTGCGATCGCGATCGAAATTTTCAAGGATTTGAAATCTGGTAAAGTTTCAGTGGTACTAAACACTAATTTCAAAAAAAGGAGAAATTTATGCAGTTTCTCAAACTTGTTCTTGTCGCTCTCGTATTGATGGTGAATCTGCTAATTGCTCAACCCTCTTGGGCAGGTAAGGATTTCACTAAGGGGGCTGACTATGCTGAGGTAACTCAGGCACTCAATCAACTTCTAACTGTCAAGAATACACCTGAGCAGGCGGGCTATACACCAGAGCAATTCCAGCAGCGACTGGCACAATTGCAGTCTCAGAAAAATGTCATAGAAACAGCTAGAAAGCGGGCGCAGTGCCGCAATGAAACTGGAAAGACTTTGGCAGTCTATGCCAATAAACCAAAAAAAATTCCAACCCAACTCTACTTTCTGGGCGCAGGAACAATCACCGATGATGATTGGGATTGCGATGGTATTTACTTACCCGCAGGTTCTCAAGTGGTTTTAGGCCCAAACGCTCAACCACAACAACTGACCCAACCTATCGCCGTTAAGTTTGTCGATGGCACACAGTCTCTTGCTAGAACCAATCCAGCTACTGGTGCAATTGAATTGAATGTTGAACCTGCGAAAGTATTCAAGGCGGGTGAGAGTACCTGGTTGCTCCCTAATTTTTCCCAAGCTGATATCGATACGCAAATTCCCACCCCACAACTCATTGACTAAAGAAATGGCATAATTTTAACTGCGATCGCATTTCAGATATACTCTCGAATTTTTCACTCATCACTTCCGAGGGGGAATATAAAGTATCCTCCAGCCCAGAAACTTTCTTTGATAAAATTCCCCACCCCCTACCATCTTCGATGGTGACCCCATCCGTGGAACCCTCCTCCAAATCCGAAGTGGAACCCTCTTCCAAATCCGAAGTTGATGCCATAAGTAGGATAGGGCGACACATAGATGGGATAAGGGTTGTAGATGTAAACAGGAGAAGGCGCTACGGTGTAACCATCATCATCACAAATCTGAGTGGTATGTTGCACAATTGTTCTAGGTACAACATTCTCTTGCCCAGCATAAGGTAGATTCAAATAACCATCCTGAAAACCACGAGCGAATTCACCTCCCACAGTCCGAGGTTTATAAGCTTCTCTGTTCCGAGCGCTTTGTTGTCCTTCTCGAAAACCATTTGTATAAGCATTGGGGTGGTTAGCCGCCGATTTGAGTACCCTATTATCAATAACAGGACGACAGTAAACAACCCTATCAGCTTTAGCGGCTTGGGGAAAAAGTAAAGACGTTGAGCCAGCGATTAAGCTAAATATTGCAGCAACAACTATTTTCTTCACAGCTTTTAACCTCATTTATGCTTAATGCTTTAAGCCTGTTAACTTTAATTATAAAACCTGAATTATCAGGTGAGATGAGCCAAAAATCATAAATCCTTTGTCAACATCCTTGCCTTTAGATTAGGGGATTCTAGTCTAAAGTTTTAGGAATACCACGGCGCAATAGTTTATTTATTCTCCCGTGAGTTCCTGCACAATGACCACACCCCAATCGCAATAATATTTTCTGTGATTGTTGTGCTTGCGGTTATGAGTGGATGAATTCAGCATTTGATGTTACTTGTATTCAATGCAGTTGCAAAGATGTAGAGAGTATTTCATCTTAATAGTTTCCCGATGATTAAATCGAAATGCTGATTGAATAGTGCGATGGTGAGGCGAGTAGAGCTTGGATGTTGTTTTGGAAATATAAGCGATCGCCTGACTGCATATCTCCTTCAACAGCAGGTTAAGTAGTTGATTATTATTGGTCTTAATAGTTATTATTCTGGTTTACCGAACAGAGAAATTAGAGTAAACCGTAATCTTTTTTGAGGTCTGATTAAGTGCGGTAATCATCCTTTTGTTAGGTGATGATTACCGAATTTACAGGAGTTGGAACCATATTTATTATGAATACATAAGCACAAAACCAAGTGCAAAAACGATTAAACAATAGCTGAATTTTTCCGAGAAAGAGTTATGGTACTAGTTCGTTACAACCCCTGGCAAGAATTGAACGCTTTAGAACGTCACATCAACGGCTTATTAGGAGATACCAGAGTCCCATCTGCACGGCTTGAAAAAGGCTTTGTCAGAGTTCCGGCTGCTGAGTTGCACGAAACTGATGATGCGATTCATCTCAAGCTAGAACTGCCAGGACTGGAAGCTAAAGATTTAGATATTCAAGTCACCCAAGACGCTGTTCACATTAGCGGTGAGCGCAAATCTGAAACTAAAACCCAAGACAAGGGTATTACCAAGAGTGAATTTTATTACGGCAAGTTCCAGCGTGTAATTCCTTTATCTGCTAGGGTTCAAAATACCAATATCACCGCAGATTATAAAGACGGTATCTTGAATTTGACACTGCCTAAAACCGAGCAAGAAAAGAACAAAGTTGTCAAGGTTAATCTAGAACAACCTGCTGCATAGTGCGAAACTACTCACTTTCAATAATTGATTGAGATAGCTAAAAGCCCAGTTAGAGATGACTGGGCTATAGATATTACTATAATTTTCATAATATTTGCAATATTCTCCTGCATTGAGAGTTTCATCAAGACGAGCCTTGATTTTTGATTTGTTTAGATGTAGCTTCCATAAAATCGATAAAAACTTTTATAAGCTTATGAATTCCCTCACTACCTCCGGCAATTAAACCTCCTGTCAGTAATGCATCTAAACAACGGAAAATAATTACCTGTATGGGATTATCTAAATCAATAACTACAAGTGGTTCGATTGAGCGAATACCTATTGCGCTCATTAAAAGACCGAATAAAAGAGATGTCCATAGAGCAATTGTTCGTGTATCAGATTTATAGGCTGTTTTTTGGCGCTCTTTTTCATTGATATCATCCATTTGTGGCTGGAAAATTTTTAATGGTTCTTGTTGGTTCTGTGTAAAATTTTGGATGATTTGCTGTTCTAAACTCATTCCTTCTGGCGGGAGTCCGCTGATTTGATTAGATTCTAATAATTGCTTCTGTTGAACTTCCATAAGTCTTATCTTTTCAGACAGTAGAGCCTTTTTTTGCTCAATATTAATATCTAATTGTTCGACGAATGGGCCACGCCAAGTAGTTATAAAAACTTCTAAAGAACGCTCTAATAACAAAGAAATAAATAATTGTAATGTGAGTAACTGGACAATATCATTAACTCCAAATGGTTTTAAAATGAATGGTTTGGATGATAACCAAGTTGACAAAGTTACTACTAGAAAACTAATAATGATTAATACAATAAATAGAGGAGATTCGGGAGAAAGCTTTAGCAACGTATCTATACTCCTGTTTCGCGTCACAATATCTAACACAGCCTGGAGGTGAAAACTACACCTGCTGAGTAACTTAACAACGTTAATTTGATAGAACAGTAAATAATTTATGACCCGTCCCTTTTTTATAAAAGTGTGATGAGTCACGCCGTTGTGGGAGCAGAAAGCATTCTAGTGCTACTATGCATGGGACGACGCTAGAGCAAGTAGCAACCGTAGCACCAACTAAAAACCCCTCCAAGGTGTTGGAGGGGTCAAAGTAATTTTTGCAAATGAGATGGTGATTAGGGGGAGACAGCAGCTTTTCCTGCTCGGTTATGCATTTTCTTGTCAAAACAACCAAATGATAGTACAGCATTTTATAAATCCATTACGAACCTCTGTAAGTCTGTACTTAGTAAGATAAATCATTAGTGCTGTTGTCTGATGTCAACTGCAACTTGACAGCGTTTAGATAACCTTTATCATTCAAAGCTTGTGCTGGTAACTTTTTAGCGTTAACAGCAGTCTTAACCACATTTAATCCAGTCAGGTTTCCTGTTTGGTATTGAGATACCAAAGCGCTACCGCTAAGACTACCCTGTGCAGCATCAAAAGGTTTGAGGTAGCTGACGTTAGATGAATTGTTAGAATTGATAGCTATAGGTTCGCCACTATTGTTAGTAGCTATTTGAGTACCACCGATTCTAGGCAATAAAGCAATAGAAGTAACAATGAGTACAGAATCAATCAAGATAGAGAGTTTCATAGGATTATCCTTATTTATAGTAAAGTGCAATTAGTGTTCTTGAGTAATAGAGTCTTATTTTTTATCTGTCTTAACTTCCTGCACCCAGTTCACCTGAACGGTTGATTTGCTCCTCACCCATTCGGGTGATTGCATCCTACGGTTCATTCAAAGTTGCTAAGACCCATCATCTGATAAGCAAGAACAGCACTATCAAAGGTTTTGAGGCAATTGATATCTGTGGAATCGTTGCGTAAAGTATTAGATTTGATAGCTGTGTCGATTAATGTGCCACTCTTGCCATGAGTAGCTATTTGAGTCCTAGCGATTCTAGGTAGGACACTAGAATCAACAATGTGTGCAAAATTAAGCCAAGGAAAGAGTTTCATCATTGATGTTGTGTTGGTTAATAAATCGAGAGCTAAGTTCAGGACAAACTTGAACAGATATATATTTAACTGAGGTTATCTAAAAATTTATGCAACGCTGTTACTCAGTTGTAGACATAGCCCAACTGAGGCATCGTATTTCTAGGTTATCCCTTCAACAGCAGATTTATTGATTTAGTATGATTGAATCTAATTTGTCTATTCGGGTTTACCGAACAGACAAATTAGAGTAAACCGTAAAAATTTTTCTATCTAATTTGGTGCGGCAATCATCAATTAGTTGGTGTCAAAAACCGAATTTACAGCAGCTTTAAATCTACATAATATGAATATGTAAGCACAAGGTGAAGTGCAAAATTTATTAAACAATCCTAACTAAGACGAGGAAAAGTTATGACACTAGTTCGTTGGAATCCTTGGAGAGAAATTGACACTCTACAACACCAAATAAATAGTTTATTTGAAGATACCAGACTACCATCTGCATTGTTTTACAAAAGCTTAAGTAAAGTTCCTGCTGCTGAAATTCAAGAAACTGAAGATGCGATTCATCTGAAGATAGAACTGCCAGGAATAGAAGCTAAAGACCTGGATGTGCAAGTCACAGAAAATGCTGTTTACGTTAGCGGTGAGCGGAAATCCGAAACGAAAACAGAGGAAAAAGGTGTTACCAGAAGTGAGTTTCATTACGGTAAATTTCAACGCGTAATTCCTCTATCGGCTCGGATTAAAAATACTTACGTTACGGCAGATTATAAAGATGGCATCTTGAATCTAACACTGCCTAAAACTGAGCAAGAAAAGAACAAAGTTGTCAAGGTGAATTTGGAACAATCTGCTAACTAATGGTTTGCTTGCGATGTCTACGACGGGCTACGCCTACGCACTACTTTTCCTGCAATGATTGATTGAAATAGTTAAGAGCTTGGTCATGTAAATGACCGAGCTTTTTTATTAGCATTTTAGTATTAAAAAAAAGTACTAAAGACTTTCGAGATTTTTAAGCACCTCTGTGGCTGACTGATATCGTTGAGTGAAGTCGAAATGTACCATTTTATTTAAAATCATCACTAACTCGTCTGTAGCGTCAGTTAATTCGCGCCAATGTTGCCAAATCTGTTGATTAGCATCAGCTTGGCTTTGGATAATTATTTCACCAGTATTTGTGTCTCTACGAAACTCTCTGGGTTCTACCCCAGTTAAGCCTTGTATTCCCATAATTCCCAAGGCATAAATATCGCTGTTGAGTTTTGGCAACCCGCTCATTTGTTCAGAAGGTGCATAATTAGGAGTGCCAATTGAAATTGTCTGAGCTTCTTGCTGCTGGGGTTGAATCTGCTTAACAGCGCCAAAGTCAATTAAAACAATGTGCCGGTCTGATTCTCGCCTAATTAAGTTACTAGGTTTGATATCTCGATGGATTACACCATAGCTATGAACAAAAACCAGCACGTTTAAAACTTCTTTGAGTATCTCCACAACCTCAGCTTGTTTTAGTCGCTTTCCAGTAGCTAACTCTTTATCCATAGCGTGACCTCGAACAAATTCTTGCACTAAAGAAAATTGCCGATTTTCTTCAAAAAAAGCTAGCAGTTGAGGAATTTGTGGGTGCTTACCCAAAGTTTCTAAAATTTCTGCTTCTGCATCGAATAGGCGTCTGACAACATTTAAATATTCTGCATCTTGGCAAGGAGGTCGCAACTGTTTAACCACACACTGTGGATTACCAGGACGCTGGATATCGTCAGCTAAATAAGTATTGCTAAATCCTCCAGAACCCAAGGGTTGAGTAATTTTGTAGCGGTTGTTTAGTATCGTTCCTATTGCAATTTCTTGCCCGATGGAATCAACAATTACGGTTGGCGCTTCATTTGAGGCGTTGCCGCGCTGCCGTAAAAGACCTTGCAATTCTAGAATTAATTGTTGATGTTCTTGAACCCTTTGGGTAATTTCTTTTTGCTCTTGCTTGGTTTGATAAGCACTATAGGCAAGAACACTCCCGGCAGTAAATACTAACCCCAACGCCGGAGGTATGACTGGAAACCATCCAGCTTGGTTAAAAATGACAAAATTGGCTCCAAATAATACTGCCAGAGCTGTTACTGCTGCCAATCCTAAGCCTAGCGGATGTTGAATTCGCCATACCAGCAACCCACCAACTACAGTCCATCCCCATATCCAAAGGACTTTACTCCACTCAGGTAAAAACCAAAATAGAGGTTGTTTGTTCAGAACAGCACTGAGAATTTGACTAACGTTGTGGGCATGAATTTCAATTCCGGCCATTTTGCCAGAATTATCTGACTTACCGCTAGCAAAGGGCGTATTAAAAATATCATTTAAACTATTGGCTGTTGAACCAATCAAAACGATGCGGTCTTTAACTAAATCTGGTTTAACTTGATTTGCAAGTACTTCTGTAATAGTTATCTGCTGGGCAATCTGATGACCAGAACGGTAATTAAGCAGGATTTGGTAGCCATTGGTATCTGCTTTTTCATAGCCGCCAGCGTTACTTTGCAGGGGTTTAAATACAGTATTACGTAGTTGTAGTTCCTTTTTGGGGGTAAATTCTAGTTGGATGCCTCCAACTTCTAAATATTTGAGCGCTAGTTGTAAGCTAAAAGAATAGGTACTTTGACAAGAATCGGACTCCTCTGCACTTACCAATAAGAGGTTGCGGCGAATTGTGGCATCAGTATCTTCTACGACATCATTAAATCCCACTCGCTCTGCTTCAACGCCTTTTGGGGGTGCTATTCCCGGATTGTTAGAACCAGAATGTTTGCAAATGGGAATGATGATATCGCTCTGTTGGAGGCGTTGTAGTAGCTTGTCATGACCAGGCGGTACTGGTAAGTCACGAAAAATATCTAGACCAATGACTCGCGGTTGATATTCTTCAAGTTTGCCTAATAGTCGGTCTAGAAGTTCGCTAGACAAGGGCCAATTCCATTTTTGGATATCTTTTTCAGTTAAAGCAACAATCAACAAACGAGTGTCTGGGCCTGAGTCGGCACGTAATTGCATCATTTGGTCGTAGACTTTCATTTCTAGAGGCTCGAAAACCCCCAGTTTTTGAATTCCTACTAACAGAAGTGTTGCGATCGCACTTGAAACAATAACTGGCTGTCTAAATAAACTTTTAAAACTTACAACCATTTTTGCAATCGATTTTACTTTAAAATATACGTATATTTTGAGATTTTTTTTTAATATCGAAATTATTCTACGCAATTTGCAACTTTTCAAAAAATATAGTCATCATATTTTACTTGTAAACCTCAACAGACTCAAATCCCCGACAACTTTTACGAAGTCAGGGATATTTTTGTTCATAACTGATTTAGAATTGTTATATGTGTTTCAGATAATGCACAATCGCCTCTGCCGTTGCCAAATTAGTAGCCAATAAAACTTGATTAATAGTGCATAATCTTAACAATGCTTCTTCATTTGCTTGACCAGGCTGAGGTTGCAGCAAATCTCGCAAGAAAATAACTGCTACAATTTCTCCGGCTCCAACCAATGAAGCAATTGTTTGATATCCTCCAGAAGTTGGTGCGGGGGTTTGTTGACTAATAGTTATCCCTGCCTGCTGATGTAAAAGTTCACTAACAGATGGCCAGGTAATTGTAAAACTCTGCGAGAAAAATTCCTGATGTTCCAAAACCAACTCAGCAAGTTCTGATTTCTTGCTTTCATGAGCAATCAGTACTATATTTCTTTCAATGATTGCTTGAGGAGGCTCACTAACATTTGTTTCTTCTGGAGTTTCATCAAAACGATCTTCTTCTACTTGCGGAATTTCTTCAATAGTTTGACTTATGCTCTCAGTAGCTCCACTTTCTGTTGTTTCCAAAGATGGAATATCAGTTGAGTCAGAAATATTACTTATTTGTGCAGCAACACCATCAACATATACACTAACTTCTTCAGCACTTGCATTATTCAAATCAATGTATTGATTGCTTAAAACTTCCGCAACGGCATCATCAGGCGCAGTTGATGCTTCAGAAACTTCGCTTATGGTTTCATCCGCCGTAGAAGTAGGTTCTAATTCGTCAACATCTGCGCTGTCTGCTGCTGTAACTGACGTATCCCAATCTATTGCTTCATCAATGATATCCCGTGTAACTTGGCTCTGTTCCTCTGCTGCTTGTGGCTGAATCTCTTCGTTTTCAACAACTTCACTGGTTTCTTCTGCGACTGGCGTCTCCAAATTCACTACTTCATCGTGAGTAGTTTCATCAATGATATCCCGTGTAACTTGGCTCTGCTCCTCTGCTGCTTGTGGCTGAATCTCTTCGTTTTCAACAACTTCACTGGTTTCTTTTACTACTGGCGTATCCAAATTCACTACTTCATCGTGAGTAGTTTCGGGAATGTCGCTTTCCTCCTCAGATACATGGTGGAAAATATCGCGCGGCTGGACGGAGGTAACTTCTGCTGCTAGTGCTGCCTCCAACTCTGCATTTTCATTGTAGGTAGTTTCTGGAGTGGCGCTTTGTACAGGAACTTCGTTGAAAATATCACGTGGCTGTACGAAGGTAACTTCTGCTGCTAGTGCTGCCTCTAACTCTGCATCCTCGTCGTAGGTAGTGTCTGGAGTAGCACTTATATCACGCTGTTGTACGAAAGTAGATTCTGTCGCCAGTGCTGCTTCAAAATCTACAGCCTCATTGTGGCTAGCTTCTGGAAGAATACTTTCCTCTTCAGGAGTTTCAATGATGTTTTCAGGTGCAGCTATGGCGTTATCAGGTTCAGTCAAAGAAACTTCTGAGGCTTCGCTGACTTCTGGAACTTCGACTTTTTCACTATCGGCGCTGACTTCTGGTGTAACTAATGTTCGCAAATCCACAATATCATCACGAACATCGTGTGGAACTTCGCTAACTGCTTCTGGTGTTTCAACAACAGGGATGACATCATCAGGTTGAGTCGAAACAACTTCTGAGATTTCGCTGATTTCTGAAGAAGGGGGTGCTTCTACTCCGGAACTAATTGGCGGTGGAACTTCGCTAACTACCTCTGCGGCTGGATTAACAACATTGGCAGCGCTGACATTTTCAGGCGATCGCGATCGAGAAAACAGTGAAGGATCTATAATCCTAAAGACTGTCTCTGGTTGCTCATAAACGGGAGCAACTGCCTCCAAAATCAAAACATAATCTGCAATCCGAATAATATCTCCATCACTCAAAGAATATGGTCGATCTTTTTCAGCCTGTTTCCCATTAACTATTGAGCCATTTCTACTACCAAGGTCAGAGAAGTAGTAATTTCCACTTTTAACAAAAAACTTAGCATGTACCCGACTGATATCAGGGCTGTCTAGGATTAAATCAGAATCAGGAGAACGGCCTATCAGCCATTCTCCTCTGGTTGGAGTTTCTGTGGTAAGGTCAACTTCATTGACTTCACTTAAATTTGGTGAGTAGCTAACTTTTACTTTCATATTAATTTTTGGTTAATTTTATTGATTTCTGCCACCCAGCGCTGACGGGTAGTGTGTTCTAAATTTAAAATATCATCTTGTGACCAGTGGAAATGATAAGCAATAAAAGCTACCTCCTCATATAAAGTATCAGAGGGGTAGCTTACGACTCCCCCGCTAGTTCTAGCTCCACTGAAAATTGAGTATTGCAATGGGGACATTGTGTCGGAATGTGTACATTGCCTTGTTGATTGATTCGATTGTAAAATTCTCGGAGATAGGCAATGTCATGTAGGAGAAGTCCTTCGAGTAAATCAGGACTAACAGAATTGAAACTGCCCAAGCGAGTAATAACCCGTGCCAGGATTACCAAAACACCGTAAGCCGGATTTTCTTGAACTTTGCGCTCTTGTTGCACCAAAATTTCATCTTTAGCGGTGGCTAAACGCATCACCCCATGACGATGTACTCGTTGTTCGCTATCACTCAATCCTCTGGGAAGAGTGAAAGCAAATTCTGTGCAGAGAGTATCCTTTTTACGGCGCATAGGTTATTGAATTTGGGCATTGGGTATGAGTCTCTGACTGGTTCCTAGCCTGAAGGCTGGGAATCTATTCTGGGAGGCTCCGCCTCCTCTTTGTTGATAAGAGGTAGAACCTCTGGGAATACATTCCCAGCCTGGAGGCTGGGAACGAGGCTAATGAGTCTTTGAACTCCATTAATGAGCCTTCGATACTCATTAATGAGGCTTTGAACTCCTTTAATGAGCCTTCGATACTCATTAATGAGGCTTTGAACTCCTTTAATGAGCCTTC
>NZ_JAVRCA010000038.1:0-64049 GCF_034530995.1 Nostoc sp. DedQUE04 | reverse complement strand
TTTAATGAGCCTTCGATACTCATTAATGAGGCTTTGAACTCCTTTAATGAGCCTTTGATACTCATTAATGAGTCTTTGAACTCCTTTAATGAGCCTTTGATACTTGCAGACGTAGCTTGGAACTTTTCCCCCTGCCCCCTGCTCCCCACTCCCAATGCCCCATGCCCCATGCCCCATGCCCCATTCAATTATGAAGAAGTGCTTCGGGAGAATTTACTGTATCTTCTGGTATGCAAGTTTCGCCTTCCAAGCCATTGATTCGACGGTAAAAATCTTGGAGATAATTTAAATCTTGGGAAAAAAAGTTTTCCACGATTGCAGGAGTAACCTCTGATAAAGCACCCAAGTGGGTAATCACTCGTGACAAGATAATAATTGTGGCATAAACGGGATTTGCTTTAACACGTGGGTCACGCAAGGGTGCAATTTCGTCTATCGCCGTTGATAACCGCATTACACCTTTGCGATGGAGGTTGCCTTCAGAGTCTAGATACCCCTTTGGCAGTGTAAATTCAAACTCTGTGGGAAACATAATTCTCCTAATTATTTCACGCGTTTAAATTCCTCAAAAGCAACCTCCACCTCCTCAATTTCAATGTCATGGCTGCGGGCGTTGACATCGGCAATTTTGTAACTCGCAGGCCAAGCACCGGCTAATTCAAATCTAGCTACTTCTTGATTTGCCTGATTATAAATAGACAAAGCAACAAGTCTACGTTGCTGTGACCAATTACCCTTTTCGACTTTTTCAAACCACTTCCAAAAATCCATAGAGTTGGTGGTACCTCTACGCAGAATGAGATTACCACTTTTGGGATTGCTAGGAAGCTTAGTTCTTACTACCTGACCTTTTGACTGCCCTTTTGTACCCCAAGTTTGAGAAGTAACTTCAGTAATTTCAATAACCTCTTGTGTTCTTTTAAAGCCTTGACACTCCAAAAAGAAACAATTGGCATCGTTTTGACCTTCTAGTGTCAGTTCTAAATAGAACCGATGGGCTGTCAAAACTTCTGGAATTCGGCTTGCGGATTGTACCACTGTTAAATAATTCGTAATTCGTAATTCGTAATTCGTAATTACGTTTTGTGACGGAGATTTAGCGCAAAGTGCAGTCTTCTCCCAAGGGGAGACGCTAAAAGCGATGGGGTCTCCCCAAGAGGAGCAACTTTGCAAAACAGACTCCGACACAAAGCGTTCTGCCTGTAGAGGCTATGCAACTTAAACTCCCAAACCTTAATTACTGCATAAGCTAATTATTTGATTCGTTTAATTCCTTCGTGAACCAATTCAACAGTCTCATTTGCCATATCACCACCAGAGGCTGTTAAGGTAGGCCCGGTGTATTTACAGGGATAACAATTGACAATGTTCCACCGTGCTTTTTCTGAGCCTTGTTGGTCATAAGCAACCACCGAACCAGTCTTACGATTCTGTGCCCATTTCCGAGGGTCTCCCATGTCTTCGTTACAGTCTTGATACCATTTATACAGGTCTATATCATCAGTGGCGATGACTTTTACTGTAATGTTGGTAAATTTAACAACAGTTGGTGTAGCTTGACGCATTAGTTTAGCGCCTTTAGATGAACCGTGAACTTCTTGCGCTGGTGTATTTTCAACGCCTAGTCCGCTAATTTCTTTGATAAATTTATCAGTAATTCCGTCAGCCTCGAAGTAAAATTTACAAGAGGTTAAAAATTCGCCTGCCATACTTTTAGACTCCTTTGTGTGTAGTTAATTTTGAAATGGGGAACAAGAATTTTAGATTTTAGATATTGGATTTTAGATTGAAATTTAATCCAAAATCCGCAATCCAAAATCCAAAATTGAATTGCCCTATTCGCTATCTTCAATGCCATTCCATTGGCTGATACGGAAAACAACAAATTCAGCCGGTCTTACGGGACAAACTCCGACTTCAATATATAAACGTCCTAAAATTCTGGTTTCTGGTGGGTTCAATTCTTCGTCGCACTTGACATAGAATGCTTGGGCTGGAGATGCCCCAAATAATGCACCTTCACGCCAGATGCGCTCTAAGAAGTTACTGACAGTGCGGGTAACACGCGCCCATAAATCTTGGTCGTTCGGTTCAAAAACTACCCACTGAGTCCCCAGTTCTAGGGATTTTTCGATATAGCTAATTAATCTACGCACACTGATGTAACGCCACTCTGTTTTATCTGGCTCAACTAGAGTGCGTGCGCCCCAAATGCGGATACCTCGATTGGGGAAGCTGCGAATACAATTTATCCCCAAGGGATTTAATAGTTCTTGTTCGCGGAAGTTTGTGTCATAGCCCAAACCAATTACGCCTCTGGGAACTTCATTTGCTGGGGCTTTGTAAACTCCTCTGGTTTCGTCGGTGCGGGCCCAAACACCCATCACATGACCACAAGGAGGTACTAAAATTGGATTACCGCGATCGCGTGGATTAGGTACTTTAATCCAAGGATAATAAAGGGCCGCAAACATCGAACGACGGTTAAATCTGTTCAACCATTCCACTACTTGCTGCGGTTTGACGGCATCCGGTGGCGCATCAAGTACAACCATCCGGTTGGGCGGGTTGGGAATATCGCCACTGGCAGAACCCTCGCACATACTAATCATCAGTTCGATGATGCCGTGGACTTGATCTAAATTAAGTATCTGCTCTTGATAAGCCCGCATCACATCAGGACAGGCCAGCATTGTGATTTCATCAACTTCAAAGATACCGCGTACCCCGGTGCGATCGTCTCGAACCCCTTCTAAATTTTGCGAAAATCTATCGGGTGTGGCAGCAACAATGGGTGGCGCTAGTTCATATTGACCATTGACCGGACGACGAGCTAAAGGCTGTCCACTTTGAGTTATGTCTTCTACGGTGATGTACATCGAATTTCTCAATGCCGTCACCGCATAAGTCGCTGCTTGAGCAGCAGGTTCGCGGTTCATTGTCAAGTTCTCGTATTCCTCTAGAAGCTCATCTCCCCGACGAATTTGGATGGTGAAATACTCGCCCGTATTTGGAGGTGCTTCTCCTTCAGTACCTTCAGGTAGGGCACGCGGTGAACCATCAATAATTACAAGATTTACTAATCCGCCTGATGCTTGTTCAGCACGCAAAGTAAAGCGGAGGGCTGGACGATTACCTCTAGAGTTGATTCTGAGGGTAGCCGGTTCTGGAGTTGCGGGTCTGGGTGCGTTTGGTAACTGAGTCCCAATGCTTGTTACCCAGCAACGACCGCCACCATTCATAAAGTAGCCGTAGACTGAAAAGGGTAAATAGGCGTTGAAGTCGGTGAAGCCATCAGAGTTGAGACGGGCAAAGTAGTTTAAGTATTGCGTCCAAGTGGTTACTAGCATGGGCTTGTATAACTCAGCCCCACCGCGAACGTCTTCTGTAAAGCCTACAAATCCGGCAACTGCTGTGCTAACACCTTCAATTGGTCGGCTACCCCGGTCAATTTCTTCGATGTAAACACCAGGAGCAAAGTAATCAAGTCTAGCCATGAAAGTCTCTCCAAGTCAGTAAAAATCTAATTATTCAGGAGTTAGAAATATTTCTTTGAAAGTATTACTTTGGTTATCTACCAATGCATTGACGTTTTGAGGTAGATAGCCCGGATGATTCAGAGTCAAAACATAATTACCTAAATGAAGGTCTTCAAAAAAGAACAGCCCTTCTTTAGTGGTTAATATGGATTTTTCAGTTCCCCTCACAGCCACTTCTGTCGCTACCAACGGCAGATTTGTCACCGCACTTTTGACAATACCTGCGATCGCAACTCGCCTGGTTAATACTAGACTGTCACTATCGCGAGACAATTGATTTCGCAAATTGAAAATTCGCTCCCAAACCAAAGGTACTGGAGTAGGTTGTGGCTCGAAGGGTATTGTAACTGTCAAATATAAGGCTGAACGCAATGGCACATTGAGAGCGCTCCACAAAGAGCCAATCTCAATTGGCGGCTCTAAGGCAACTGTCATGTTCAAATTACCATAGCCCCGCAATTCAGGAACCAAAAACTTCTCTTCCAAGGTGCGATGGCGCAACAGCACAGTCAACGCCTCACTAATAAAGTGATGCTCACCTAAAGCTGTTCTATCCCAGGCTGTTAAAAGCAGCGAAACATCAAACCAAGCGGGTGCCCAATTTACAGTAGCAGGTTGTAGAGCGCGTGTTAGCTTGCGTTCTACTTGCCTACCAGAATGTTGCACCTGCTTACTCTCACGTATATCAAAAATATATAAATTGAGAGTCGGCCCTGCTCCCTCTTCCCTACGATTACCAGGATGGCTAAAGTCAATTTGCTCTGTACTGGTAAGTGAGGTTCCTCCAGCGAGAATTTCGGCTAAAGTTTGAAGAACGAAGATAAGCATGAAGGTGTGCTGCTGGTAGCTAATCCAGATGCATCTACAGTATATGTATCGGGCTTCTAAAGTTAATTAGACTTTTGTCGATATTTTTTAAATCGGGTATTGGGTCAAGAATCCGTAAAGTCGCAACTTCAGTTTGTAGATTAATCTGGAGCAGTTCTTAATTGGACGCACTACATACATTTTTTCTTGTGGGTGGGTTGAAAAGCATTGGTGTCAAGTTAAGGCAGAAGCCCAAATGTCAAAGGTATATTCATCGAATTCGGGGTGTCGTTTATTAAATTTGGGCAGTCGTTTATCGAATTCGGGCAGCCGTTTATTGAATTCGGGCAGCCGTTTATTGAATTCGGGCAGTTGTTCATCGAATTTGGGGTGTTGTTAATTGAATTCGGGCAGCCGTTAATTGAATTCGGGCAGCCGTTTATTGAATTCAGGCAGCCGATTATTATTTTTGTTCAATTTTAATTTGAGGAGGATAAAACCTAAAGACAAAAAGACTTTTCATCCAGTCCCCAGCGATGCACTGAGCTTGCCGAAGTGTCCCTAGCTATACTAATTGACCCCAGTGATTTCATCTTAACTTGACACTAATGGCTGAAAAGACATCCTAAGTAGTCTATTAAGCTAACGAAAGCTTAGGTAAGTAGTAAGCATTTCAGTGCTTAACATCAGGACTAAAGTCCTTACTACAAACTTCTTTACACAGCAAAGTTAGTTTGATACACGTGTAAATACAAACCTTAATAATTATTTGGATGAATTATCCCAAAAGATAACTTAACAAAAAAATAAACATTGCTGAGACTGCATAATTTTATACTGGTCAGCAGAAGAGTAAAAACATTTGGTTGCAAAAAGCGAGTGAAGCTATGACACTAGGCTTTTCTGTACAAAAACTAGACAATGGCTCTAATTATTTGAATTCCTCAGACATCCAAAGCTTTTGTCAGCTTGAGTCTGAGCAATTAACTAGTCAATATCCAATTTTATTTGCTCGGATTGTCTATCACGATCCATTATTGAGAACTAATCAAGAAGTTATAAATTATGGTCAAGACCAAACTCCTTTTTCTCCAAAAACTTTAGCTTATTTGCGTTCGGAAGCATGGCTGACAGATTTTCCGCCTGTTTTGAATTTACATGAATTTAAGCTTAAGGACTTTTCATCTATTTCTTACATTTGCCCCATATCTTATAGAAATCAGAAAATTGAATATATTCAAATCATTACTCATGAACCTCTCTCACCGAGTTTACAACTATATGTAAAACGCTCTGCTATGCTGCTGAGTAAGTATGTAGATATTTCCTTGGACTATGGCAGACAAAAAACTGAAATTCAACTTTTAGAAGATATCTTACATAGAGTCGGTCATCAATTGCGTAACTCTTTAGGACTTATAGGATTGTATGCACATAATTTATGCTTAGGTTTAGAGGATAGCCCTTGGCAAGAACAAGCAACAATCATCGGCGAAAGTATACAAGATTTAGATACTAATTTAAATGAACTGATTGATTGCGGTCAAAGTGCAAAATTAAGGGTAACACTTCAAGATTTAAGAAGTTTAGTGGTTGAAAGTATCACAAATTTACAACCTATAATTAATCAAAAAAAACTTAAAATATCGATTCCCGATACATCGACAATATTGAAAATAGACAAATTACAAATGAAACAAGTTTTTGATAACATCCTCAGTAATGCCGCTCATTTCAGCCCTCATTCAGGAACTATTACCTGTAGCTGGCAAATTTTTCAAGATGAAGTTTTAATTAAAATCTCCGATCGAGGGCCAGGATTGTCTCAAGAAGACTTACAAAAAATATTTACTCCATTTTATTCCCGACGTAAAGGAGGTACAGGACTGGGTTTAACTATTGCTAAAAAAATTATTTTGGATCATCAAGGAAGTATCTGGGCACAAATTTTATCAGAAAGTGGGGCACAATTTTCGCTGATTTTACCTCGACCAAGGAGCGTAAATTAATTTATAATTCGTAATTCGTAATTCGTAATTAAAGATATGGCTAATGATAATAATAAACTTTCGGTTTTACTCGTAGATGATGAAGAACGCTTTCGTCAAGGGTTACGTACTCTCCTAAATTTTTATAGTATTAATTCTGCGTTACCTGTAGAAGTTATTGGTGATGCAGATTCTGTTGATCAGGTTTTAAAGTTTACAACTCAGAAATGTCCAGATTTAATTTTGCTGGATATGCAATTGAAAGGATGTGATGGAATTACAGTTCTGGCACGTCTTAAAGAAGCTGCTTACAGTGGCAAAATTTTAGTATTGTCGGCTCATCAAGAAGACGATTGGATTTTTAGAGCAATGCAGGGAGGAGCCGCAGGTTATGTGTTTAAAAATCGTGTGGCAACCCAATTGTGTGAAGCTATTGATACTGTAACTAGGTCAGAAATTTATTTACCTTCAGAAGTTGCTAGTCGATTTTTCCGGTTTTTTCAGGCTTATTCAGACTCTTGTGTAAAAGCATGTCATGAGGTGCATTTAACCGAAAGAGAGCAAGAGGTTTTATACTGGTTAACTCAAGGTGCTTCTAATGAAGAAATCGCTAAACATTTGTATGTAACAGTTGCTACTGTTAAGGCGCATCTCACCAGTATTTTTGAAAAATTGAAGGTTACTAGCCGGACTCAAGCGATTGTGACTGCCCTCAAGCTAGGATTAGTTCATGCTTGAGCGCGACTGAAGTAGTCGGCGCAATTCACGAAACTTTTTGTATATGGCTTCATTTGAATCTTTTTATCAAGAATACCCCTGCTCGTACAATTCTCCCTTAAGTTGCGATCGCCCCTTTCAAACGGCGCAGCAAATCAAGGGTGCTAAGTTTTGCTTGGAATGTGGTTTTCCAGCAACTTTACCACAGGAGGGTGAGATTAAAGGAAGTCAGGGAACTTATCAAATAACTAGTTTTGTTGGCGTGCGCGGTTTAGGCCGTTTATACTCAGGTGTTCAACTTAAAGACAAACAACCTGTAATCATCAAAGAATACCTGCTCCCCAATCGTTCTTTTAATGAAAGTGAGACTCAAAAGCGTCAAGAGACTTTTAAACGTGTGGGTGGGGTAAGTTTAGCCGATAGTCGAATTCAAAACTTTCGTCTGGTGGAAACGAAAGAAGCGATCGCAGATCAAAAAGGAGAGCGCTGTTATTTAATTACTCAAGGCATAGAGTCATCCCAAACTTTAGGTAAATATCTCATAGAAAAGGGAGCAATGACATCTCTTGAGGTGCGTGAAGTACTAAATCAAGGTTTACAAACTCTCCAGTTTATCCACACTCAAAAGCTGCGTTTTCCCTCCAATCAAACACAACTGGGTATCACTCACGGCAATATCAATTTAGATAGTACTTTAATTAAAGTAGAAAATAATCAAAAATTTTCTATATATTTTTGTGATTTAGCTATCTGGGAAAACTTATTTATCCCACCGATTATTCCTCAACCTGCTGCCGCCAGACCTGAGCAAGATTTAGAATCATTAGGATTATTAGCGTTTTATTTATGGGTAGGGCGGACAACTAATTTTTCATCTAACCAGCCTCTCAATCCTAGAGATCATCAACAATGGCCGGATACTGATAGCTATTTAAAGCAATTTATTTATCGTTTAATTGGGCTGGAAACTCCCTTTGAAAGTGCAGAAGCGGCTCGTAAAGCACTACTAGAACTTCCTCAAGAAGATCGTGCTAAAAGTTCAAGTTCAGTGCGATCGCCAGGTTCTCAAGAACTAAAAAAGCCTTTGCCAACGCCCTTAATCTTGTTATTAATCCTATTTCTATTACTACTTGGCGGGGGAATTTGGTATTGGCTTTGGGGTAGGAAGACAGATAATCCTAATCAATATATCCAATGGTCTAGACTTGTGCGGAATTTTTCCGAAGTCCCCAACGTTCCTTCTGGACAATTTACTTATACAGGAGAAAAAGATAGTACATGGAGTTTTGTTTTAACGCAATTAGTAGACAACAGTCGTTTAGGAGATTTATTGACCAGACCAAAGCCAGATGCTACAGCAACATTTGACTATAAATCTGTTTTGTCATCAAATATAAATAATCCGATTAAAAGTATCGAAGAAGTTCAAACAAACAAAAAAGATTTTGCAATTACTAGTTTAGTAGACAATATTACAGATAAACTTGCGAAAAAACCAGTAGCCTATGATGGTTTACTTGTTTTTGTCGCATTTAATAAAAGAGACTCAAATCTTGCCAATGCTCTTGGGGGACAAATCAATCTTGAGCAATTGCGTCAAATTTACACAGGTAAAATTACTAATTGGCAGCAGATTAATCCTAAACTTCCAAATCTGCCTGTGAAACCTTTTGCCCCAACTGAACCGGAAGCAATCAGTAAATTTCAACAAATAGTTCTGCAAAATGCCCCTCAAGACGAAGCTTTATTTGCAGCCAAAGTTACTAAACTTGATACAACAAAAACCCAAAACCTGATACGCAGTGAAACTTTAGATGGGCGAACTACTGGTATTATCAGTTTTGGGATTATCAGTAAAACTTCGAGTCAGTGTACTGGCTATCCTTTAGCGATCGCAGATGCTAAAAAGTCCGCTATTCAACCTCTGTTTCAAAAGCGCGATCGCCGCTCAATTAATCCCTCAGATGATTTGTGTCAACATGATGATTATTATGTTGATGTCACAACCTTCCAAAGCTACCCCTTGGGATACCCTATTTTTGTAGTGTACCCTAAAGACAGCAACCGCCTACCTGGTGGTTCTACATTTGCCCAGATGCTAACTACTCGTCAGGGTCAGTGTTTACTTAGTAAAGTAGGTCTTGTAGCTTTACAACCTATGCCTGATGATATAAAGTCTTATGCCTGCAAATCGGTGCCCTAATCCTAGTTGCGAATATTTTAACCGCGCCCTGCCGAACAATGCTAAGGTTTGTCCCTGGTGTTCTACCCCTGTGGGTAATGTAGTTTCTTCTACACCACAACCACCTAGTCAACCTCCACCTATTCAACAACAGCCTAGTCAACCACCTGTTCAGTATCAGCGGCCGCCTACAGACCAACCTAACTACCAAGCTCCCCAACAAGCCCCAATAGATTATTCAACAGTCTATCAGCCACGAGTTTCCTATCAACCAACACCACCTGTTTATACCCCTCCACCTCAAAGAGCGCCAGCCTTAAAGCTGATTCATAGCACTGGCAGAGAATTTCACCTGATTGGGGAAGGAGGTTATATTGGTCGCCGCAGTCAGAGTCCAGGAATAGCGCCGCCAGAAATTGACTTGACCGGCATTCCCAGTGAGGGAATAGTCTCTCGTCGTCATGCGCGAGTCGATTGGGACTGGTCGCAAAATTCCTACATGATTGTTGATATGAGTACAAATGGTATTTATTTAAACAACAATACTTTGACTCCCGGTATGCAGTATCGCCTACTTAACGGTGATTCACTGCGATTTGGTCAGGATAATCTAGTTAATTTCACTGTATATGTTGTGTAGTAGAAAGCTGAATTTATAACTTTAAATTAATAAGACTTGGGGCTTGACAACAAGCTTAAGCCCTTTGTTAAAGGTAGACAAACTTTTGGGCTAAATAATTTAGTAAACCTGCTGTTGACGACTCATTTTTACCTTCTTACAGCGATTTCAGGTAAATGAACCACAAATAGACCTCACTTCCATTCCTCTCTCCTAAAAGGAGAGAGGCTTTGATTTTCTCCCCAACGCTAGTAGGGAAGGGGCTGGGAGTTAGGTCTCATAATTGTGGTCTAAATACATGAAAACTGCTGTAAATCCATAATTCGGTCATTAGCCATTTTCGGTTATTCACGGACAATGGACAAATGATAGTGGACAAAGGACGAAGGACAAAGGAAAAATGAGCAATGTATTTCGGGAATTTCTGCAAAAAGTAGGCAGTGGAAACCACACATCTAAGAATTTAACTCGTATTGAAGCAGCCACCGCTACTAAAATGATGCTGCTGGGTGAAGCGACACCAGCCCAAATTGGAGCCTTTTTGATTGCTCACCGAATCAAGCGTCCTACGGGAGAAGAGTTAGCCGGAATGTTGGATGCTTATGAGGAACTGGGGCCAAAACTGCAACCCATAGCCTCTGGGCGACCAGCGATCGCTCTTGGCATCCCTTATGATGGTAGGACACGTACAGCACCAATTAGTCCCGTCACAGCTTTACTACTCGCCGCAGTGGGACAACCAGTGGTAATGCATGGTGGCGATCGCCTCCCCACGAAGTACGGCTTACCTCTGATAAATATTTGGCAGGGTTTAGGAGTCGATTGGACTACTTTACCCCTAGCACAAACTCAACAAGTGTTTGAGCAAACGGCAATCGGCTTTATTTATCTACCTCAGCATTTTCCCTTAACTACAAGTCTTTGGGAGTACCGCGACCAACTGGGCAAACGTCCGCCGTTGGCGACAATGGAGCTAATTTGGTGTCCTTATGCTGGGGATGTTCACGTAATTGCTGGGTTTGTCCATCCACCGACAGAAGGGATGTTTCAGATAGCTCTAGGACTGCGAGGAGTGACAAAATTTACATTAGTCAAAGGATTGGAAGGTAGTTGCGACTTACCGCGCGATCGCACTGCAATCATCAGCTTATCTTCATCCGTAGCACCCCAAGAGGTAGAACGATTGCACCTCGTACCGCGCGATTACGGCTTTACTACCAAGAACGTACCCCTTGGAACTACTGAAGAACTGGTGGCGGATATTCAAGAGGTTTTGGCAGGTAAACCAGGTGAATTGATGCAAACAGCCTTGTGGAATGGCGGATTTTATCTATGGCGCAGTGGTATTTGTTCAGATATGGCAGAAGGTTTAGCTAAAGCAGAAGAATTATTAACCAATGGTGCAGTAGCAGCTAAACTCCAAGAACTGAGTCAGGTAGTAAATTCAGTGTCAGCAGATATACCCTTTAGGGTGTCAACGACTTCTCCAAAATAGATTTTTGTTCCAACCAATCTTTACCTACTTGGATACTGATATCCGATGCAAGGTTGCCAGTGCTTTCCACCCGCACTTCTCCAAATCCCAAAGTGCCGCGAATTGACTCGGCACTGTCACCATCTCCCTGTTGGGCGACAATATGAGTTACATCTAGAGGTTCGCCCCATGCCTTGGCCACATAGATATTGCGATATCCAGATTTTTCCAAGGCTCTAATTAACGGTTGCAGGTTAGAGCGATCGCCACCTGTACTATCTTGAATTGCTACACGCAAAGAGCGGGGGTTAGTTGTAGTTGCCAGCTGTTCCTGTTCTGACTCCAAACCAAAGTGTTGAGCCATCAGTTTCGCAATTCCATCTTTGTTGGGCAACCAATAGCTAGCATCAAACTCATTCTTTTCGCTAAAGCGACCTGGCAGCATTAACATTTGCATATTAGAGCGATTTGTCCGCACCCCAAAACCCATTAGCGCTACTAACTCTTCAACCGTCAAGTTAGTATCAATGTGGTCTTTCACGACATCAAGAACTTTCGGTAATTGAGCAACAGTAGCCGGGTTGAGTGTTTGCTCCATCAAAGCACGCATGACCATTTGCTGGCGCTGAATCCGACCAATATCACCGAGTTCGTCATGGCGAAAACGCAGTAATTGCAATGTTTGCTCGCCATTGAGGTGCTGCTTACCAGCCTTCAAATTGATGTACAAATGCTGAGAATCATCTTGATATTTCATATCTTTAGGAACGTAGACAGTCACGCCACCCAAAGCATCAATTAGCTTGGCAACTCCCAAAACGTTAATTCGGACATAGCGATCGATTCCTGCTCCTCCTAAGAGATTACTAACAGTTCTGGCAGTCAAAGCTGGCCCACCGTCAACATTGGCAGCATTAATTTTTTTCACTCCATACCCCTCTATTTCCGTGCGGGTATCTCTGGGAATGGAGAGCATATTTATTTTTTTCGTCTCTGGATCGAATTTGACCAAGAGCATCACATCAGAAAGACCATCAAAAGAGTTGACTTGGGGCAGGTATTTGAGATTTTTGGTATCTTCAGGAGGGTTTTGGATATCTGGGGGAAGTACGCTCATTCCCATCACCAAAAGATTCACTGGACGAGTTAATTCTGAAAATCGCAGCACACCTCCAGAAATGCGATCGCTATCAAAGGCCGCCTCATCCTTTGGAGTTAGCTGCGCTTGTTGCAAAGGCGTACTCGTCAAAGACACTGCTAAAAGCGCCCCCGCAGTTGCTGATACCATCGCAATACCACCCATACCTACCCAAAACCACAGCCACCGCCCTGATGTTGAGCTTTGGGGAATTTTTTTATTGGATTTTGAGGCTTTTCCCGACTGGTTTTCTTCCGCCGAACTTCTTTGAATGGTCACAGACTTCCTCACACTTACTCACTAATCAAATTCAGTAATTTTGCAGACTAAAAACACCTAAACAAATTAACCCATAATAGCTAACTCTTAATTATCGGTGCTAACTTTTTTAATGTAGTGTCAACCACAACACTTATAGCAGCATTTATTCTTTTTTTGGGACAACCTGGAGATGTTTTACTGAAGTATGGCAATAATAAACTGGATTTGACTAGATATATAAAGAAATCAGCCAGAAATTTTCCAAAATTCAGTAAAAACACCGACAATTTATCGCCTTAAAAAATTAAGATAAATACTTGCCAAGCACTCGTTCAGCTAAATTACTAAACCCTGGTAAACGACTAGATTTGCCCTGCATTAGGCGCAAAATCAACCAAATACTTACTAAAAAGTAACCTGACGTGAGAAAGCTATTGAGGATAAATAGACGTAGCGGAAAAAAATCTGAAGTTGCTGCCCCGGTAGCCAATAATAAATAACTCAACAACCAAGTAAGTGCCAAAGTAATAGACAGACGACTAATAGCAAGTTGTTCCCGATTACCCTGGCCTCGATAGAGCGTCCACAAGGATGGAAAAAAGCCGACGATCGGAACTAAATGTAAAAGCAACTGTGTTTTAGGCATTGGGTACTGGGGATTGGGTACTGGGGATTGGGAATTGGAAGAAGACAAAAAAGAGACTTCTGGAATAATTCTTCCTTGTCCTCCTTGTCCCTCTTCTTCCCCCAGTCCCCAGTCCCCAGTCCCCAGTCCCCAGTCCCTATTGTCTTTCGGTTCAAAATTCTTCATTGGGGTTAATCTAACTCCTAAACTAGAAGGATGAATAAGATTCATATAGTTAGAGATAATAAGCTGTAAGGAAAAATTTCATTTAGTTCTATTCCGCAATCAGCTCAAAATGCAGACACGTAAGCTACTCGACTGGTGGCAAACATTTACTCCAATAGCGCGAATCGGGGCGATCGCGCTATTTGCTCCGCTGCTAGTTATCAATGGTTGGGCAATTTCGGTATTTTTCAATTATTTCCATTCTCTCATAGTCATTTTAGTCGGAGCCTCAGTGCTAGCATTTCTGCTCAACTACCCCGTGAGCTGGATGGAGCATCATGGTGCTAAGAGAGAGCAAGTTGCTATTTTAGTATTTCTCTTGGCTTTATCGATTTTATTGGCGTTGGGTGTGACACTTTTTCCCTTGGCTCTTACCCAAGCTGAACAACTGGTGGCTCGTTTGCCAGAGCTGATCGACTCTGGACGCTCTCAGTTAATGATATTAAACGAAAAAGCTGAGACTTTTGGCTTACCGATTAACCTCGATGCTTTGGTGGTGCAAATCAACGATCGCGTCAAAGGACAATTACAAGCGATCGCCGGACAAGTTTTAAATCTAGCTGTACTGACAGTTACTAGTCTGCTAGATATTCTCTTGACGATGGTTTTAACTTTTTATCTTTTACAGCATGGGGGTGAACTCTGGGAAAGTTTAGTGGAGTGGCTACCTAATAAATTTCGCGAGCCTTTCTCTAAAACAGTCCGCCTAAGTTTCCAAAATTTCTTCATCACCCAGTTGATTTTATCTACCTGTATGGCTTCAGCCCTTATTCCTACCTTTTTGTGGCTGAAAGTGCCGTTTGGATTGTTATTCGGACTAACTATTGGCCTGATGGCTCTCGTTCCCTTTGGCGGTTCTGTAGGCATTGCCCTGACTACACTGTTGGTAGCGTTGCAAGATTTTTCAATGGGTGTGAGAGTGTTGATCGCAGCGGTAATTGTACAGCAAATTCTCGAAAATTTAATTGCCCCTCGAATTTTAGGCAGTTTTACCGGTTTAAATCCAGTTTGGATTTTAATTTCGGTCTTAACAGGGGCAAGAATTGGCGGACTGTTAGGTGTAATTGTGGCAGTACCTACAGCTGTTGTGATTAAGACTGCTTTAAGTGCCTTGCGTCCTAGTACCGGAACAAACGACAGCGCCATTGGGGAGATAACTGCATCCGTTCCAGGAAATGAGTCCTCGAAAGCCGACGACAACAAAACTTTGAGCATTTCTGAAGCAACATTGCCTTAATACAAGAAGGCAGGAGCAGGAAGTGTATCATCAGTTATTTATCAGGAACGGTAAGGGACAAGGGAAAGGGTAAAAAGCTATTGCTTCTATGGTGGGAGACTATTATTAACCTTTTTCCCTTTACCCCTCTTATTTCTTAAATTCTGTTGCAAGCGATTGTTTAATATCAAAATTTTCCAAATACTGTGAAAAGTCAGCCTTTGCCACAAGAAATGAATGCCAGTTGGTGTTTCGCTTCAATATTCTAAATAGCTTTTAAGCTTTTAAATAAATCTAACTTTCAGAATCATTATCTAATTTAGAATTTAGGAAAGGAAACTACTTTGCAAGAAGTGCTTTTAAATTGCAGCAGGAGTGAAATTGCTAGGTTCTACACTTGCCGATCGATACCATCTCCCTGAATAATCACCTGGGAACCTGACTGAATTAATTGCCGAATTTGTGGACTTAATTCACGCCTTAAGATTACAGCTTGAAATGAACTCTGCAAGAATTGCTATTTGCTGAGTAAATTGGGATATAGATGCGGAAAATTTTTCTGGGTAAACTTGACCAGCAAATGGTAATGAAAAACTATTATCAAGATTTTTTAATTCGTGATTGGGTGAAAAGCGATCGCACAAGAGCCGCCGAAGTCATCAGTTATGTATTATCAGAATACGGTCTGGCTTGGGAACCCAAGGGTGCTGACCAAGATGTGCTGCGAGTTGAGGAATGTTATTTAGCTACTGGGGGAGAGTTTTGGGTAATTGAACACCAAAGTCAGTTAGTAGGTACTGGAGCATACTACCCCATACACCGAGGTGAAAAAGCTGTAGAAATCCGCAAAATGTATCTTTTACCCAGCATTAGGGGTTTAGGATTAGGGAAATATTTGTTACAACAGCTAGAAGCAGCGATCGCAAAGCGTGGTTTTCAACAAATTTGGATTGAAACCGCCAGTGTTTTGGTGGAAGCAGTCAAGCTGTATGAAAACAATGGCTACACTCCAGCAACAGGAGTGGAAACAACAAGGTGCGATCGCGTGTATGTTAAGTCATTGATCAATAGTCATTAGTCATTAGTCATTAGTCATTAGCTAAAAACAAACGACAAAGGACAAATGACAAAGGATAAATGACAAATGACAAATGACAAAGGACAATTTTAAATGCACGCTTGGATTAAAAATCTCACAGGCTTACTCAATCTTTTTCTTCAATCCCATTGCCCTCTATGTCAACGCGCAACTTCCCAAGAATTCTGTCAAAACTGCACCAGACAACTGCAAAAATGTCAACGTAAAGACCCGATTTCTCTATGGCAAGAGCCTATACCAGTGTTTGGCTGGGGGGAATATGGTGGCCCAGTGAAACGAGCGATCGCAGCGATGAAATATGAAAATCAACCCCAAATAGCTCGTCCTTTGGGTCAATGGTTAGGGGAAGCATGGTTGTTAAATTCACCGAAGCGAGATAGCCAGCCTGTAGTAGTTCCTATCCCACTTCACGCTAGCAAACAAAAACAACGTAAATACAATCAAGCCGCACTGATAGCACAAAGTTTCTGCGAAATAACTGGATTAAAATTGAAACTAAACGGTTTAGCAAGAGTGCGAGAAACTGAAGCGCAGTTTGGTTTGTCGGTATCTAAACGAGAAAAAAACTTGAACCAAGCTTTTGCTATTGGACAAGAATTTCGCCATCGTCCTCCAAATGCCCCAGTGCTGTTAGTGGACGACATTTATACTACTGGTGCTACTGCCAGGTCTGCTGTGCAAACACTTCGTCAGTATGGAATTGTGGTCTTAGGATTAGTAGCTGTAGCCACTGCCGTCAAAGACGGATAAATTAAGAAGCAATAGGCAAGCTTTGACGGATAAGTACATAAATTGACCTAATTACCCTATTTTTGTAGAAAAATTGCTTGAAATGTATGAATAAAGTTTTTGCGGCAGGTTTAAAACAACTCATCATCATTCCTGCCACATTGCTGGCAATAGGCATTAGTACAAGTGCAGTTGCTCAAAATAAATTGTATAGTCCAATTCCTTTATCTAACAGTACTGAAATTGACGATCGCCTTTCAGACAAAGATATTCCCACAGGTCAAGGTGGGTTTGCCCGTGATTACACTGTGAAGTTGCAGAAGGGCGACAATTTAGCAGTTGACCTGTCATCGGAAAACTTTGACAGCATCATCACACTGCTAGCACCTGATGGTTCGACTTTGGCAGAAAATGATGATGGCCCTGATGGGAGTAGCAATTCCTTACTCTTTACTCGCATCGTAGAGACAGGGAATTATGTTATTCGTGTCCGGTCTTTTGGGGAAACTGGGGTTGGGGCTTTTAAACTCAAAGTGACAAAGTTGCAACCGATTAAATAAAGTTAGGAGTTTGGAGTTAGGAGTTTGGAGTTTGATTTTTAACTCCTCACTTTTGACTCCTCACTCCTAACTTCCTACAGTCAGTACGCAGAGAAATAAGGCTTCAGTCCACTCAACGACTGCGCCGTAGGTATCTCCAGTGTGTCCGCCTAGTTTATGGTTGAACCATGCACCAGTTAAAGTGGCGATCGCACTTCCAGCAATTATCATTGCCAGTGCGAGAAATAGTTGCTGTCTATTTATCAGCCAAAGTAAACCACTCAAACTAAACAACAATAATAATCCTGGTAACAAATCTTTGTAAGAACGAATGGCTTGTTTGTGAAATGCGCCTTTACCAGTTGCTTTCAGATAAGGGTATCGGGCGATAGCTAGCTGTTGTCCCCAACGTCCCCAGCCACAAGCAGCCATCAGCAACAACCAACGGTTTTCTGGCATATCTGTCAAAGCTGTTATTTTCAGTAGCACCAAGGCGATCGCAGCCATTGCTCCAAAGGCTCCTGTAGCACTATCTGCCATTACCTCCAGTCGCCGATCTGGGTCGCCCACTGCTAAACCATCGGCAGTATCCATTGCCCCATCTAAGTGCAATCCTCCAGTTATGGCAATCCAAACACTTACTACTAAGGCACTACGAGTTAACACGGGCATCCCCAGATAATCCATCCCCGTATCCAGAAACCCTAAAATTCCCCCAATCATCACTCCAACAAGCGAAGCAAGACGTGCTACTCTTTGAAAGTTCAATCCGTTCAAATACGGTAACGGAATACTTGTGTAAAATATAATACTAGCTGCCAGCTTTAACAGCAGCTTTTTCCACCACTGTTGCTGTTTCGTCATCTGAATTACATTAATTTTTGGTAAATTGCTGGATAATAGTCATAATTTCGGTAGAACCGACATCAGTAGACTTTAAAACTTTAAATAAGATTTACTTCTATTAAACATTCTCGTTGAAAATTTTGTTATGCTGGTCTAAGTGGTAAACAAATATTTTTGAGTATTTTTTTATACAAAAACGACTAACTTAGGAAGTTAAAATTCCATCAAGGAGCAAAATTTCTGTTTTGTATTCGTTAACTAAAAACTTACTCCAAATTATTAGACGATTGCCCCATAAAATTGATATTTTTTTAAATGTAGGGAGTAAAGAAGCTATTCAATTATGACAGTTTAGCTATGTTGTTGCTCTCCTTAGCTCAATCGCAATTTTCCTATGAGTCATCATCTACCCGACACCAGGATACCAGCTCCGTGCATTATTAACACGGGCATCATTGTGAATAAGCTCGACATCCGGCGATTGCTGGCAGATTTAGGTCGAGTCCACTACATCTACACCCAAGAAGATAAGGTACTGAGCGAGGGTGAAGGGGATGTGATGGAAGTTTTTGCCAATCCGCAAAGGTCTACCTTAGTCGCTAACCGCGCGCTATATCTGAATGTTTGTAGTTTTGATTACTTAGAACTAAAACAGTCGTCGCAACAAGAAACCTACTTCGATTTGATGCAAGAAGGATTGTGTCTGCGGTTAATTCCCCGCTCGACACCTTTACAAGAGCGAAGAGAGCGAAGCTTCAATGTCAGCGCTATAGAAGCGATGATGGAACAAGTACTCTCAGCCAAGTGGGATGCAGAAATTGACGATGACTGTTCTGATTCTTTCTAAATAACAATTATTTAGAGTATATACTCGTAAAGTTGGTAACTAGGTTAGTAATGAATGCTTAAGTGTTCGCTAAAACTCAACTACCAATCTTGATGTTTGTCCATAATTTAGCCAAATATTATTAATTTTGCCCTAATACCATTTGATTTTATGGCTGCTAGTACCGCAAGGCAAAAGCCAAAAGTCAAAAAACTTTCATTTTGGGCTTTCTGGCTGTAATGAAATGGTGAGGCAGTCGCTCAGAGGGAGTTCCCGCCATAAGGAACTGCCGTTAGCGTAGCGTTAGCGAGCTTGCGAACGTCACCCGTTAGCGTCGGCGGCAAGCGAGTCATCGAGCGTCAGGGGTGGTTTATTTCTGCTGCGTTGTACTAGTTAGGGATTTTTGAAACTCTTTACCGATTAGTGTTTCACAATCCAAAATCTAAAATCTAAAATTCCAAATGGCATGAGTGCGAATTTTTCTTTTCAATGTCTTGCTTGCTGTAGTCAGACAAAAGCTAGAGCAGGAGTGTTTTTCACCCCTCACGGTCTTGTAGAAACCCCCAGATTTATGCCAGTAGGAACGCTGGCTAATGTCAAAACTATTACTCCATCTCAACTACGAGATACTGGGGCACAAATGATCTTATCCAATACTTATCATCTTCACCTACAACCAGGAGAAGCGATCGTGGCTGGAGGTGGTGGGTTGCATAAATTTATGGGGTGGAACGGGCCAATGCTCACAGATTCAGGTGGGTTTCAGGTCTTTAGCTTAAGCGAGATGCGAAAAATTACTGAAGAAGGCGTAACTTTTCGCTCGCCCCATGATGGACAAATTATTAAATTAACACCAGAGCGCTCCATTGAGATTCAAAATACTTTGGGGGCAGATGTGATTATGGCCTTTGATGAGTGTCCGCCTTACCCAGCGACTCGCCAAGAAGTAGAAACTGCAACTGAGCGCACTTACCGCTGGTTAGAACGCTGCATAACGGCTCATCAACGCAGCGATCAGGCTTTGTTTGGGATTGTGCAAGGGGGCGTATATTTGGATTTGCGTTGCCGTGCAGCGGAAGCTTTGGCTAAGTTGGATTTGCCGGGATATGCCATTGGTGGCGTGAGTGTGGGAGAACCGCCAGAATTGATGGCTGAGATTGTCAAAGTAACAGCACCACTTTTACCCCCCGAAAAGCCGCGTTACTTGATGGGTGTGGGAACTTATCGTGAAATGGCGATCGCGATCGCATCTGGTATAGATTTATTTGATTGCGTCATTCCCACTCGCTGGGCAAGACATGGTACAGCGATAGTCCAAGGCGGACGCTGGAATTTAAAAAATGCTAAGTTTCGTGAAGATTTTACGCCATTAGATGAAACTTGTCCTTGCTACAGTTGTCAAAATTTTAGCCGTGCTTATATATCTCATTTGGTGCGATCGCAGGAAATTTTGGCTTATACCTTGTTGAGCATTCACAACATTACCGAACTAATTCGCTTTACGCAAAAAATTCGAGAAGCAATATTAAGCGATCGCTTTGTCGCAGAATTTGGTCACTGGCTCACCGAAGAAAGCAAAGATGAGAAATAGAGAGTCAAAGAACAGAGGATTAATGACAAATGACAAATGACAAATGACCAATGACCAAACCATGTTAAGATACTTCTCAATTATGAAAGCTGTGTTGGATAGGTGGATTTAAACAAACATGGAAGCAGCACTTTTATTAGCAAAACTGCCAGAAGCTTACCAAATCTTCGATCCTTTGGTAGACGTTCTCCCAGTTATCCCGGTATTCTTCTTGTTGCTTGCTTTCGTTTGGCAAGCAGCTGTGGGATTTAGATAAGTTAATCTATTGTTCAATTTATAGGACAGGTAGACTACCTGTCCTATTTTTTTGCAGTGTCGTATTTGATAAAATTAATATTTATTAATATTTTGCAATAAATTATTATAATAAATAAGATATTAATCAAGCTATGTCAATATGAAGCCTTGAAAGCCAAGCTTACAGTCAAGGAGGAATCAATTATGGGTAATATCAAATTCGTTAAAGAAAATAAAGAAGTAGTGGCAGCAGATGGCGCTAATCTCCGGCTCAAGGCGATACAAAATGGCATTGATATATATACATTGATTGGTAAAATGACCAATTGCGGTGGTAATGGTCAGTGTAGTACTTGTGTTGTTGAAATAGTCGAAGGACTAGAAAATCTTTCCCCGCGCACAGACGTAGAAAACCGGAAATTCAAGAAAAAGCCAGAAAATTACCGCCTTGCCTGTCAAACTTTAGTGAATGGCTCAGTCAGCGTAGTCACGAAGCCTTAAGTTCTCAAATCTGTCATTATATCCAGTCAGTAGTCAAAATACTTACCAAAATTGAGTTTCCTCTCTACGAGACGCTACGCGGACATTTTGAATACTTCGACAAGCTCAGTACAAGTTTTGAATTTTGAATTGGTATAACTCTGTCATCGATAATGCTATCCTAATGTTGTTGACTGGAAATTTAAGAGAGGCTTTCTTGCCATGCAAGTTAATGACCTGGGGTTCATAGCGAGCATTTTGTTCGTACTAGTCCCCGCCGTGTTTTTACTAATTCTTTACATCCAAACTGCTAGCCGCGAAGGTGGAAAAGATAGTTAAGAGTTTGTGTATAAAATAAATAACCCCTGCGCCAATAGTGTAGGGGTTTTTATTTATCAACTATCCATTTAGTGCTGTTAGCGTAGCCTATGCTGAGTGCCCAATAGTAAAGACAAGAAAAATCTTACTTCTTTACTATTTTATTACAACAATTATTATACTCAGCACTGTTTACTTTAAGAAGCGATTGTCCGCGCCAACAATACCGGACAAGTGGCATTGACTCGAACATAGTCAGACAAGGAAGATCCGATGAGCCGATCTATATCAACAAAACTCTTAGCGATCGATGGCCGACGATCTGGAGAACCGAGCAATAATAAGTCTATATTCAACTCTTCAGCCAACCGACAAATTTCTTCACCAGGTTTGCCACTGCTGATATAAGAACGAGATTGGATGCCTTGTTTTTCAGCTTCTGCAACAGCGGCTGCTAAAACTGGATTTTGAGCTGGGTTAACCTTGGTTATTTCCGATTTTTTACCGCCGAAATCTGTACTAATATTTGCCAAAATTAATTCGCCACCTGGAATATCTCGCAGTAAAAACAATGCCAATTTCAAGCAATTTTTTGCTGAATCAGAGTTATCTATTGCCACCATAATTCGCTTAATTCTTTTAACATAAATGTCATCTTTTACCAGCAACATGGGGCGAGAAGATAACTGGAAAACATACTGACTGACTGAGTTTGATAAAATCGATTGCAGCCGCTTCAGTCCGCGCGAACCCATAATAATCAAGTCAGCATCGATTTCATCAGCGACCTGGCAAACTACATCTTTGGGATCGCCTTCACGTAAAATTGAAGAAACTTGGCTAGGATCTAAGTTCAAGGTTTGAATGGCATTCGCCAGAATTTTACCCCCATTTTCCCATTTAGTTGTCATGGTAGCAGCAGCATTTTGTGCTTGAACAACATGCAAAATTGTAACTTTTGCAGATTGAATTGAAGGGATTTCTTTCAGGGTTTTGAGCATTTCTTCTGCGTGTCCCAATCCCGATACAGCCAGCAAAATTCTTCTGATCATTTTACGTAATTTTTGTGAAGTTTACTTTTGTTTTCGCTGTTGGTACTTGGCTCTGGTCGGATTTTCACCACTTTGCTTGACAACCTAGTTAGGAAGTTGGCACAAATAAACTTTGTTTTTTAGTATTTAACACTCAAATAAATGACAAAGGAGAAAAAACTAAACAAATATTTAACTTTATTTGCACTTAGTACTTCAACTCTAAACTAGGCTTCAACTATTCAGTATACTCTTAATTTAGTCTAATGAACTTAATAAATTATGATGTTAGTTATTATTTTTAATCTATGTTTACTTTTATTAATTATAGATAAGTTAAGTATTGCAAATAAATGCCAAAATAACTCTATAGGAAAATTGATTTAGTATAACCTTTAACAGGCGATCGCTTCCCACTTAATATAGTCTACGCTCCTTTTGAGTTTCCCATATTCTCTAGCTTTTTAAGCCTTTTGCAGTTTTAGTAACTCAGATAAGATTGCTATATCGGAACACCCGCAAAATGTGGGATAACAAGCTCCGAATTCAGATATTCTAATAGTCGAAATTATATTTAATACTATATTGAAACCCCCCAGATTCTATTTGGAGGGTTTGTTTGATTACTTGTGAGATTTGCTTAACTTGGATGTGCCCCTGGTTGTCCGTTTTGGACTATAAACGAAGCTAAGGTTTTGACTGAAGCATTCAAGTCAACGATGCTTGATACAACACGATAGTCGCTTTGCCAGCGTTTTGGAGTCAGGTTGCAGCGGACGTATCCTCGGTAAGCACCATCAAAGAACTTAGTATGGGGATTATTAGTTAGGGCAGCTTGAGATGGAGCGATGAATGAGGTGGGAAAGTCAGAGGTGATTGAAGTTCCTACGAACTCAGTGCCTACAGTCGGCGAGTTTGGGTTATTAAAGTCAAGCTTTAGGTCGTGTACCCAACTAGAATGAATATCTCCAGTAATTACCACTGGATTAGAGGGTTGGCGCTGGTTGAGAAAACTCAAAAGCCGATTACGCGCAGCCACGTAACCGTCCCACTGATCCACATTGAAGACACCAACACCTGGATTACTATTGAAATTGTACTCGGCTAGCATGGTCTGTTGAGCAATCACATTCCAGCGCGATCGCGATTGGTCTAACCCTTTTCGTAGCCACTGTTCTTGCTCTGAGCCGGTCATCGTAGCATTTGTATCAAAAGCTTGGGGACAGCGAGGCTTAAGTCCATCATCACAAGGTTGGTTAGTGCGATACTGCCTAGTGTCTAGCACATTGAACTCAGCTAAATTACCGAAAGTTAATCGCCGATAAAGCAGCGTGTCTGCTCCCTTGGGCAATGAAGACTGACGTAAGGGCATGTGTTCGTAGTAAGCCTGGTAAGCATTAGCTCGCCGTTTTCTAAAAGCCTCTTGGGTTTGGTTGTCTTCAGGGGTTAAGTTGGCGTAGTTGTTGTCAACTTCATGATCGTCCCAAGTGACAATCCAGGGAAAAGCCGCATGAGCAGCTTGCAGATTCGGGTCAGTTTTGTACAAAGCGTGGCGATCGCGATAGTCTTTAAGAGTGATAATTTCTGGACTATTATGCTGGCGGGGCCCACCAGACTGTGGCCCGTATTCGTAGATGTAATCACCCAGATGAACCACAAGGTCGAGATTTTCCTCAGCTAAATGCCGATAAGCTGTATAGTAGCCATTTTGCCAATCTTGACAGGAGACAAAAGCAAAGTTCAGTTGTTGGGTATAGCTATAAAAAGCTGGTGCTGTACGAGTCCGCCCAATAGGACTAACTTCCTTACCTGCTTGAAATTGATACCAATACCAATGGTCAGGGTTTAGCCCACGGACATCAACGTGGACTGAGTGTGCTAACTCTGGTGTTGCTAGTACTGTTCCTCGCCGCACAACCTGTTTCATGTTTTCATCAAGGGCGACTTGCCACCGCACTGGAACATTTACCAGTGGCATTCCGCCTCCAGAGAGTGGATTGGGAGCCAGTCGTGTCCAGATAACAACACCATCCGGCAAAGGATCGCCAGAGGCAACACCAAGACTGAACGGATAGCTAGAAAACCTTGATTTAGCCAATACCGGATACCATTGGCTAGCGATTGTTAACCCTGTTAAGAATCCTGCACCCAACAAAAAATTCCGCCGTTTGCACTGATTTGCTAGCAGGCGTGTACCATCCATAAGTTCCATATTCACCCCTTCCCAGATGTAAATACAGTTGGCATTCAGGAGGGTCAATTGCCAAAAGCACAAATAATGGCTTGATTTGACTTGTTTCCTAATTGCTGCTCAACCAAACACAAGCAACCTACCAAACCAGGATCAAGTAGAAATTAAGATTTTGTTAAGTTTAAAATTGAATTAGGGGATTGGGCATTGAAACTGGGAGAAATTTGTGGCAGATTTAAACCCACCATCAAAATAGTAAAGAATTTATGACAGTTAACGATGCAGTTTTGGGAGGAATTGAAAGAGTTAAGCAATTGCTGGCGCATGGAAAGGTTGAACAAAAAATTGATGCCCTTCTAGATGCTTTTGAGTATGGGGAAGCTGGCTTAGACTTGATTATTGAAGCTTTACAGAACTCAGAGGTTGATGTTCAAGAGGCAGCTTATTGGCTACTTCAGGAAAGTACAGAGCCAAGAGCTAAACTGGCATTACAGCTATACAATCCATATTTATTTTTTGAGTATCTTTTTACTATTGAGAGGTATACAGATGAAGTTCCTGGGATTGATCGTATTTTTATTAATAATGTAGATAAAGAAGTCTCAGTAACTGTTGCTGATGATGGAATAGTGAAAATATGGAATATTCAGACACAACAAGTAACTAACACATGGAAGCAGGAAAACCCAACGAAATTTACTCAAGTTATCTTCGCTCCAGATGACCTAATATTAGGACTTTCGCATTCTAATGATTGTGCTGAGGTGTGGGATCTAAAAATAGGGTAGAAAATCTTCACCACCGGTCATCATGCAGAAAACTTTTGGACTGTTTCTTTTAGTCCAGATGGTCAAAAACTTGTAAGTACTGGTGATGCTAATATTTTTGTATTATGGAATATTCATCAAATAGAGGAAAATTCCTCTATTGAGATACCTGAATATCTTCATCGCCGTATTTCCATATACTCAAACTCACAAACCTTGGTCACTTATACCAGTGACACAAACTATAATATTACTCTGGAATTGTGGGATTGGCAGACAGAACAGGTATTTTGCACAATTAATACCCAATCAAGGTTTATTCCTGATGTTGATATCAGCCCAGATAGACGGTTATTAATTAGTAGTAGTCGAGAAAATGGAACTATTAAAGTGTGGAACATTCAGACAGGACATGAACTTTGTCGCCTCATAACTAATTTATCATTCATTGATTGTCATGCAATTAGCTCAGACGGACAGAGACTATTTGTTTGGATTGGAGGCAGTACATTTACAGCTCAGGTATGGGGATACCCCAGCAGTTCTGGTAGGGCGGACACGGACGAGCTACGTGAAAAATGGGACAAAGCGCAAAACTTTGTTAAGATGCTTGCAATAATTTAGATTTTATAATCTTCTACAAGCAAGTATCCGCGTCACCACTCTCGGAATCCACAGTGATTTGAGATAGTTTTACTTCAAAATTCCGAATTATACTTTACAAATTACGAATTATTTAAAATCTGCCATTTCCCTGAACAATGTGCTTAACGGTAGTCAAAGTTTCCAGGCTGATAAATCCCCGGCGATGACCTTTTTGATTAGACATACCGAGAAATACTGAATCTCCCCGCGAAGGGTTGCGGGAAAAACGCGGGGAAGTGTTGATGTAGGTAGAGGCACTGTTAACTCCCAACGCAAACTGCCGACTTTCCTGGTAAGATTCAGTCACGATGGAGTCAGCATGACCACTGCTGTATTCATTAATCCAGGCGATCGCACCCTCTAAGCTATCCACCAGTTTAAAAGCTACTGTCCTCGTTAAATAAGGGTTTCCCCATTCGCCTTCTTTTACCAGCTGCAACTGAGGAAAGGATTGGACTAGTTCTGCATCTCCTTTAATTTCAAAGCCTTTTTCCATCAAGCTGTTCCACAAGACTGCTAAAGATGATGGCAAGGCTTGACGATGAATTAGTACTTTTTCAATGGCGTTGACTTGATCGGGTTCACTTTGATGACTATTAAGAATCATCCAGCGCACCATTTCTAAGCTGCTATTGAGCGACCAATAAAGGTAACAGTTACCCATCGCCGACTTTAAAACTGGGCAAGTTGCCTGTCGGACTACCTGCTGCACTAAGCTAGTACGTCCGTAGGGAATAACTAAATTCACGTACTGGTCTTGGGTGACTAGATCCCGAACAGAAGCCCCATGTTCTGCTGTGATCAGTTCTAGACAGCCAGGAGCTAGGCCAACTTCTGCGATCGCATTTTGCAGTACCTCAGCGATGACCGCGTTGGAATGGCTAGCTTCGGTACTGCCTTTGAGAATTATACAATTACCAGTTTTGATACAAAAACCCGCTGCGATCGCCCCTAAATCGGGAAACGCCTCATAAATAAATCCAATCACTCCCAAAGGCATTAATTGGGTATAACTCTGGGAATCTTCCAGTTGATAATCAGCGGTTCTGACGCGTCGCAGCGGATCTGATAATTCCCCCAACCGTTGTAAAATGTCCACTGTCATCTCTAGCCTTGTGGGAGTCAGCTTCAGCCAGTCCAATATCAATTCAGGCACTGCCATTTCCCGACTAGCCTCTAAATCCAAGGTATTGGCTTCTAGAATGTCGTCAAATGAGCGCTCAATCGCCTTTGCCATTGCCAATACTGCACGACTTCGGTCTGCTCCCTTTGTGAGCGCCAACTTTAGGGAAGCTTGATAGGCTCGTTGGGCACTAGTAATCGGTTCGGGGTGGTCATACAATTCAACAGTCATTGAGTTAACGTCTGTAGGTAAGCCAAACCATTAGTGCTGGTAAGATAGCCAATAGCACCGCCACCATTGCCCAAGCAATAATGCTGGAACCATTTGCCAATCGCAGTGCTAATGGCAGCCATATAATCACTAGCACGAAAATAATCCCCAGCGCTATAGGCAAATAGCTTTCTCCCAAGCGGGGATGGACAACATGCCAACTATTTCCCATCCAACGCCAAGCCCGTTTGTAGGGATAGGTGGTGGAAAGCTGTTCTAGGACATGACCATTATCTTCTACAACAAAGATTTGCTGACAGCGATCGCAACCAAATGCTTCTGTCAGCGTAATCGGAATTAACTGACCCCGGCGACGACAGGGACAGGGGTATTCGGTATTGAAATCGATTTTTTCGGGTTTTTGAGATTGCACAAGCGTTCTAATAACTTGAGCGTGTTTTACACGAACTACGAGAATATAATGCCTTGGTAAACACCTTAAAGGCTTCTGTCTTTATATACATAAAAAGGTGATGCAAATATTGCCCTGATTACCAACAGTAGATGCAGCTAACTTTAAGTATCCTACTAATTGCCACAGTACGGAGTTATCTATTTTTAATCTTTCCCCGTAGTTGGCGATCTTGTTTAAAAATTTCCTTCTCTTCATCTGTCGCTTTCAAGGTAATGTGGTTGCGTTTTTGGGGATTTATTATGCGCATAGGTGGCGACCACTCCTAAAGCCAATCCTTTGGGAAGGCTAGGCTCGTAACAACACGCATTAACAAACCCGCTAATTTCCCTTTGGGTCACTATATATTACAATCAGTTATCAAGGTTAGATCGGGATTGTCTCCAATCTCTATGCCTTGGAGTTCACAGGCGTTTCCAGAGCAGAAACTGCTAAAACATATTTAGTGTCTAACTCTTTGTCCAAATATATAGATTGTGGCTAATTTTAACCGATCTGTCCACATTTGGAGCAGTTTACAAGAGTGCAGAGGTAATCTACGAACACTTCAACGCACCCTAAAAACACTAAACCTCTTGGAATTGTTAAATTCAAGAGGTTTTAGTTGGAAGCGGGTAACGCGATTCGAACGCGCGACATTCACCTTGGCAAGGTGACGCTCTACCACTGAGCTATACCCGCGATCATCACCCAAATACCAATATCTCAGATTTATCTGTAATTGTCAACCCCTTAATTTAGTCATTGGTCATTGGTCATTGGTCATTAGTCATTGGTCATTGGTCATTGGTCATTAGTCATTGGTCATTCGTCATTAATGAATAACAAAGGACAAATGACTAATGACGGACTAGCTGAGTTCTTCTGACTCGACAGTTAAATTGCTAACGCTGGCACTTGGAAAAGAAGGTGGCAGAGACTGGCTACTACGAGAATATGGCTCTGCTAGGTTAGAACGCAGTTGTCGCATCAGGCTAGCCATTTCTAAAGCATTCAGGGCGTAATCCCAGCCATGATTACCTTTTATGCCTGCCCGTTCTAGGGCTTGCTGCATAGTATCTACTGTCAAAATGCCAAAAATTACTGGCACTCCAGTTTGAAAGCTAGCGGCAGCAATGCCTTTAGAAACCTCTGAGGATACGTAATCAAAATGGGGTGTTTGTCCTCGAATCACTGCGCCAAGACAAATTACAGCATCATAACGATGGGAAAGTGCTAATTGGCGAGCTACTAAAGGTACCTCAAAACTTCCCGGAACCCAAACATAGTCCACCTGATTACCTTGGGGATTAGGGTCTACACCGTGGCGTTTTAAACAATCTTGACATCCCTCTAGCAGCTTTCCGGTAACGAGGTCATTGAATCGACCAATCACCACTGCAAACCGCAAAGGCTCCGTTTGGGTAAAAGTTCCCTCGAAAACTGCCATGACTGCCTCTTTATCAACTATACTTCTGGCCAATATACATTTCTTATTTAAATGTAGAGGAGCAGGAAAGCGCGGTCCAAATTAAGTTAGTAGGAAAAAGAAAAAATCCCTTGTTTCCCTTAACCTTTGACCTAGGCTTTTCTGCCCCTCTATTTCTTATATTATGTGCCTGCGCCAGAGCGAAGCCGTCGCCTACACGACAAAAAAGTTTAACAAACCAACTAAAAACACCAAACCAATCCAGACCCCAGAACCAAGCCAGAGCAGTTTTTTAGATTCATTCCAGTTTTGGGGAGTGGCATAAGCAACCGGAACGCCTACAACGAGGACAAAAGACAACACTACTAGACCGATCAAGGCAAATTGGAATATTATGGTCATTTTTGCTTCTCCCAATACAGCGAAATACTAAGGATAGAATATCCTAAAGGGCGACACTGACACTTTCTTATTATTTTTAAGCTAGCAGAAATTGCAACATTTTTGTCATTTGTCCTTTGTCTAAACACCAATGACTAATGACTAATGACTCTTAACTATGGATTTAATTCTTTGCCACACAACAGCAGATTTTGACGCATTAGGAGCAGCAGTAGGGTTGACGCGCCTACTATCGGGAAGCAAGATTGTGCTACCTGGCGGCTCTCATCCTACTGTACGGGATTTTTTAGCATTACATCGGGATGAATATCCACTGATTGAACGCCGTTCGGTGAATCCAGAAAAAATTCGCTCTCTGACCGTGGTGGATACACAGCAACGCGATCGCTTGGGTAAAGCTGCCCAGTGGTTTGATTTACCTACTGTAAGAGAGATTATAGTTTATGACCATCACTTAGGACAAGAATCAGATATTCCCGCCACGCGATCGCATATTGACTCAGTAGGAGCCACCACAACTTTAATCGTCGAGCAATTGCAACAACAAGAAATTTCCTTGACTTCTGCTGAAGCAACTGTGATGGCTTTGGGTATCCACGTTGACACTGGCTCTTTAACATATGACCAGTCCACAGCACGGGATGCTTTAGCTTTGGCTTGGTTGATGCAACAAGGGGCTAGTTTATCAGTAATTTCCACCTACCGTGACCCTGGATTATCTCCGCAATTGCAGCAGCTATTAACTGAATCTCTGGAAAGTTTAGAATATCTCTGTCTACATGGATATACGGTTGCTTGGGTAACTTTGAAAACTGAGGTTTTTGTGCCGGGGCTATCGAGTCTAGCTTCGGAACTTGTGGAATTAACCGAAATTGATGCCCTACTGCTGGCTAATGAGTATCCTTTAGGTGAAGAGGATTCACGGTTAACGGTAATTGGGCGATCGCAAATTCCCAAAACGAATCTTAACCTATTATTTCAACTCTTGGGTGGCGGCGGTCATTCGCAAGCTGCATCCTTAAATCTAAGGGGAGTTAATTCGCAGGCAATATTAAAACAGCTTCTTGACGGGATAAAAGCACAAATTCCCCATCCCCTCACTGCTAGAGATTTGATGTCTTCTCCTGTCCGCACGATTCTGCCTGAAACCACAATTGCCGAAGCCCAGCGCATTTTATTACGCTACGGACACTCTGGTTTATTCGTAGTCGATACTCAAGGGCAACTAGTAGGTATTATTTCACGGCGGGATATTGATATTGCCTTACACCACGGATTTAGTCATGCGCCAGTCAAGGGCTACATGACCAAGAATCTCAAAACGATTACACCAGATACGACATTGCCACAAATTGAGTCGCTGATGGTGACTTATGATATTGGACGCTTACCAGTATTGGAAAATGAGCAGTTAATGGGCATTGTGACGCGTACTGATGTCTTGCGAGAATTACATCAAGAAAGGGATGAAGACGAAGAGGACGAGCAAAAATTCAAAATTCAAAATGACGCTCACAGACTCGCTAACGCTGCGCTAACAAAATCTAAAATTCCTCTCAGGACTGAATTGCAAAATCGCCTCGCTCCCCAACTGTGGCAATTACTCACTACAGCATCGCAAGAGGCAGAAAAACGGGGTTGGCATCTTTATTTAGTGGGCGGTGCGGTGCGGGATTTGCTATTAACAGAAGCAGTAGCGGGCACTTTGATGATTAAAGATATCGATCTTGTAGTTGATGGCTTTCATAAATCAGCAGATGTCGGTGCTGGTGTGGAATTAGCCAAGGCACTCCAACAACTTTACCCTATGGCTCGCTTAGAAATCCACGGGGCTTTTCAAACTGCGGCTTTGCTGTGGCACAAAGACCCAGAATTAGATTCTTTATGGGTAGATATTGCCACCGCTAGAACAGAATTCTATCCTTATCCAGCCGCAAATCCAGAAGTTGAGGCGAGTTCTATTCGTCAAGACTTGTATCGTCGAGATTTTACCATCAATGCGATCGCCTTGCGCCTGACTTCTCCTCGGACTGGTGAATTACTCGATTTTTTTGGTGGATTACTAGATTTACAAGCTAAACAAATTCGGGTTTTACACGCCAACAGCTTTATCGAAGACCCCACCCGCATTTTTCGTGGCGTGCGCTTTGCCGTGCGCTTCGGATTTCAGATAGAATCGCAAACTGAAGAGTTTATCCGCTATGCCATCAACAGTGGTGTTTACGATCGCACTGCTCAAGAGAATAGCAGAACTCCAGCCCTGCAAACTCGACTGAAAACAGAACTAAAACACATCCTAGAAGCCCCCTACTGGAAATCGGCTTTGCAGTTGCTAGATAACTTAGAGGCATTGCAATGCATCCATCCTAGCCTGAAGCTAGATGTGGAAGTCCTACGACAATTACGTTTGCTAGAACGCTGTTTGCGGCGATTTGACCCACAACCAACCCTCATTCATTGGGAAATGCGTTTAGAAACGTTAATCGCCCATCTAACACCAGAATATCGGGCAAAAGTGGCAAAAAATCTGCAATTGCAAGAAGATGGCATTAAACGCTTGCAAAACTTGGTTTGTGCTCAAACTGAAGTAATGGAATCTTTGCCTAAGTGCCAAAGTCCTAGTCAAGTAGTACAGTTATTGCGACAGTATGATTTACCAATGCTGATTTTAATTGCTGTGCAAAGTTTGCGATCGCTTAGACATCAGATTTGGGAATATTTAACTGTTTGGGCTAATGTGCAGCCACTACTGAATGGCAATGATTTAAAGAAACTGGGTTACAAACCAGGGCCTCAATATCGACAAATATTAGATGATATGCTTGCAGCTACCTTGGATGGAGTAATTAAAGATAAGACTGAAGCTAAGGAGTTTTTAGCACAACACTATCCTAAATGAAATAGCTCTGGTCTAAATTGTATCTGGATTGATATTTAACTCCCGCAGTTTTGCTGCTAAACGTTCAGCTTTTTGTTCGGCTTGTTCAGCTTTTTGTTCAGCTTGTTCAGCCTTTTGTTCGGCTTGTTCAGCTTTTTGCTGTACCTGTTCTGCCGTTTCTTCTGGCGTTGGTACTAGTTGTCCATCTCGTGTAAAAAACCGCAATAAACCTTCATAAACTCCTAAGTATAACCCTAGCTGATGACTCCACAAATACCCTTCTTCACTTGCTTGTAGAGGTTGATATTCTCCATCTACTAAATGAAATCCCGCAAATTCTTGTGTGTAAGGGTCGAACCAAAAATAGTCGGGTGTGCGGAAAGTGTCTTGATAAATTGTTTTCTTTAAACCTTTGTCAGTATTAGCTGTTGAGTTAGATAAAATTTCTAGAATTACATTCGGATATTTACCATCTTCTTCCCAGACTACCCAACTTTTGCGGGTTTTACGTTCAGTTCCCAGCACAACAAAAAAGTCTGGCCCCCGGAAGTATTCTGATTTGCGTTGGCGCGGACTGTAGTAGATAGTCAGATTTCCCGCCGCATAGAAATCATTTCTATCTCGCCACAACCATTCCAGACAGGTTAAAAGTAAAATTATTTGCCGTAAATGCAGTTCGCTTTCCAAGGGAGGTTCGTCACTATATAAATCACCAGGGGGAAATATAATATCTTGGCAGATGCCTTCTTGAGAATCTAATTCTTGAGCAATGGTCATAGAATGGATATGGCATCAAGTAGTTATCAATTTACTTTAGCAGTTTTGTAGTTAGCGATCGCCTAGCGTACCGTAGGTAATCGCCTATTTGTAGGGTAAGGGTAAATAAACTATTCTGTCTTGATATTCATCGTCTTCTGATGCCAAAGCAACTATTATGAGTTCTTCTATATTTTCACCAATACTTAAATTTTGATTGAGGATAAAAATTCCTGGTACGTGACGATTAACAGCAATATGTTCAGCTAAATGTACTGGCATAGAAGTTCAGTTGTTTGTCACTAATATAAAATTATTCTCCTCACACCAACACAGAATTTAGAGACCATTTATAAAGTAAATCTTTAGACAACAAGACGACGCAACATAACACGAGTCATAACAGCGTATATGGCAGCTTCACTCATTTCTGGAAGACGTTCATAATCCTTACTAAGACGATGATATTGGTTAAACCATCCAAATGTTCTTTCCACAACAAGCGCGTTTGGGTAAAATCTCAAATTCTTTTCCTGTACGCTGCATTACCTCAACATGAGCTTGAATCATCAACCACACTGCGAGGGCAAACTTATCACCGTTATAGCCGGAATCAACCCACATTACCTCGACTTTTTCCAAGACTTCAGGATGTTCTTCTAGCAGCTCCATCAAAGCATAAGCTGCAAGCACTCAATAGGGGAGCGTTTCCTTCACTTACAACAACTTTGAGCAATAGCCCAAGACTATCAACTATCGTGATTGCGTTTCCTCCCCTTAACTAATTTGCCACCATCAAAGCCGTACACATCCCCCTTTTTTCCGTCGTTTTGACCGACTGGCTATCTGCTGCGATGCCTACGGCGAGCTTCGCTAACGCTGTAGGTTGAGTTGACTTGCCCATTTTTTGACGAACTTGATCGCGCAAAGTATGATTCATTTGCTCCCAAATACCTCGTTTTTGCCATTTGCGATAGTAACTGTAAACAGTTGTACTGGGAGGAAAGTCCCCTGGAAGCATATCCCATTGGCAACCTGTCTTTAGATGGTAGTAGATAGCATTGCATACTTCTCGCATATCCGTTGTTCGCGGATGCCCACCATGTTTAGCTGGTGGAATCAAAGGCGCTAAGATTGCCCATTCTGAGTCGCTAAGGTCTGTAGAATAAAGCTTTCGCTTCATTACTTTCTATGTAGATATACTGCATAAACAGTATCCTATCGTTGCCTTTCTACTTGATAACTCTTCTTTAGATTTACTTTATAAATAGTCTCTTATGGATCGAGTGTACTTTTTGGTGGAGTTCCTGATTCTCCTACCACTTTGATCGCAATATCAGGTTCTCGTAGTCTAATTTGATTTGGATATACAGGATTGACATTTTCATCAATCAGATATTGCAGTGTTATGCTTGCTGTTTAGCTTGTCTTTTAATTCGGAGTTGGCGCAGTTTTTCTGACACTGGCGGGGGATTAAGCCTCTGTTGTTCTCGCATTCTATGACCGTGTTCTATCCAGTTTTTGATGTAAGCACTGACAGTTTCTTTGTTTTGCAGATAATAAAGAATTGTTGCATATACTTGTTCTAAAGATATTGTTTGATAAATTTGGGCAATTTCTTCTGGAGAACGTCCACAATCAATGTATTCATAAAGAATTGTTTCAATACCAATTCTTGAGTCTTTCAGTCTAATGTCTTCAGAAGAGAGAAAGTTGAAATACTCTGCGATATGTTTGGTAGACATAGATTGACCTATATTCATAGTTAGTTATTATATATAGTAATCTTTTTGTTCAAGCGATAAGCTTGACGGCATAGCGATCGCTTACAGCACTACATTAACGCTTTGCAAAAAAAGGCTTCGCATTCTTAAATTAGCCAAAAAAAAAGAGACTGTGGCTTATCTTCCTCACAAACAAGACCAGATCCCCGACTTCTCAAAGAAGTCGGGGATCTATTTCATTACGGTTTGATTAAAGATTCTTCAGACTGGCGATATTTAGCAATTAACCTACGTTTTTTTAGGGGTGAATAAAGCAGCATGGAAAGTGCAGGTAAACTAGTTGCGGTTAGTGCTAACAAAATAAATGGATTTAAAAAACCTGCTATTATTCCAGTTCCTACACTAGCTCCAAATCCTAATATTAGTAATATCAGCACAGTTGTAAATGAGTCTTCAGCCAAATCTATAACCCATTTCACAGCCCAACCCACAGCCCAACCCACAGGCAAAAGCACAGCCCAAACCACAGCCCCAACCACAGCCCAACCCACAGTCCCACCCCCAACCCAACCCGCAATCCCACCCACAGCCCCACCTACAGCCCCACTCACAAAGGCTCCTGACTTTAGTTTGGAATAATCTTTCCCAAACCCATACATAAGTGAGTAAATACCGAAAAGAAGCAGAATCCTCCCCGACTCATTTCCAATCATTTGTAACAACCAACTTGCAAAAGCACTTCCCGCATAAGGAAAGCAAGTCGTAGCCATAGCTACCACCACAGTCATTAAAAACAGCCCAATTAAACTACCAAAGGGTATCTTTCGCTTTTCAATCGGGAAAGCAGCCGTCTGCACCTTCACCGTTAAAGTATGAGTCTGTGGATATGCATTACTGTGCAATATCAGTTGACGTTTATACTGCCTATCCGCCATCAATTTACTCGTATCCACCTGAACTCGACACTGAGTATGATTCCCGATAAACCGAGCAGGTGTCACCGCAATCCAAGCATGATCATCTGGCGTATGCGGTGGGTCATGAGGATGGGGTGCAATTTCCCATCTACCTTGTAGTAAAGTATCTGCTATAGGATTTTCAATAGTAATACTTTGTGTTAGTTTTTCCCCTAATCGGTTCGCTTTGAACTCCAGCACTGTTTCACTGAAATCAACTCCCGCTACACGAATAACATCAAGAGGCTTGAGTGCTTCTAAAGCTGATTGTGCATTAGCGAAACGGTTTTTCTGTAGTGGTTGTACCATCTTTTCCAACCAACCCAGAAACCTTAGACTTAACCGAGGTAAAAGATGGTGAAACTTGATTAAATATGGATCATCTTGATCTTGCAATTGATCTATTTTGGTTGATTTGATTCCTGTCAGTAAGCAAATCAAGGTTACACCCAAACTATACAAGTCTGTAGCGTCTGTTGGTTTAAACATTTGCTCTGGCGGAATAAAGCCAGGAGTACCTCTAAATACACTACTCGCTGCAACTTCCTGGCTACCAACACGAGCAAAACCAAAGTCAATTATATAGACGTTGAGTTGCTGATCTACCAAAATATTTTCCGGTTTAATATCTCGATGAATTATCGGCGGAATCCGATTTTGCAGATATACAAGAATTTCTAAAGCTTTAACTGCAATTTGTTTAATTTCCTCTGGTGCAAAGCTGCGGGTTTCTGCTAAAGATGGGGCATTGATATATTCTTGAACTAGACAAAAGCCATCAGGTCGCTCAAAAGAACTCAGATAGTGGGGAATACCAGAATGATTAAGTTTCTCTAAAAATTGAATTTCTTGTTCGCAAGCTCTAAACCCCGACCAACTAGAACCAGCTTGAGCAAAGCAAAACTGCTTGATTACTACTTGTTCCCCTGTATTAACTTTTGATGCTAGCCAAGTAATCCTTCCTCCTTCCCGATTACGTCCTAATTCTCGCAAAACTTGATAGCCGTGTTCGCTGAAATCTGGATAGCTCATAGTTCAAGGGAAACAAGTAAAATCTGCCAAATTTGCTCTGTATTACGCAAATACACTTAAATTAGCAGGGGTGATTCAATTAATCAACCTTTTTAACAATAGTTATTTCTTCTTGTGGGATGGGCGTCTCGCCCGTCCTGGGGCAGGCAAGATGCCCACCCCACAAGAGTATTTAAGACAGAAAAAAACTGCTGTAAGTCTTTCTAGTAGGGCTGGGGAGTGTGGAAATAGAAAAAGCGATCGCATTCTCACTTTCCGAAATACCTTAGTGCTACACTGTAGTCAATATCAAACCTCATCACAACTCCAATGAGATAGCACAAATGAAGTAGTACCAAACACCTGTTGCACTAAAGCAACAAATGTCAACGAAGAATAAACGCAACTAGTTTGACAGGGTTACTTCACATAGTCATGCACTAAAAATATTGTCATCATTCCTATCTATATAGAACCGTTTGACGATTGTCTGCGGCTGAGTTTTTTTTGTGTCTAATTTACCCGTAAATTTTGGAAATATGCGGGTGGAAGTTTGCGAATTGAGGTTTGAGAATAATGCCGAAAAAATCAATATTGTTAGCTGAGAATTTAGCCTATGACCTCAGCGTAGATAGAACTTTGTTTCAAGGAGTTCATGTGAATATCGACGCGGGCGATCGCATTGCTTTGGTTGGTCGCAACGGGGTAGGAAAATCAACACTTTTCAAGAAACTTGCAGGCCAAATTAACCGATATACAGGTTCAGTTTGCTGTAATGGTATTGTCTATTATTTGCCACAAATCAGCACTATCAGACAAGAAATTACAGCAGATACAGTACTTAATTTTTTGATTTCTATCTCTGATGAATGGTGGAAGATTGAGGATATTTTGCAAACACAATTCCACACCAAAGTTGACTTATCTTTACCAATTGCTAACTTGAGTGGTGGAGAACTTACTAAACTGTTTTTGGCGATCGGTTTAGCTCAAAAGCCAAACTTGTTATTGCTTGATGAGCCAACTAATCACATGGATTTGCAAGCATTAGAAAGCTTAAGACAGTTTCTTTTGAATTTCCCAGGTGCGTATGTAATTGTCTCTCACAAGCCTTTTTTCTTAGACCAAGTAACAGAAGTTACGTGGGAACTTACACCTGTTGGCTTGAAAATATATGGCGGTAATTTCTCGTACTATCGAGAACAGAAAGAAATAGAGTTAGAGGCAGCATTGCGATCGCACGAAGTTGCCAGAAAGGAACTCAAACGTACCCAAATCACAGCGATGCAAGAACAGCAACGCGCAGCCCAATCTAGTCGCAACGGTCGCGCCAAGTTTCTGAATGGTAGTATTGATAGAATGGCAGCAGGACTGATTAAAACCAAAGCTGAGGTGTCTACCGGAACTGCGAAAAAGAAACATGAAGCAGCAGTAGCAAAGGCTAATCAAAAGGTTACACAGACGAAGGTCAAAACTACCAAAGTAACCAGTATTCAGCTAGAAGAAAAAAATCAAAAACGCCGAAATCTAATTAATATCCAGGGTGCAAATCTTAGGATATCAGAGCGTCTATTGATTCAAAATATTCAACTGCATATATCATCTGGCGATCGCATAGCCATTATCGGTGCAAACGGTTCTGGTAAATCGAGTCTGGTAAAGGCAATTTTGGGAATGGAAAACCAAACAGCGGTTTTAGAATCAGGTGAGGTTTTGCTCACACCAGCGATGAAAGCTGTATATCTCGATCAAACCTACGAATTGGTAAATCGCCAATACACAATTCTAGAAAATATGCAAGCTGCCAATCCCGATCTCAGCTATCAGCATTTACGTCAACAACTGGGACACTTTCTCTTTAAATATGATGACGTTCACAAAAGCGCCTCTGTACTGAGTGGAGGTGAATTAGCAAGATTAGCGATCGCTATGATTAGTATCTCAGAAATCGATCTACTGATTCTCGATGAACCAACTAATAACCTAGATATTGAAACTGTTGAACAAATAGTAATAGGTATCAATGATTACCAAGGAGCGCTTTGGGTAATTTCCCACGATATAGATTTTCTCAGCCAGATTAACATTACCCAAGGTTTCAAGTTGAGGGAACAAACTTTGCAAATGACAACTTATTTACCAAGTACACCAGAGCAATATTATCGAGAGTTGCTGGAATACAATCAATAAAGCGATCGCCTTATGTAAATTTCTAGTAAATTTCTACCTCAACAACAGAAGCCGTAAAGCATACAGGCAAGTTATAATTCTCTTGCGGTGCAACGTAACAAAAATTTATGAGTAACCCCCTTGTACAAGCCTTTTTCGTAGGCAGAGCGGTAGCAGAAGTAGTTAATGAGCGTTTAGAGGTCGCCTTGACCGATGCTTTGAGCGATCTGGGCAAATTTGATGCAGAAGCTAGAGAGCAGCTGCGCCAATTTACAGAAGAAGTTTTAGAGCGAGCAAATCGGGCAGCAGAAACAGCTAATGCCAGTCAACCTACCCCAGGTACTGGGGTAGCCAGTTCTGATTCAGGTGACTTGCAAGCAGAGATTGATGAATTACGAGCTGAAATTGCCCTGTTACGAACAGAATTGCAACATTATCGTAGAACTTCTGCATAAATTTTAGTCATTGGTCATTGGTCATTAGTCATTAGGCTAAGAATTATGCACAAATGACAAAGGACAAAGGACAAATGACACTTAAGAAAGAATAGTTTAGGAATCAGAGTGTCTTTTCTTCCAAGTGATTCGGTCGCAAACCAACGGTAAACAAAGTATATGGAACAAGGTTATTCAGAGAAGGCATACCGTTGGAATCGGGAAAAATACTCTAGCAAACGGCGTTTTGTGGACATTTGGTCTTTTGTCTTGACCTTACTGTTCAAACTTTGGCTATACAACAAATCTTGGAGTTATCCGGGAGGTGTGACTGATGTCAAGCAAGCTGCAAGACGCAAAACCCAAGCAGTCTGGATTCGCAATACTCTATTGGATTTAGGGCCAACCTTCATCAAAGTTGGGCAACTGTTTTCTACCCGTGCTGATATATTCCCTGGTGAATATGTAGAAGAACTAGCCAAATTACAAGACAAAGTACCGGCATTTAGTTATGAGCAAGTAGAAGCGATCGTTGAGAAAGAACTAGGCAAGAAAATTCCTGAACTTTTCCATAATTTTGAACCTATTCCCTTAGCTGCTGCTAGCTTGGGGCAAGTACACAAAGCTATACTACATACTGGAGAATCAGTTGTTGTTAAGGTGCAACGTCCTGGGCTAAAGAAGTTATTTGAAATAGATTTACAGATTCTCAAAGGAATTACCCGCTACTTTCAAAACCATCCCAAATGGGGACGTGGACGAGATTGGTTGGGTATTTACGAAGAATGTTGTCGCATTCTTTGGGAAGAAATTGATTATCTTAACGAAGGTCGTAACGCCGATACTTTTCGCCGGAACTTTCGCGGCTATGATTGGGTGAGCGTCCCCAGAATATACTGGCGTTACGCTACTTCCAGAGTTTTGACTTTGGAATATCTCCCTGGAATTAAAATTAGCCAATACGAAGCTTTAGAAGCAGCAGGTTTGGATCGAAAAGCGATCGCTCGTCAAGGTGCTCAAGCCTACTTACTACAATTGCTCAATAGTGGCTTTTTCCACGCCGATCCTCATCCAGGCAATATTGCCGTTAGTGCAAATGGCGCTCTGATATTCTATGATTTCGGCATGATGGGGCGGATTAAGTCCAACATCCGCGAAGGATTGATGGAAACACTTTTTGGCATTGCTCAAAAAAATGGCGATCGCGTTGTGCAATCTTTAATAAATTTAGGTGCGATCGCCCCAACTGATGATATGGGCCCAGTACGACGTTCCGTCCAGTATATGCTGGATCATTTTATGGATAAGCCCTTTGAAAATCAATCAGTTGCAGCAATCAGTGACGACCTTTACGAAATAGCTTATAATCAGCCATTTAGATTTCCAGCAACTTTCACTTTCGTGATGCGAGCCTTTTCTACTTTAGAAGGGGTAGGCAAAGGCTTAGATCCAGAGTTTAACTTTATGGAAGTTGCCAAACCTTATGCAATGCAACTTATGACCGATATGAATGGTTCTGAGGGGAATAGCTTTCTTAACGAATTAAGTCGTCAAGCAGCTCAGGTAAGTAGTACCGCCTTTGGTCTACCACGTAGATTAGAGGATACACTAGAGAAGCTAGAGCAAGGAGATATGCGCTTGCGCGTTCGGTCTATAGAAACTGAACGCCTGCTGCGACGACAGAGCAGTATTCAGCTCTCAATAAGCTATGCTCTGTTAATCAGCGGTTTCACGCTTTCAGCTACTATTTTAGTGGTTAAGGATTATGTATGGTTAGCACTGCTGCCTGCTTTAATTGCAGCTGCGCTTTCAGCGATCACGATCCGATTACTTTTACGCCTCGACCGTTACGATCGTATGTATTAATTGTTGCAAAAAATTTATGAAACTTAATTTCACGGGTTTTAGCGATCCGGGACTTATTCGTTCTAATAATCAGGATGCTTACTATATAGACCCAGAAGGACGATTTTTCGTTGTTGCCGATGGTATGGGTGGTCATGCCGGAGGTGAAGAGGCAAGTCGGATTGCTACTGAAGAAATTCAGGCGTATTTGGTAGCAAATTGGGAAACTTCTAAGTCTTCTCAAGAATTACTAGAGCAAGCTTTGTGGGGTGCCAATGAAGCGATTTTGCAGGATCAGCAAAATCATCCCGAACGCGCCGATATGGGGACAACTGTTGTAGCAGTAATTTTTCGCTCCCCAGAGTCGCCTTGGTGCGCTCATGTTGGCGATTCGCGCCTGTATCGCTTCCGCGAGTCGCACTTAGAACAGGTGACGGAAGACCACACTTGGGTAGCACGAGCAATCAAAATCGGTGATATCACCTTAGATGAAGCACGATTACATCCTTTTCGCCATGTATTATCGCGTTGTTTAGGGCGTGAAGACTTGCATCAAATTGATGTACAACCACTAGATGTAAAAGTTGGCGATCGCTTGCTGTTATGTAGTGATGGTCTTACAGAAGAACTTGTCGAGCAGAAGATTGCTAACTGCCTCCAAAATAGTCCTTGGCTTGATAAAGCCGCCATCTCTCTTGTTGAGGCTGCCAAAGAGCATGGAGGGCACGATAACATCACAGTTGTCATCGTCTCGCTTGAAGAAAATAGTCATTAGTCATTAGTCATTAGTCATTGGTCATTGGTCATTGGTCGATGCTTAGTAACTTTAAACAAATGACAAAGGACAACTAACATAGACGCTTCTGCGGCTTCCCGCAGGGTAGGACAAATGACAAATCCGGTAAATATACTCAGTAATTTGTTCAGCGTGAGCATTTTTCCTTTTTACAATTTGATACAAATATTTTTAGCCTCTAAAATCACCCAAAGAGGATAAATTTGTATAAGTTAGGAAATTGACATCTTGCACGTAATAAGGTAGAGCGACTATAATTCACGCTTATTACCATTAATTCCCCAACCTCCTTACAATTTCCCTCCTCCGAAGCTTCTTCTACCCTTGCGGAGACAGCATCTTAGGCTTTTTAAACACAAAGACTAAGACGGGTTTTACATAGCACCAAATATTCTCTTTAAAAGATATTTGTGCAAAGCAGGAAGGAATGAGGGAGGTAGTTATACCTATCTAAGACCAAATAGAGCTTATTTTCCGGAATATGGTTCAGCTGACTTGGGTGGTATATCAGTAGGATTAGGTGCAAGATATCAAAACAGAAAAAAGTCCACACTTTGGATGTGGGCAATCTGTCAAACAATTGTTATCTTTCGTAATACGGAGGAACAAATGTTGGACAGATATAAGTCCAAATATTATCCCATTTGGACTTCTGTGAGCGATATCACCTTTACGCGTTGTTTTTTCGGAGTAATTATGAATCAACCAATGAAACTATCCTTGGAACAGCAATTCAGCATCTGCTCATTTGCTACTCAGGTGCAAAATATGAGCCACGATCAAGCTAAAGATTTTTTAGTCAAGCTCTATGAGCAAATGGTCGTGCGCGAGGCAACTTATCAAGAGCTTCTTAAACACCAGTGGGGCTTAGATTCCGGTTCCACTATGGCATAGAGTCGTTCTAATGTCGCAGTGGGCGACCTCCTTCTCTTGCTTGGTTCCAAGGAGGAAAAGAGCTGGGGATGCCGGGGCGTCAACTTCGATAAGTAATTCCACAATATGGCGCAAAAGTTCAATTCACGAAATTAACTAAGAATAAGTAAACATTGTCTACGGCATATCTGATGAAGTCTAGACTAACTTTAGCGTTGCATGCTAAAACTGTTGTTTGCTTTAGCCAAACTTTTTGTTGTTTCGTCTAGTGAGGTAATGACACCTGCACAAATTGACAATCCACTGGAATATTTGCAGAGGAAAATTCAGAGATAATTTATATATTACTGCTTTAGCAGCTAGTGATTTCACTCTTTATACATATAACTAGAAGTTACATCTTTATATATATTTTGTTTATAAAACGTTACATTCTGAGAGCGACCACCTATGAAACATGTAACATTAAGAAATTATGCCTAGCTGGAAAGATCGTATGGAGAATCTGTATCTATACTTTCCAGTTTTGTTATAATCTGAGGCTTAATCTTTTCGTACTCGTTTTTGAGTAAACTTTTACTAATTTGCGGGTCGGCAGAGGACATCAAGGTATTGCTGATTGCGACCCACTCTTGCAGTCGTTGCCGCTGGGCAGAAGCAACGCTGGAAAGTAAAATGTGGGTACAGGGATTTGGTGCTTCTCGTGCAAATAATAAGAGGCGGTAGTAACCTGTGTGCTGTAGTAACCGAGCAATTTCTTGACCAAGGCTGGTTTTGAGATCGAGATAATAAGGCAACCATTTAGCGCCATGCTTGCGATTGTAGATGACAGTAATCCATAGCAGCATGGGATGGGGGATAGAGATGAACAGAAATTGGTTATAGCGTGTACAGAGTAAGCGTTTTTGAATTTCTTCTTGCGGTAGCATCACCCACAAAGCTGGTAAAACCTCCCCATTGGTATGAATGGGCTGGGGAAACACAATATCGGCAATTGGTTTATTTTTGGGCCAGGAAATGGCACGAGCGATTTCATCGTTTGACCAGGATACCCGCAAATCGGCTTTGGTCTTTTGTTCAAGCTCAGTGCTAGCTGTAGTAGTAGGAACGAGGGAATGGCTGGCTTGCTGAATTTTGCGTGTATGCTCAGGCTTTTCTAAAGATGCTAAAACTCTGAGGATTTCAGTAATATTTTGGGGGCGATCGCGTGCTACTTTAGCTAGACAACTCATCACCAAATTTTCAATTTCTTTTGGTAGTTCTAATCCAGGCACAGCCTCAGAAAAAGAACGTGGTTTTTGATAGTGATGTGTTTTATACCACGCACCAAAAGAGTGAGTTGGTGCCACCAGTGGCATTTTGCCTGTGAGCATCTCAAACATCATGACGCCCAAACTATAAATATCAGCACGGTTGTCTAATTCTTTACCCTCCATCTGTTCGGGAGAAGAATAAGCCAATGTCCCCAAATAAAATTTTGTATGGTCGCCATCTGACTGTAATAACTTAGCAATACCAAAATCTAGAACCTTGACCAATTCTCCAAAACTGGGATCTTGAATCACCAGCATATTGCTTGGCTTGACATCGCGATGGATAATTGGGCAAATAGCGCCATCAACCGGGATGCCATCATGGGCGCACTGTAACCCCAGGCTGAGTTGACGCGCCATACTGAGGAATCTAGCTAAAGGTAGTCGTTGCTTGCGAATAATATTGTTCAGGCTTTGTCCTTGTAAGTATTCCATAACGTAGAACGGGGTGTTATTGTCATCTACGCCGTAGTCCATAACTCGGACAATATGGATACTTTTTTGCCCTAGTAAAGCACAGGTTTTTGCTTCTCGCTCAAAACGGTCTTGCAATCGCATCTTTTCATTTTGGATTGATAGAGCCAGAAACTTAACTGCAACAGGTACACCTCCCAACAATGTATCTTTAGCACGATAAACCCGACCCATTGCTCCAGTACCGATTAACTCTTGGAGTTGGTAGCGTTTGCTGAGTAAGCGACCAATGTTGGGGTCTGACATAGAAAATTCGACTCCAAAAGCAGGTTGTAAATGTTTGGGAGGACAAGTGCATTCAAAAATTGTGGTGTAGTTTTAGTTTGCCCAATTTTGACTAATGCGCTATCACTCTTGGCATCTCCTTTTCTCTACGAGACGTTGCTTTGTGTTGGGAGAAGACGGCATTAGTTTGGCTACACCAGGACTTACGCAACTGATTAAGCAATGGCGTGCGGAGCGCGCCGACTGCCTAAAAACTAAGCCATTGACATAGCAATATCTGGACGTTTTAACTGCCCAATTAAATAATTTGACAACTAGCCATGTTTAATTTGATAAACCTGTCTTTGTAGGTTAACAAACCCTTAAATTCGCATTAGTTCACGAAATAGACTTAGTTTATGTAATAACGAATTATATTCACCCAATACTTTTAAAAAATTTTCTGATTACCTAACAATCTTTTTAATTTTAAAGCTAATTATTACTATGTAATAATGCATTATTCATTGGTAAACTATAATATTTAAGTGTTATTTTTTCGTTTTTTCTGTTGATTAGGATATATATCAAAACTTGATTTATTATTCATTATATAATATTGAATTCGACGCTCGACAATACTATTAAATCTGGACATAAAATCATAAAAGAAACCCGGATATTTCCTGACTCCTGTGAATGCTGTTAACCATTTTCTTTGTTTTATAGGTTCTACAACTTGAAGATAAGCTAGATTTTTCTTATAGACTGAGAGATTATAAGATAGAGCACGCATTAGAGTAGGATTATTTTTCACAATGTCTTGTTGCATGAAAGAAGTAGTAGTTTTGCAGTATTGATTTAGACGTGGTAATTGGCTTTGATATACAAGAGAACCAGGGCGTGAACGGTAGAAATAATAGGGTTTTGGCTCAATAAAAAACCTAGCTCCTTTGATTAAGCATTTCATGTCAATCCAAAAATCTTGACCCATTCTAATTTCTTCATCGTACTCGATGCCGTTCTTAATCAGGAATTCTCGTTTGAATAGAGGCTTGCTTAAGCCAAGATGCAACCCTGGTTGCCCATAGACATCAGTTTCTACAAAATAAACGATATCAATTTGGAAGATTTTATCTATACGTTCTCCACTTTCTTGAATCAATGTACTCCAAGGAGATGTTGTACCGTCTTCGATCAAATAAACATCATCAGCAATCATGTCTGCATTTGTTTGATTTGCCAGAGACACAAGATTTTCTAATCTTTTGGGAGCATACCAATCATCTGAATCAAGTACAGCAATCCATTCTCCTTGGGCTGCTCTGAAGGCGCGATTACGTGCCGCTGCCGCTCCAACATTTTGCTGATTAACTATCACTTTGAGACGTCGATCGGTGAAACTTTTAGCGACTTCTACAGTTTTATCACTTGAGCCATCATCGACCATGATAACTTCAATGTCAGTGAGTGTTTGCTTTAAGGCTGACTCTATTGCCTTTCCAATATAAGTTTCAGTATTGTAAGCAGGGATAATAATGGAGACTTTAGGATTCACGAAACTGAACTCCTGACTACATGGTTAGGTAAAATACTAAAATCCTGACCATAATTTGATCGTTTCTTTTTTACTATACAACTCAGTAGGTCGGTAAGAATATACGATGAGTGGTTAAAGTCGGGTAGGAGATATTAGGCGTTGGTAAACCAGTGCGTTGCCAGAGTTCTTTGAACGGCAGTTTTTGGCTTAGAAGAACAGCAAAGCGGTGAGGTAGGGCTGCTTTTAAGCTGACTGACGCTCTAGGCTAGCTTCCATTGTGCTAGTTAAAAAATGACCAGCCAAGATACCACTACTGAGGTAATATGTATCTTGCGAAATCCGGTGTAGGGTTTCAAAACCACTACGACGCTGACGATCGCCTAGTACCCAGTAACGCTGTACGATAGTATCCAGACCAATCCAGCCTTCGCCTTCAACCTGCCCCAAAATATTATGTTGTAGTAAAAAAGTATACTGACGCTCTCCATCATGCAACCGCCCCTTATATTGCAAAGAGATTTCAGAGCGATCGCTACCTGGGAAAATCAGTTTTGTGGCCATAGTAAACCAATTATCTCGATTCCAAGCGACCAAGGTCATACCCTTGACGCTGATTGGCATACCGTTACGTTCCAGCCAATTTCCTTCCATTGCCCAGCGTCCTGGTTCCAATAAAAAAGTATGAGCCACCTTTTATTCCCTGTCTTGCTCGATTGCCGCCAAAACTACAGTTATAGCAGTGCTAAGTTGTCAGTGATGAGTTGCGAGAAAAGAATGAAGAAATTTTTTATCTTGTTTATTGTTCTTGACTCAAGACTGACCGTGGTGAATTTCTCCCAAAAGTACTTCTTGAGGTGCACCTGTGGCTGTAGGTAAGTTGCCAGGAATACCCAAATGTCGCCAGTAGGCTAAAACTGCAAAAGCGATCGCTTCTTTAAAATCTGCACTCAAGCCGACTTCATCTGTTGCCGAGACTGGTATCGATCCTAACAACAACTGTAACCTTTGTTTCAAATAAAGATTGCGACTACCACCACCACATAATAGTACCCGTTGTGGCATTTCTGGCAAAAAAGTGCGGTAACTATGAAAAATTGAAGCAGCTGTAAGTTCTGTGAGAGTTGCTAGTACGTCAGCAGGATTGAGTTGGTATGCTTGAGCATCTTTTAAACACTGATGCAAGTAAGTCACACCAAATAATTCGCGTCCAGTGGATTTGGGCGGCGGTAGATGAAAGTAGTCTTGGTTAAGCCATTGTTCTACTAATTGATAGCAAGGAGTACCACTTGCTGCCCAATTGCCATCTTCATCATAAGTTTTAGCACCACCGCTTAAATGCTCCACCGCTAGATCCAACAGACTATTTCCAGGGCCAGTATCCCAACCACGAATTTTTGAGAGCCAGTCTCCATGCCGAGGTGGAATATAAGCAACATTGCCAATACCACCAATGTTTTGAATACAACGCCCCTCCTGGGGATGACTGAGTAAATAAGCATCGACTCTAGGCACGAGAGGCGCACCATGACCACCAATAGCAATATCAGCAACGCGGAAGTTACTCACAGTCGTAATGTTCGTAAGATGTGCAATTAATGCACCTCGCCCTAGTTGAAGACTATAACCCAAAGGACTGCCCCATGCTGTTAACGGATAGCTAGGGTTTAGCCCGTGGGTAGCGATCATTTCTCTCCCCCTGCTCCCCTGCTCCTCTGGTCCCTGTGCTCCCTCTTTGGGTGGTCGATGATAAACCGTTTGACCGTGGGAACCAATGAGAGTGGCGCGCTGATGACCAATTTGAATATTTTGGGCGGCTTGGGCAAAGACTTGGGCGATCGCATCATCTATTTCCGCTAATTCTGCCATTGAGATGGCAACGCCTGCACCAACTGCTAATATTTTTTCTCTGAGTTGGGCTGGATAAGGATATGTTGCCCCGGCTAGCAACTCAACTTTGAGATCCAATTCTGTACCGGCAATCTCTACCAACGCAGCGTCTATGCCATCTACGGATGTGCCACTAATTAAACCAATAACGTGAGTAGGGACAACAGCTTTTTCAGTTGAATGCATCGGTCGAAATTCTTTTGTTGATTGCAAGAGTTTAGTTTAATTCATGTTAATAGCTATGTCAAAACACTCAGGTTGCATAGTTAATTACAGAAGAAAAAGTAAATATAGCGACGGAAGAATCTCAAAACCAATAGCAACACCACGAATCTATTTATATTTATCAGCAAACAAAGAATTTAAAACAATTTTGTTTGTTATCTTAATTGCTCCTTAATCAGGACAACATCCGAAGATACAAATTCTTAATATATGCAGGCTAACTTTACAACTTTTTTAATTTCAGATAAATAACAGATATACTATCCACTTTTTCTGCAAGTGAAACTACTGATTTCTGTTCAAGAATAGGGCAAATTGTTGGCTAAATATAGGAATTTTTCAATAAATACAAATCCAGTAGTTTCATCCTATTGTTTCTTCTAGAAGACACTACATAATGAATCCAAGTCGCAAACGAACTTTTCAACAATTAAAAATACAAAATTTCAAGATTATGTCTCTTACAAAAATTGCTTGTATCGCTGCTTTATCCTTATCTGCAATCTCCTCATTTATCTATGCAGGTTCTGCCCAGGCTATTTCCTTCCAAATAACCACTGGCATTGCAGGCCCTAATGGAGAAACTGACCAAGGTGCTTTTTCTGAGTTTACTCAACTTCCTGGTACGACAACTGTTAACTTCAATAATGGTCAAGCACCAACCACTGGTTTTGCTAAATACTCATTTGAGAATAACAGTGGAACCAGCAGTGTGAGGTCAGATGTATGGGCACCTGCTGGGGCAAATGGTGAGGTCAATAATGGTAAGTATTTGGCAGTTTTCAACGGCGATAAAGTCACAATTAACCTTGCAAGTTCCCTCAATTATTTCGGTATTGACTGGGGAGCTATTAGTTCTGGTAACGTTTTTTCCTTCTACAATGGCGATAATCTAATCAAATCATTTACAACTGAGGATGTGAACCCAGTTGCTCCAATTCGTGCATCACAGCATGGCGGTGAAGGAAATGGCTACCTTCACTTCTACTCAGATAGTAGCAACGATATTTTCAACAAGATTGTCATTACCCAAACAGGTGGTGGTGGATTTGAAAGCGACAACCATTCTTTCCATCTAGGAACTGACAAATTTACAGGTTTTGACCCTAAGTCTGTTCCTGAGCCTAGTATTACATTAGGTATGCTGGCTGTAGGTGGTATGTTTCTACGCAAGCGCAAGAACGAAAAGTTACAAACTGTAAGACAATCTCATTAAACATATCAATCTGAACTCAGTAAGATTTTCTCTATAGTCTAACCTTAGCCTGTAGAAGGATTTCAAAACTTAGTTAATATTAAATGCAACTCAGGGTGAGTTTACTTAGGTAAACTCGCCCTAATCCATTTGCCATTTATAATCGGGGCTTCTTCTACGGTCAATGCTACGCGCAGCAAGCTAAGAAAATTTTCTTTAACTAGACTTTTTATTCATGCAAAATTGGGAGAAGGGGTTGAGGGATGTAGCAAGATCCCGTAAGGTGGGCAAATTTTACATTTCATTTGTGCAAGAGGTCTACTCAATACTGCTTAGAGCTTAACCAGACCGTATTGAGAGTGAACCGTAATTTTGACTCCTATAGGTTATTGCATGAATAAAATATACGTGGATTAGTTTAGATATAATAATGACTCATTCTTTGTTGTCCTAACTGGAGAAATTAATGGGTCGCGCCAAAAAGGTTGTCCTGGCATATTCTGGCGGAGTGGATACCTCAGTTTGCATCCCCTACCTTAAGCAAGAGTGGGGTGTGGAAGAGGTGATTACCCTAGCAGCAGATTTAGGTCAGGGAGATGAATTAGAGCCAATCAGAGAAAAAGCTCTGAAATCGGGTGCAAGTGAATCCCTAGTGGCGGATGTCAAAGACAGCTTCGTTAAAGATTACGCCTTTGGAGCGATTCAAGCCAACGCCCTTTATGAAAATCGTTATCCTCTAGGAACCGCTCTTGCTCGTCCACTGATTGCCAAAATATTAGTAGAAACAGCCGAAAAATATGGTGCTGATGCGATCGCTCACGGTTGCACTGGCAAAGGCAACGATCAGGTTCGCTTTGATGTCTCTGTCACCGCCTTAAACCCCAACCTGAAGATCCTCGCACCAGCCAGAGAATGGGGAATGAGTCGTGAGGAAACGATCGCTTATGGGGAAAAGTTTGGTATTCCCTCACCAGTTAAAAAATCTTCTCCCTATAGTATTGACAAAAATTTGCTTGGTCGTAGTATTGAAGCTGGTTTACTCGAAGATCCTTCATTTGAGCCACCAGAAGAAATTTATGAGATGACCAAAGCGATCGCTCACACTCCCAACGAGCCAGAGTACATTGAAATTGGTTTCCAGGGTGGTATTCCTACAACTCTCAACGGTATAGCCAAAAAGCCAGTTGAGCTAATTGAAGAACTCAATCAGGCGGTGGGAAATCATGGCATCGGACGGATCGATATGATTGAAAACCGTCTGGTGGGGATCAAATCGCGGGAAATCTACGAATCACCTGCAATGTTGGTGCTAATTCAAGCACATAGAGATTTAGAAAGCTTGACATTAACGGCAGATGTCACCCATTACAAGCGTGGGATTGAAGAAACTTACAGCCAAATTGTTTACAACGGTTTGTGGTACAGTCCACTAAAAGTTGCACTCGATGCTTTTATCCAAAAGACACAAGAGCAAGTCTCTGGAACTGTGCGAGTGAAGTTGTTCAAGGGCAACTCTACGATAGTTGGGCGTTCGAGCGATAATTCTCTCTATACTCCTGATTTGGCAACCTACGGAGCCGAAGACAAATTTGACCACAAAGCTGCTGAAGGCTTTATCTATGTTTGGGGACTACCGACTCGCATATGGTCAAAGCAGATTAGGGGTTAGAAGTAGAGACGCGATTAATCGCGTCTCTACAGGAGTTAGGAGTTAAAAAAGCAAAATACAAAAGTAAAAGTAAAAAAAACTCACTTTTTACTTTACTTTTCACTCCTCACTCCTCACTTAGTTTATGCTTGACTTACTCTTCTGCTGCACCTTTAACCTGGCGAGATTCCAGCCATAGGGGCACAATAATTAAGGCAGCGAGGATTAGTAACGCTGCGATCGCAAATTGACCCACCCAAGCAACCAATTGTTCTAAAGAGACTATTTTGCCAGCAAAAAAAGCTAATGTCACCATCAAACTAGCCCAAGCAACTGCTCCTAAAAAGTTATATAAAAAGAATTTTCTAAAGGGCATTTCAGCTATACCAGCTAGTGGTGCAGCAAAAACTCGTAACAATGCCAAAAAACGCCCAAAAAACACTCCTTTAGCAGCGTTTTGACTAAATTGATCTTTAATACTCAGCAGCCGCACTTCAGAAATCCGAAATATACTGCCAACTTTTACTAGAAAAGCCCAACCGCTAACTCTACCAATCCAATAGCCACAAGTACCACCAATGACAGCACCCATAATTGCGTCACCGAGAACCAGCCAGAAATTTAGTTCATCGCTGCCAGCTAAAAACCCGCCTACTAAGGTCACGGTTTCACCAGGAAGGGGAATGCCTAAATTTTCTAGCAAAATTCCGAAAAAAATTGCCCAATACCCGTAATTATGAGCAACTTCCTGGATATTTTCTAGTGAAATCAGCTCTAAAGACATTCCACACCGCCGTCTTTACAAATTTTTACTTTTACTATATTTTTACATTTTTGCTTGTTTTTGGGTGGGGTGTCAATCAAACTAATACATAACTTCTACTCTATGGGAACTATTAATTTATGACTATTAAATATACAAATTTTGGGATTGGTACCACATGTTCATAATTTATTAAAAAAAGATTAAAAATTTTATAGAAAATTTATAAATATCCGTTTAAATTGTGAAAATCTTGTAAAAGATACGGTTGATACCGAAATTGTTAGGCGCTTATGCCTATATTGATGAAAGTTATCACAAATTATACGACATGAATACTGAAATAATCTCTCTCAACTGTAGGACTAAAATTGCCCAAATATTTGGGTAAAAGGTCATTTTACCGTTGAAAGAGAAGAAGTATTGATGTCTTTTTCAATTTTTTGTCAAGTGTTCCAATTACCCTGTTAAATTCATGGCTTTCACACAAGAACTTCAAGTGATTTTGTTTAAACCCCAAGGAAGCATAGATTTGCAAGGCGGTAAGGCTTTGAGCGAACAAATGGCTGGAGTAGTCCCTCAAGCTTATCAACTCTGGGTTATCGACCTAGCAGAAGTTAACTTCATGGACAGCTCTGGGTTAGTTCCTTTAGTAAAAGGCTTAAAAGCTGCACGTCAGAGTGGTTGCCGCTTAGTTCTATGCAATGTACAAGCTCCTGTACGGTTGATTTTGGAACTTACCCAACTCGATACAGTGTTTGAAATTTTTGACACTTACCAAGATATTTTTACCAACGTTAAAGATAACAGTCTGATGCTAGCAGACTAACTAATAAATCTACCTACAGAAGGATGGCGGAGTCAAGCGATATTTGCATTTGTTCATATTCTTTCATATTCTCTTTAAAATAACAGTCTGGTGCTAGCAGGCTGATTTTCTTTATTGTCTAGAGAAGAATGTTGAGGGAAACTTATATCTTTGAGCTAGGTAGTATAAATTGCATTATTGTAAGTCATCTACCTAAAGCAGTAAAGTCAGAAATTGCCAAAATCGATCAAAGCAAATGCAACTGTTTGTGATACTCCCCAGCCTTTTAAATCCAGGGTTGTGCAAATTACTCTAAGCTAATTGTTTTATATGGGACGTAACTAGTGAAAGGAAGCAGGAGGTAAGAAAGGTTAAAATCTCAGCTTTTAGGTTATTTCTAACTTTATAGTTATTTTTGCCTCGATCTACTACTTGGATGCCTCCAAGATGTTTTGATGCACCAATTTCTTACCTCTTAGATTCCACCATTATGATAATTTTAGGCATTCTGGGGAGTCGAAATATTAGTTTGTTCGGATGCTGGGCGGGGAAAATTTGGTAAATCAATACCGCTGTGACTAGCATTGCGAGTTTTGAGTGCTAAACGGTAACTCACACTTTGCAGTTCTGCTTGCAGTTGGCGGTTTTCCCGTTGTAGCGTTGCTACCTTTTCTCTCACTGGTGTCATCCGCTCCTCAAACTTCCGACGGTAAATTTGAGGCAACTCTTGTACTACTTGCTCCAACATCCGAGTGCGATCGGTAAGTTCTTGAACTGACTGTCGCAATTGATAAATTTCGGAGTCACGAGTTGTAATTTGCTCTTGGTAGAACGCCACCTGCTGTTCCACAGCTTGAAGTTGTTCTTGTAAAGCGTGTAACTGGGTCAGATCGCGCTCAAATTCCGGCTGCTGTGGCATAAAACTAGTGTTTCCCTTTACCAGCCGGAAAAGTTCTTGAGATAGTTGTTGCACTAATTGATCGCGAAGTTGCAACTCCTGGCGTAGCTGCGATACTTCCGTCGAGAGAACTTGAATATTAGGTGTATCAGATTGGCTCACAGTAGCTTAAAGCTCCCATTCAGAATCTTGTCCACTCTTAGGTATAACTGCGGGAGTACTACCTTTGGCAAGTATTTGTTAATTTAGCATTCCCAAACAAGTGACGAAAAAAGAAAAAGACAAAATTTTATTGAATGGGAGTGGGGATTGGGGAGTGGAGAGTTAGGAGTTAGGAGTTAGGAATTCTTCCCCTGCTTCCCCTACTCCCTCATCTCCCTCATCCACCTCACCTTCCTACACTGTTGCAGGTGCAGCTACTTTAGTAGGCTTTTCTTTTTCCTCTTTAGGGGGTTTTTCTTCTTCAATGTCCTGCTTAATTGTCAAGTAGCGAATCACTTCTTCACTCAAACGCATAGCGCGTTCAAAAGGAGCGATCGCAGTTGCAGGCGCGCTGTAGTTTAATTGGATGTAGATGCCATCCCGGTGTTTTTTGATTTCGTAAGCTAGACGGCGCTTACCACGATTTTGAATTTGGATCTCTTCAGCACCCTGTTCGCGAAGCAAATTCTGATATTTAGTAACTGCTTGCTCTACCTGTTCCTCTCCCAAGTCAGGACGGAGGATGTACATTGTTTCGTAATTTGTAGTCATATTTTTCAGTTTCCTCATGGACAAAAGTGGCTGCTGACATTAATTTATACCTGACTTTTATTTAAAATGCCAGTATTAATCAACATCTGAAGCAACAAGGAACTATAATCTTACCAGTTTTCAATTTTGTTTCATTAGCCAAATCGCCAAAGTTTGGATTTTTTGCATGTCCCTAATGAAAACTAGGTTGAGAGGCAATCCTGATATTTCTTTCACAAGATCGATCGAGCTATCAGCTTCGCTAAGGGGTATCTTTCTTTAAAGGGCATCTTATAGCGATCGCTTTTTTGCTCAAGGCTCAATCAGTTGGCTAAACAGCTAACTGACGATTGCTAGGTACTCACAGCAACTAAAAAGCAGAAAAAAGGTATTTATCAAGGTTATGGCGCAGCGCTACGTGCGAATTCAAAATCCAGAAGGACAGATTTACTATGGGTTACTACAGCTATCCCTGAATGTACAGGTGCTAGATGCTCCACCCTGGTTACAAGGACAACCCACTGATTTAACTTTGACACCAGAAAATTACCAAATTCTGGCTCCCTGCGCTCCCTCAAAAATTGTGGCCGTGGGTAAGAATTATGCAGATCATGCGGCCGAAATGGGAACTCCAGTACCTTCTGAGCCATTAATCTTTCTTAAGCCACCTACGTCGATCATTCCATCTGAAAGGGAAATTAAGTATCCTCCCCAGTCACATAGAGTTGACTATGAAGGAGAGTTGGCTCTAGTGATTGGCGATTACGCTTTTGAATGTACGCCAGAGGTAGCCCAAACCAAAATTTGGGGCTACACCATCGCCAATGACGTAACAGCGCGGGATTTACAAAAACAGGATGGTCAGTGGACGCGAGCCAAAGGTTTTGATACTTTCTGTCCTTTGGGGCCTTGGATTGTGCGGGAATTAAATCCAGGAGCGAGATTGCAGACTTTTGTGAATGACGATGCTAATCCAGTCCAATCTGCCTGTATCGATCGGATGGTGTTTTCCCCCGATGTTTTAGTTTCCTATATCAGTCAGGTGATGACGCTACTTCCTGGTGATTTGGTGCTTACAGGTACGCCGGAGGGTGTAAGTGCTTTGCATCCAGGCGATCGCGTCCGCGTAGAAATTGAAGGTATCGGTCGCCTGGAAAACACCGTAGCGTCCCGTTAACTTCTAACGCACTTGCATATACACTGCATCAGAAATCGCTGGAATTTCTGCATAACGTCCGCTCACAGACTGGATGACTGAATATGCTGCTGCTCCCACTATGCCGATAAAAATGGTTGTGGATAGAGTTTGGATTGCAAAACCACCGGAAGGAACTAGTCCCACAACATCAGTTAGGATGCTAAACAAAAAGATAATGATATCCAAAAGGATTGCTTGCATGGTGTTGAAACGAATAAAGTGACTAATTTTTTCATTTCTTACTACCAGCAAAAATAAAGCAAAGAAAATAATCATTCCTGCATAACGCACGCCGTAGTAAATTCTTAATAATGGCAGAAGCGGTAAAAACAGTAGTTGTAACGGTGGAAACTCTGATAGTAAATATCTACCAAATACAAAAACTTCAATTAGAGGAAGCAAATAAGGCAAGGAAGCAAAAATCCGATCTGAAACTGTTGTAGACCCGCGCCAAGACATTATGCGTTCTCCTGTGGTTAAATTTTAATAGTTACTTGAGCATAGGATAACGCAATTGCTGGTCTTGCTGAGAAATTCAACTATTCTATATGGGCGATACGAAAGCCCATCATACATTCATATTGGTCTGGCTGCTGTTGAGTAAGTTTGCGAATGGCTTGACCACAGCGCAGTTGACCCCCACGCCAACGAGGTTGACCGCTCCCGTCAGCGAGTAAACAAGACTGGCAAACTTGCTCAGGGGCAAGGATTTGCTCGTCCATTAAAATGACTAGCATCGAATCCCTCCTGTAAATTCTCATTGTCAACCCACATTTCACTTAAGGGAAGACGTGTTTTGTAGCGGTTCAAAGAGCCACTTCAGATAGATTGGATGCGTTTTGCGTGGTTAAGTGTTGTGATTTGCGATCTCGCTTTGCGCCTAACTTGGGCGATCGCAGAGGACACTTAAGAACCGCATCCTACCTCTTTGTAGCAAAAATGTGGGCAATTACGATTCAATAACAATTCTCAAGCGAATTTTAATTTATTGTACGTTGTGTCTATTGCAAAGTGGAAATTCTAGTAAAAAATAATACAAAAATTTTTGCATTAAGTTGAGCAAAGACAACTAACGCTATCCATTGTATCCCTGTTAATTTAGCACTAGAATCTGTCAAACTTAATATTTAGAAAACAACAAAAGCTTTACGCACAAGCAACACGGCGACTTATCGAAATTCCCTTGAGGTGAGTAGTTAAAGTGTGAGAAGTCAAGTCAGTAAAATTGAGTTAACTTGATAGGCATTTAAGTGAGGCATTTCTAAAATACTGAGGTAAACTTGCAAGCAAGTTAATACACAATATTACTCAGCGGCTCGTCGGTCTGGGCATCACTTACAATGGAACACTGGCAATTTCTGATACAGAAACAAGGCGCTCGCTCGTGGCATATCCTAGAATCGCCAAATTTGGAAATTTTGGAAGGGCAGTATAGAGTTTTGGCTCGTTCTAACCTTCTTAATACAGACGTGGAAGTGCGGGTAACTCACTCTTCAACCGAGGAAGTTCAACCAACGCGGCGAATTTTCAAGCGATCGCGTCGCACTAATTCAGAAGGCATAATGGCGGTAATTCCTTTTACCTACTTCCAACCGGGAGTTTGGGAGTTGCGGTGTTCCGGCGATTTGATGTCGGATCTGCTCGGTAAATCTTGGCAATACAGCGTGCAAGTACAAGTCTTCTCGCTATTAGCAGAGAGAGAGCCGAGGAAAAATTTAGGATCGAGTTCACCCGACGATGGCGTAGATACTGTTTCTGAAAACTTGGAATCTAATGCCCCAGCAGAAACTGCAATTACGTTATTTACGTTTGAGAAAGCGATCGCAGTTTCTGAAGAATTGGCAATTACTACAGATGGCAACCTCACTGTTCCACCAGATGAAGAGAACTTGGAATATAGTGCCCCAGCAGAAACTGCAATTGAGCCAGATCGAGCGATCGCAGTTTCTGAAGGACTGGCAATTACTACAGATAGCAACCTCACTGTTGCACCAGATGAAGAGAACTTGGAATCTCATGCCCCAGCAGAAACTGCAATTGAACCAGAGCAAGCGATCGCAGTTTCTGAAGGACTGGCAATTACTACAGATGGCAACCTCATTGTTGCGCCAGATGAAGAGAACTTGGAATATAGTGCCCCAGCAGAAACTGCAATTGAGCCAGATCGAGCGATCGCAGTTTCTGAAGGACTGGCAATTACTACAGATGGCAACCTCATTGTTGCGCCAGATGAAGAGAACTTGGAATATAGTGCCCCAGCAGAAACTGCAATTGAGCCAGATCGAGCGATCGCAGTTTCTGAAGGACTGGCAATTACTACAGATAGCAACCTCACTGTTGCACCAGATGAAGAGAACTTGGAATCTCATGCCCCAGCAGAAACTGCAATTGAGCCAGATCGAGCGATCGCAGTTTCTGAAGAATTGGCAAATATTACAGATAGCAACCTTGTTACCACTGTTGCCTCAGATGAAACGGAAGAAGATGAAGATATAGTTATCGATCTACCTGTAAGTCCTGTATGGCTCAAAGGAGAGACGGCAGAGCAGATTTTACAAAATTTAATAGATTTAGCTTTACCCACCTCTGAACTGCTGCCGCAAGATGAAAAAGTTACAGATTCTTCAGCAACACAACTACCGCCACTATTACTGCTAATTTTAAGTCAGGATAATTATATTGCTCGTTGGGGACAAGCTCTTATAATCAACGGGTATATAGAATTCCAAGAAAAGACAAATCTAGATTGGGATGAAACATCATCTTCAAAAAGCTTGCGGGCGCTTGAGGTAGAAATTGAACTGCGATCGCCCAAGAACTCGAAAATATTGACCAAAGTACGGCAACCCTTATCAGATAAGGAGTTGCCCTTTACCATCAATACCTCAATTGATATTCCTGCTGATTGTGAATCTAAGCTAATTTTGGCAGATATCAGTTTGTATGGGAAATTCGCCGATGCTGGCGAAGTCATGCCGTTAGCTACCCAGTCCTTCACCATTACAGCAGATGTAACAGAATTACTGGCAATCACAGCCGCAGCAAAATCTAGTACATCTTTAAATCACCTCATAGCAACATCGGACTCATCTGCTGCTTTCACAGAAACAGAGACACCTGTTAGGCTCGATTTAAAACTATTAAATCTGGTCAAAACTCCAAAAACAGACCAGTCTCAGATAGTTAATCCATCCCCAAACACACCTTTACCACCGCAAATTAACCTGCAAGTTCTGCGAGAAGCTAACCTGCGGACATCTAAGTTCAAGAATTCAAGCATTTCGTTGCCTCAATTACCGAAACTGCCCCCTATTCAAAGTGATGCCAACCTTCCCACAGATGTTGTTGCAGAACCACAGACACCGGAGGAGCTAAAAAAGGATGCTACTATAGCCACCATAAATTTAGAGCAGTTGGTCATCAAGCAACGTCGAATGCCAATAATCGAGACTACTTTGCCATACTTGAAACGGCTACAAGCTTCACTAAATGATGCCGAAGAAAAAGTAGAAAATAATGTTCCTCCAAATACATTGGAAGTTAAAGCGGCTGAAGACTTACCAAAATTGGACGCAACTGTGGCTGAAGATGAAAATATACTTGAATTAGGAGTAGGTGACGCACAATTCCAGGAAGAATCTGTTGCTGAAATCGAAGCCCCGCAAAATTCACAATTCCAGGAAGAATCTGTTGCTGAAATCGAAGTCCCGCAAAATTCACAATTTCAGGAAGAATCTGTTGCTGAAATCGAAGCCCCGCAAAATTCACAATTCCAGGAAGAATCTGTTGCTGAAATCGAAGTCCCGCAAAATTCACAATTTCAGGAAGAATCTGTTGCTGAAATCGAAGCCCCGCAAAATGCACAATTAATTACAACCGGAAACCTTTATTCATCTCCCCTGCTTAGGAAGTGGATGCAGAGCCAAGGATACTCCTTGCCTGAATATATCAACGATCTGCAACCTCAAGATTACAATCACTATGTTCCACCGCAGCAGATACCCCTTCCTCCTAGTACAGAAAATGCGAATGTTGATGTTAACTTGCCATTAGACCTAAATGCCAACACGGAGAATAATCTGAACGAAAATTGGAGCCGTTCACAACTTATGTTGGCTGAAATGCCCAACGGACAAGAGACATGGGAAGAAGTCGAAGGATTGGCTCCTGAACTGGAGAACTTAGGGAAAGATATAGACACAGCGCAGGAAGTGGAACTAGGGATTGGAGAAAATACGGAAATAGAAAAAGTACTAGAAGAACCAACAATCTCATCGGCTCTGCTAACACAAGTACCGCCCCCTCCCCCTCCAATAAAAATAAATATAGCGTCAGCTTGGTTAGCGCAAGAAATCGTTGTAGATGATACAGATAGCGAACTGGAAGGCGATGCAAAGGAGAGTGACACCTTTGAAGAAAAGGAGCAATCACTGTTATATTCATCTTCTTCCTTACCTCTAATTGCAGCAGCCACTGAGCCTTTGCCAACTCCACATTTGTATGTGCCAGAAGGCGAATTAATTGCTGGCAAGTCTGTCATAGTGCGCGTAGTACTGCCGGAAGTACCTCTGCAAGTTGTTGTCAAGTTATGGCTTGAAGATTATCAAACTCGCTACTTACTAGATGGGCCGCATTTATTGACAAATTTACTTCCTAATGCATCGGGAGATTTGGAAGTGATGACACAATTAAACATTCCTTTTGGCTGTTTGGAAATTCGCTTAGGAGCGATCGCACTCGATCTAACAACCCAACAGGAGAGTCACAAAGTCACAATAGTGCGAACCGTGATTCCTCCAGACTTGCCAAGCTTGCAACTAGATGAACTCCTGGGTATGTAACTCAGGTATGAGGGGCATTGGGCATTGGGCATGGACGAGAGACAAGGTAAACAAGGAAGAGGGCAAAGACAAAGAAGAGACTTGTTCTAATAATTCCCTCTTGTCCCCTTGTCCCCTTGTCCCCCACCTCCCAATTTCCTCTGTGTTAAAAATATGAAAGAATTTCAAAAATTTGGCAGAATTTGCAGTAAGCTCATCTTGAATTGTAGTGTGATTTCATAGGAACCTTTAACTATGGCAGCATCTTTTTTACCTACTGTCTTGGCTAGTACTTCGTACTTGTCTGCGATCTTCGTGCCCATAATTGGTTGGGTTTTGCCAGGTGTGGTCTTTGCGTTTCTGTTTTTATACATTGAAAACGACGATATCAGCGATATCAACTGATACTGATGTAGTCATTAGTCATTAGTCATTTGCAAAAAACAAAAGACAAAGGACAATTGACCAAAATTAATACCGCCCATCTCATAGAGACAGGCGGTTTTTTTAACGTTGATTTCTCAACAAATGCTAGAAAGTTCTAACTTATAGTATTCGGTTCAAACTAACTAATGTTAAATCGAAGAACCGAGTCCGGCGTAGGCACCATAAAAGAAAATGCCCAAGACTGTAATTATACCTAAACCTGCGATCGTAGCGACGACCCACAGGGGAATTCTCCCACTTCCAGACACAGCTTCTCTCCTCCCTTAACAACAAATCAACACACGTTCATAAACCAAGATTAACAACAGTACTTCTAATTAGTTAAAGAAGTAACTAGAAAACAGAATACCCAGAACGAAAATCATTAGTAATCCCAGGTATAGAGAAGTCCGGTTTAGTTCAACCGGCTGATTATTGGGATTAGGCGATCTTTCTACCATAATTGCTCCTAACGTTGAATAAATTGCATTGCGGCGATCGCGCCTAAAAAGAATACAGTTGGTACACCTAAGGTGTGTACTGCCAGCCATCTAACGGTAAAAATTGGATAGGTAACTGGTTGATTGATGTTGTTTCCGCTAGTCATGATCTCAAACTACTTTCCAATAAATTCTTCAACTTGTTTTTTAGCTTCAAAACGGTTCTTCACAATGGGCACTTCCTGCCGCGCTGGTGTGAAATACTCGTTGGGACGGGGTGTACCAAAAGCATCATAAGCCAGTCCGGTGCTGACAAATAGCCAACCAGCAATAAATAATGCCGGGATGGTGATGCTGTGGATTACCCAGTAACGAACGCTAGTAATAATGTCCGAAAACGGACGTTCTCCAGTGGTACCTGACATTTAGATCCCTACCTTATACATAGAGTGTTATTGAGTTTATTATCCTACAAAGTTAAGAAAGAGTTACAAGTTGCAAAGTTCTTCTCAGAAATAGGTATTGGGGATTGGGTACTGGGTATTGGGTATTGGGTACTGGGCATTGAGAAAACTCTTACCTAGTCCCTAATCCCCAGTCCCTAGTCCCTAGTCCCCAGTCCCCATTAAGCTGCTTCTGGGGAAGTTGTTTCAGGATTTGGTAGATATTTGAGCAAAACGCCGCGATCGCCAATTATAAATCCCCGCTCTGGCTCTAAAAACACAATCTTGTACAAATTAGCTGCAACTTCTTCAACCTCACGGTCTTTTTCCCAGGTTTTGCCACCGTCGGCACTGCGTAGCAAATTACCACTACCGCCACCGACCCAAATTTCATTGGGTGTGCGATATGCCAAATCCAGTAAACCCCAACTGGTGGATAACTCTGGATATTTTGCTTCTTGCCATTCTTCAGGTTTAGTTGGGTCACTAAACTGAACTTGACCTCCTCTAGCTAGCAACCACAATTGCCCATTGTCACCAAAGCCCATGTTTTCTACGCGCCGAGAACTATTGCGGTTATGGGGAACCCAAGCATCTTGGCCTGGTTCCCAAGTCGAGTAGAAACTCCCCTTAGCGGAAACAGCAACATACTTACCATCAGCAGAACGCTCTAAGTTACGCACCACACCCACTGCTGATTCCACTTGGGCTTTCCAGTTTTTGCCGCCGTCTGTGGTCTTATATATGGCTCCAACATTAGTAGCCATTTCCGCTGTATTGCCTGCTAGCGCCTTAACTGCGATCGGACTACCTGGTAGCTTTTCGCTCAGAGGGATACGCGACCAAGAAGCACCTTCATCGGTTGTGTGTAGTAAAAGTCCAGGCTCTCCGGCAATCCAGCCTTCTTTACCTACAAAACTTACTGAGTCAAAGCGATACTTCTGCTCATCTAGTTGCAGTGTTATTGGTTTCCAGGTATTACCACCGTCATTGGTTTCCAATAGGGTGGCATTGCTACCGACTAAATAGCCATGCTCAAGGTTATCAGTAAAAGCAATATCCAATAAATTTGAGTCTGTTGGCACAGAAATGACTTTCCAAGGATTGTAGCTAACAGAGGGAACTTGGCTACAACCTATGCACATCACGACTACTATTAACAAGGCAAATATTCGTTGCCAACCTTTCACAATTGAATGCATCAGTATTTCTTAGTTATTTCTAAATTTTGGTAGCAGTTGGCAGCCAGGATGCTGTAAAGTCCTGGCTTTTTCATTTTGAATTTTGTTAGCGCAGTGTAAAGCCTCTGGTAGAGAGCGTTATTTGGAATTGCTTAAAGGCTGTCATTGTAAGCCGTAAAGACTGATAAAAAACAAGAAGCCAAGAGCCAAAGCACCAAAAATTAGGATATTCTTTTGGGTTGGCGTTAGGTTGTTAACACCCAAACCATAACCGAGATTTTCTTTAAAGCCGGATGCAGTACCGGCAGGGCCGATGTTGGCAAAAGCAGTCTTTTTAGCAGAACAAACTGGACAGCGCCAATTTATAGGCAGTTCTGCAAAGCTTGTCCCTGAAGCAATATCATCTTTGTCGTCTCCCTTTTCGGGTTCGTAAACATAACCGCAGGCGCGACACTCGTAGCGGTCTAACACCGTAGTCTCAACAGCTGGTTCGCTCATGGCTAAGGCCTCGCAAAGGAGAAATCTTAAATATACGTTAAAAATTATGACATAATTGTTAGGCTTTTCTATCACTAGCAAAAGCGAATCAAATACCTAAAGTGCGTCTGTTTCCCAGATTTCAGAAAAACCAAACAGATATAATGTAAAAGAAAGTGTGCGATTCGATGTCGCACGTAATGAGTCGAATATTCCAACTGGATAAGGTT
>NZ_JAVRCA010000037.1:0-83756 GCF_034530995.1 Nostoc sp. DedQUE04 | reverse complement strand
AGTTTCTCAAACCCAGTCCCCGTGAGCATTTGCCATTTGCGGATGAGTCTATTGGGAAAACCTGGGTTGATTTATGCTTTTGAGCTAGGTGCAAAAATTTACCGCTTAGTTATTTACTTATACCAATTCTGTATGAAGATGCATTTAATTTTTTAACGAACCGCCTTCTCTACGAGAGGCTTCTGCCAACGCGCAGCTTTGGCAGAAGCCTCCCCGCAAGCCTACGGTGTACACACAAGTCTCTCGATCTGCACCTTTGTTGCATCGTCTTGCACCTTTGTTGCATCACCTTGCACCTTTGTTGCATCGTCTTGCACCTTTGATGCATCACCTTGCACCAAGTTCGGATGATTAGTTATGATTGCAGTTCTCGCGTTACCCCTCCCCAACCCTCCCCTTGGCAAGGGGAGGGTGCCGTAAGGCGGGTGGGGTGCAATGGTTGTGGGAATTATAACTAATTATGCGGATATGATATGAAACGGTATTACACCCAGCCTCAAAAAGCAACCTGAGTGCGTAAGTCCTGTATTAGACCTCTTGCAAAAGTGTTTTTTGCACTCTTGTGGGAAAAGGGATGCATCTGAATGTCACTAAGATAAGCGTTAACCCTTGGTATTACTGGTTTTGGGGTGTAGGGTGTGGGGTGTGGGGTGTAGGGAATTACGAACAACTTGGTTTTGTCTGGCGCACTAAAATTCAATTTTTATTAACACTACACCCAACACCCTACCCCCAACACCCTGCCCTGACGATATTTCACATGAGTCTTCGTGCCATTCGGATGCATCTTTATTGGGGAAAGGAAAATACTAAACCTTTTCCCCTTTTCCCGACTTCTGCAAGAAGTCTATTGGAGTACAGCACTGTGTAAGAGTTTCGCTGGCAACGTCTTGCAAGCCAACAGACTCTAACAGGTCTTGCCAGTCAGAAGCTAGGATAGTATCTTTTGGTTTAGCAAGGCGGAGTTGGGTTAAAAGTGTCAGTGCGTCTTGCCAGATGCCCGCTTGAGCATAAAGGGCGACACGTTCTTGCGGTGTTGCTGTTCCTAAGCGACGAACTAAATCGGGGTTCGGTTCTATTCGTTGTACTAACCCTTCGACAGCAATATCCTCTGATTCTTCAGAGGAGGTTTGTGATTTGCAATCAACTAAGAAGTACCAATGATAATATTTACCAATTTCTAATGGTTTCTCTGTTGTCGGAACGCGAACGCTAATTACTCCGGGCGTTCCTGATAAGTTAATTAACAGAGGCTCTTTGGTGATGGAATTATTATTTTCATCTAGTACTACAAACTTTACAACATCAATATCTTTAATTTGGTAAGGAAGGTAAAACCAAAAGGTAGGATATTCAGCAGTTGTTAACCCTAAAACAAATTTTGATAAGGATGTGTCTGTAGTTGTTTGTTGCTTTAGACTCAAAGTTCTTGGTATCAATGGTACTAATGCAGTTAGAGGTTTGCTGACATTTGGACAATCACCACGCGTTCCTGCTCCTTGGCGATCGCTAGGCGCACCCCGGTTTTCTGGTTCCTTTTCTAAAGTTGGTTGAATAAAGCGGATTTTAGTACTATTCGAGTTATTGTTAGGTGGTTGTTGAGGTTGTGCGGGTTGTGTAAAACTAACTACTATAAAAGTAAGACTAAACACTAATATCTGGGGAAATCGAAAATTTATTTTATTCATAATCAGTTTAATTAAGTATTTTGTTGGTAAACTCTGGGATATAGACGAATTCCAAAAGCAGTAGTTATTAAGACAAAAACAGTAGGAACAAACGGCACCCAACCACCGAATAGCAAGAGGATAAAGCAGCAGCCGTATAAGGTAATTAATGCAACACCAATTATCGCAACTAGCTGCGATCGCGACCAATGATACAAAGCGATTATTCCTCCTATTAATGACCAACCGCACAGCCAAAGAACTTCGCCCCATGCAGGCCATACCCATAACAGCGGTCGGCGATTCATAACGGCGCTAAGTATCTGGCTAACCATGTGAGCGTGAATTACTATACCTGGTATTTCTTGATAGGGCCTAGTTTTTGTACTGTAAGGTGTCAAGAAAGAATCTTTAACACTGTCAGCATCAACACCGATTAATACAATCCGATTTCTCACCCAATCGGGATTCAATTGACCTTTGAGAAGTTGTGCGAGAGTAACTTGTCGAGCAACTTCGCGTGAGGAGCGATAATTGAGTAGTAATTGATGACCTCGTGCGTCAAATTGTTGATAACCACCTGTAGGAATATCTATAGGTTTAAAGACAACTTTGCCAAGTTGCAAATATCCTTGATTGTTAATTTGAAATTGAATCCCCTCTTTTGCTAGATAGTGACTTGCCAGTTGCCAGCTTAAGGAGTAGCGTGTTTTACACGGGGATTCTGGGTCTGGAGTTACGGCTAATAGCTGACGACGAACTACAAAGTCACTATCTAGCACAACATCACTAAAGCCAACGCGATCGCCTGGAATTTCTGGCGGAGGTGAAATGCCAGTTGCTTGTGTATTGTCTCCACTGAGTTTACAAATAGCAAAAAACTTGTCACTTTTATGCAAGCGAGTTGCTAAATCTTTGTATTGAGGTTCTACTGTAAAATCACGATAGAGATCCAAACCGATGGCTCTTGGTTGGTATAAGTCCAATTTCTGCATTAACTGTTGCAATACCTCATCTGATAACGAGGATTTTTGCCGCTGCTTTTGGGCTTGAATGTCTGCTTCTGTAATCTTAACTATTAATAGGCGTTGGTCTGGGCCTTCATCTGGTCTGAGCTGCATCATCGAATCGAAAGCCGACAGTTCCCATTGTTGCATTATTCCTAGCGATCGCAGGGTTGCTGTTGCAAGGGCGATCGCTATACTTGCCACAAATGCTGTTTGCAGTCTCTTTTTTTTGAACCAAGGAGAAGATATCGCTGCTGTTTGCTGGCGTAACCCATTCCATGTCAGCGGTTCTGCTGCTGGGTTTTGGTAAATCATTGGTAACCAAGAAGCAGTAGGAAATTCATCTTCTAGACCTTGTAATCTTTCTCGTGCGTAACGTGCTGCTAAATAGTAAGATTGACCTTCTGCTAAAGCTGAGAGAAAATTCTTTAAAAACTCTTGAGCAACAAAATCCGGCACATTTTCTCGCATAATAATAACTTGGGGAATGTGCAAATCGGCTAACTGCCATGCCAATCCCAAACCATCGCAGGAGTTAAAAATAGCAAGTTTTAGACCTTGTGCAACTGCATATCTCAAAGCATTTTTTAATTCGGGTATGGTTAAACTGCTGGTTTGGTTAATATGTATTAAACCTGTATCTTCTTGACTTTGACTATGGCCTGCAAAAAATAGAATATCCCAGCCTTGTTTATCCCATAACCACTTATCTAATTCTTGGCGTGAAGGCTCTACCAAAAATATTGTTGATGCATGAGGTAATTGCTTTAGTAATGTTTGGTCTTGTTGGATATCAATTCCTGTACTATTACCTAATATCGCCAAAATTCTAACTAGTCTGCCATTTTTTTTAGGTAAAACTCTAACTAGCTCATAACTTGGAGGAGTTAAAGCTACTTCTGATTTTTGGTAATCTTCAAAAAAGTTCCATAGATGCCAAGGTAGTTTTCGTAGCAGGCGATCGCTTGTTTCAATAATCACCTGAAATTCTTCATCTAAAGTCAATCTGGCTCGTAATTGTTGGTCAATTTTACGAAAAGAATTTGAGTTGAGCCAACTATTAATTTGCTGATGCAACTCCCGACAAACTTCAGTAAAATCGATTTCACTAACATTAGTCAAACCAACTGGTTCTATTTCAATTAAAGCACGACCGTGAAATCGTTGTTGCAGTGCTTGATATATTAATTGATAGCGTTTATAGAGTTCAGCAATTTCTGGGGCTGCGGGTAAACTACCTGTAAATTGCATTGGGCGAGAGTTGTTAGTTTCCCACAATTGTGCGTTAACAACCGAGAAGCCATCGTTTAAATTACCTTTATCTAAATTTATAACAACTAACTTACCCATCGTTAATTACTAAACCCTCCCCTACCTTCTACTTATCAAACCACAAAATCTTCTGTAATGCTAAAATTACCTAAAATCAATTGAATACTAAAGCTAGTTTCACGCAAACATTTAAAACGATTTAGTGAAATATAGTAATCTTGAGTTCTAGATTCAACTACTTGTAAAGTCTCTCCTGAACTAGAAAGTACTAGTTTTAAATAGGGTGGCAAATACTTTTGATTACCAGTAGGATGCGCTTGCACTAAAACACCAATTTTTTCCTGTGCTTCTTCAGTCAGAGCAACTAGCAGTACTACAGATTGTTCTCCTAATTGCATTCCCAAATCAATGAGTTTACCCCCATTAACACCAGATATCCTAGAAGCATCAAAACTTCTGGTAGCAAACGCTAAATTTCCCAACTGTGGCGTATTGATTAGCGTATCAATGGATTGCCAACCTATCTCAAAAACTTTGTCGAACCATTGACTCAAATTTACTTGTATTTTGTTGGGTACAATGTCAGCAACAGGTGAAACCTCACTTTGCAATAAACCTAAACGCTGATTGTAGAGTTGCTGTCGCCATTGTTCGTTAGCAATTAGTCCTGCCCATTGGCTAAATGATACATCTGAACGTAAACGCGGTGAATAAATAGATGGATTAGCTAAAGTTCGTAACAAATCTTGAGCTTCATCTGTTGATAAAGTTGTTAAAGGTGACACTTCTTCTCGGAAATTTAGTCCTAATGTTGCTAACAGTATGGTAAAGTTTTCTGTTAACTCATCAACTGCTAAAGAATAAGTGCGATCGCTTTGATTATATCTAGCTTCATTTTTCAATTGACGATGAGTTGCAAAGCCACGTACCGCCATCCAACATTCATCTTCATCATCCAAATTTACCTGTACTGCTAAATAATAGTCAGCTATCCAATTGGGGATATCTACCCACTCCTGCGGTACAGATAATTCTTCTAAATCTGTCGTTTCAGTTGGTAATAGTATTAATCGTGTTTCACCTAATTGAATAGCTATACCATTCACTACTTCTAAAATAGTAGGTAGAGTATCTTTTCCAGGCCATACTGAGGGTTTCGGGCCGGATTCTTCTTGTAGCCAATCTTCAAGCCAAGTGATGAAACTATCCAAGCAAATATGATTCAGATATGAATTGTAACGAGCGATAGGATTAGAGTGGTGTTGCTGGCTATATTGCCACGCTTTTTTTTGTTCTGTTTCTGCAATTTTTAACCAAAGATGCTTTGTGTTATTACTTGCTAATTCCATTAAGTTAAACATTGACTTTACCTACTTGTATTTACTTAGATTTGGGAAAATATACATCGATAACGATATTAATCGTTTCTTCTATTTCTAATTTTTCGCCTGAATTATATCTTTGCTTGAGAATTGATTTACTTAGAGATTTATAGTGCTTTGATAACCATTTTTCTACATACTCTTTCACCCAAATATTTATCTGTTCGAGCAAATTTGCTTGTAGCTTATACTGAGTTTGAGAAAGTTTTTCCTTTAGTTCAGTTTGTTTGATACCTAATTGGTTGGCAATTTTGCTTTCACTCAATTTTTGACCGTAACAAAGTTGAAAAATTTCTTTTTCTTCCCCAGATAGTTTTTTGATAGCTGAGACTAAAGCTGCTTGAATCAAATCTGAGTGTGAGGGATTAGTGTAATCTTTTTCTAACCAATTTGTCACATAATCATTGACCCATTGTTGAGATTGGGATATGCCTGCTAAAGTTTCTAACAGCGTAATTGTAGACTTTTTCAAATACCGAGAAATTGTACTTTGATTAATTTCTAACCTAGCTGCTAACTGTTGTTGATTAAGCCCAAACCCATAGTAAAGCAGCAAAAGTTTTTGAAATTCAGGTTTCATCGCTTCTAGTTGTTCGCGCAAAGACGAACTAGTTTTTTTGTTAAGAAATTGCTGACTTTCTCCTACTTCTTCTGCTGAGTCGTGCCATTCCAGTTCTAAAGTCTCTTCTTGGATATCAGATTGTGCTTCATATCCACTAGTTTGTAAGGCATCAAGAGACCATTGAGGTACTATAGATTTTGGATAGTTTTGTAATGCTGCAATAGAATTTTCCATCCAAGATTGAATTTGCTTGGCGGTAATATTATTTGCAGCAGATACTTCATGAGGTGCAGAAGACAAGACTTTCTCTGCATTGTAACACTGAGCAGCTTGTTCAAAATCTTCTGTATCTGGATCGGGCCATTTCTGACCATTTTTTCTGGCAGGATTTTGAACTTTGTTAAATAAATAAACTTGTTTAAAATATTTTTTAGCAAAAATAATCTGAGAAATATTAGGTTCGCCAAGCCCTGATACTTGCAGTGCTTCTCTTAACTCTTTATCGCTCTTTTTACATAACATTCGCCACTTAGAAAACTTTTTCACTCGCATTTCATCTTTAATGCTGTTTTCTAAGGCGGTTGTTACATACGTCTCAATATTAGATTGCTGCGAATTATATTTAGACAATATTTCTGCTAATTTCAAGGGATCGTAAATTATCACTCTCGCAAAACAGAGATATTCTTCCCAATTTTCTTGGTTTTGAAATTTACAGATATTTTTAACTGCCCAATAGCATTTTTCTTCAAAATAACTTGCTAGATGCTCCAATGCTAGTTGTTGTTTATTTGCTGGTTCCCATTCTGCTAATCTTTGAAATTCTTTAAGAGCTATCGTTTTGGTTTTGATTTGGGTTCTAGCAGTTGCAAACCAGGAGATAGGGCAACGCTGTAGTTTTCTATGAGATATTGCTTGCCATTGTAGAGGGCTGCCATCGGAATATTCCGCAAGGAACCATCTAACACAAACACTAGGGTTTTGATTTGGCTTTGAGCCAAGTCTGCCTCTAAAGGTTCGATTAACCAATTGTATACTTGTTGAGAAAGCGCCTGGCGATCGCTAAATGTATAACGTTGCTTAAGTTTTTTTTGTAACTGTTCTAGTACTGTCTCTACTTCACTTTTTGCTTTGTAAGTCCTGTAGTGATGAAGTTGCTCTATATGCGGCAACTTGACAATTACCTCCACACGGTCTGTCAAAATAATTGGGTAGATGACTGCTGTGGCAGGATTAGCATTATCAACCACTTCATCAATTGAGGTTGGTTGAACAATCGAACAGGCATCTCGAAAAAAGTTGTCTAGTTGAGCTAACTGTAACGCTTCAATGACATCACGAGCTTGTTTTAAGTTTTTCTGGCTCGGTTTCTCAGGTTGTAACAATAAACCAACTAACTGCCGATATACTGGTTCTACGCGATCGCGCAAGTCAAACTGAATATCTGGATTGAGGGACACCAAATCAGTACGTAAAGACTTGAGAGTGGTGACTGCTTCAGTGTAAGCTGCCACTGCTGCTTGTGAATTTCCCTGCGCCAACAGTAGACGGCCCAACTGCCATTGCCATTGAAAGGCAATATCTGATGCATCAATTACCTGTGCGAGGTTCAAGGCTTGTTCGGTGTATTGCCGAGCCAGCGACAATTGTTTAGTCTGTTCGTATAACTGACCCAAGTTACCTAATGCGTAAGACTCAGACCTCCGATCTTGCAGGTCTTGGGCTTGTTGAACAGCTTTTGTTAATATCTGAGAAATTTTATCTACATTGAAGGTAAAATTTTCTTTTGTCTTTTGACTTGCTTCATTGAGACATACTAAACTCCGGGCAAAGTTTACCTGAGCATAGACTACAGCTCGACTTGGGGTAAGTTCTGCTAAATTAGATTGTAATAATTCTAACTCTTCATTTGAGAGATTTTGCCCAAGAGATAATAATACAGTTAGGCGATTGAGTTGGGCTTGAATTTTAGCGATCGCTGATGTAGATTTAATCGCACTTTTATAGTATAAGTCTGCGGCTTTTTGATAATAGGTTTTAGCATTTTCTGAAATCACATCGTGGTTACAATATAGTGGCAAAGGATTTTCCTCACTACTTGCATCACGTTGTAGACTTTTGTTGCCAAAACTATATAAAGTATTACCTAAGCTCAACAAAGTAGCACTTTCCTCTTGAGGCAATTCCATATTTTGAGCCATTGCTAAACTTTGCTCAAGTAGCTGCTGAGACTTTTCTAAATCGCCCCTCACTCTTAAGGTATTGCCTAAACTACGTAATCCTAAAACTTTCAGTAGGGAGTCTGGCTGTGCTTGGAGATTTTGCTCCACTTGCTGCCAAATTTTCATCATTCGCGTAGAAAATCCCAAAGATTCCAAGGCTGTAGCTTGGTTAATTAAACTACCAATATGACCTGCTGTATCGCCGATTTGAGTATAGGTTTTGGCTGCTTGTTGCCATGATTCTAAAGCTAATTCAGCTTGTCCTAACGCTAATTGCAAAATACCTTGAGTATTGAGAGCAAGAGCTAAAATGTGTTTTGCTTCTTTACTTCTGGGCTTTGTTTGAATAAGTAACTTTAAACTGCTAGAAATTGTTGCCTTTGCTTGGTTCCATTGTCCTAGTTTCTGTTGTGTTAAAGAGAGATAGCTTAACGCTAAAGCTTGGTTCAACTCATCTTTTTGGGATTCATATATCTGTGCAGCCTGCTGCAAGCTTTGTGCCGCTTGAGTAAATTTTTCTGTTTGGTAAAAAGTTCTACCTTGTTGTATTAGTTGTTCAATATTTGTTGGTGCTGAAACTTTTTCTCTAATCGACTGTTCTGAAAATTGAGTAAGTTTAGATTCAGCCGGAAGGATATGAAAACTCAACGTGAAAATTAGCCCCAACATAACTAAAAGGACAATTTGCAACCTGCGTCGCCACATTTGACTTGTATAGAGGTATAAACGCACTTTTTTTAGCATATTTTGTTCCTTATGAAGATGCGTCTAATTATTTTGGAACATAGCGAATTAAAACCTCTGCGTACCTTTGCGCTAACCTTTGCGTACCTTTGCGTTGAAAAAACGGAAACCTGAATCCTTACAAAATTTTCTCACCCCAGCCCTCACTACGGATTAATTGCAAATAATATCCTTCAACTTGTTGCAATTCTTCATGAGTACCGCGTTGCACGACTTTTCCGCGATCGAGGACAATAATTTCATCACAATCGCGGATAGTACTCAGCCGATGCGCCACGATAATGCAGCTACATCCGCGCTGACGTAGTTTTTGGTCAATAATTTTTTCTGTTTCAGTATCCAAGGCGCTCGTTGCTTCATCCACAATCAGAATAGAGGGGTTGTTAACCAAAGCACGAGCAATTTCCAAACGCTGTCTTTGACCGCCGCTTAAATTAGCAGCTCCTTCTGAGAGTTTACTATCATAGCCCCCAGGTAAAGAGAGGATAACATCGTGAATCGCTGCATCTTTACATGCTTGCACTAAGGAACTTTCAGATACAGTAGTGTCCCAAAGGGTTAAATTGTCCCTGACGCTACCAGCAAATAGTAAAATATTTTGCTCTACGAAGGCGATAGAATTGGCTATGACTTGGCGAGGAATTTGGTTTCTAGGTATGCCATCAAACTTAATTTCTCCCTGAGTTGGTTCGTACAACCCGCATATCAGTTTGGCAATGGTAGACTTACCGGAACTACTCTTACCAATCAAGGCAACTCGCTGTCCTGGTTTAATTGATAAATTGAAGTTTTCAATTAAGGGAGTTTCTACTTCGCCGTAACTAAATGTCACATTCTCCAACTTGACATACCCCTGCAATTTGGGTTGGAGGTAATTAGCAAAAACTTTCTCCTGTGCTTGCTGTGTTTCCTCTGTCAACTCTGCAACTACCGGGTTTTGCAAAACATCATCCAAGCGATTTAAACTACCCTCGACTTCTTGGAGGTCGCTACCAAGACTAACGAGATTATTCACAGGTTCCATAAAACTTTGCATCAATCCTTGAAATGCTACTAGCATTCCGATACTCAGGTTCCCATCCATAACCCGCAGTCCACCAATAACTAAAACTAGCATTGATGTAATTGCTGACAGGAACGAAGGCAAAATTCCCAGAGTCTGGTTAGTTATATTTACTTCCTGGTACGCGTTAATCGATTTGGCATAATAACCCGCCCAGCGAGCAAAGAAATCAGATTCTAAGCCTGATGCTTTCAAGGTTTCCATACTTTGAAGACCAGAAATAGCTACTCCGTTAACTTTGCCTTGTTCCTGTATTAATCTGATGTTGGCATCTACGCGCCACCGAGAGATTTTGTGCAAAGTCAGGAGATTAATGGCAACAAAAATAATGCCAATTGAGGTTAACACCGCATCATATTGCAGCATCACAATAGCATAAAAAATTACCATGACTGCGGCGATCGCAGTTGTGGCTAACTTCCCTGAAAGCAGATTGGCTAATCTGTCGTTTAGGTGGATGCGGCTGCTGATTTCTCCAGCAAATCTGCAATCGTAAAAACTCACAGGTAAGCGTAGAATGTGCCATAGAAATCGGCTCGACATACCCACAGATAACTTAATTTTCATCCGGCGCAGAAACTTTAACTGTAGTAATGTCAACAGTCCATTGACGATCGCTGTCAGGATCATTCCTAACAAAAGCGGTCGCAGCCAATCTTGTCTGTTCTGCACCAAAACATTATCTACAAAAATTTGGGAGAATATAGGTGATGCCACTCCAGGAATGACTAGTAAAAATCCAGCACAAATGCAGAAAGCGAGTACCTGGCCAGACCCTTGCAAACGTTCCCGCAAACCTAGAAGAACATTAGGTTTACTACCACCTTTTTTGAAATTTTCACTAGGTGTAAAAAGCAGTACAACACCTGTAAAACTTGCATCGAATTCTTCTAGGGATACAGACCTCGGCCCAGTTGCGGGGTCATTGATGTAAACTTGCTTGTTATTAAACCCCTCTACAACTAAGTAATGATTAAAATTCCAAAAAACGATGTAAGGGCATTGCAACTGTCGCAGTCCATCTAAGTCTGCTTTCATGCCTTTGGCATTCAACCCGTAACTTCTAGCAGCCTTGAGGATATTTACAGCTCTGCTGCCATCCCGCGATACTCCACAATCTTGACGCAATTGTGGTAGGGGTACAATCCGACCGTAATAACCTAAGATAATTCCCAAAGCAGCAGCACCACATTCTACCGCCTCCATCTGCAAAACAGTTGGGGTACGACGGCGAATTTTCTTATATCCAGAAGCGATCGCACTAGAAACAGAACGGCGATTATTTTTCTTTGTAAATTTTACTTGTAGTTGTGACAGCATTTTTGTTGTGTGAGGTTAATTTACACCAGTTAAAGACTTGAGAAAAGGAAAAATAAAGCTGATAGGCGATCGCTCTTCTGTGGTAACTCTGACGCTAGTGGTGGTTCCAGAAGAAATTTTCATCTCAACGCCTTTAGAAGAAGACCACTTATAGCCGCTAAAAGTTGAATTGTCTGGCTGCAACTGGGCGTCAACTTGAATTTGAGGCCCTGGAGAGATTAAGCTTTCCACAATCTCTGCATTACCGATCGCATTTAAAGCACCCTCTTTAGTCACGGGAAAAGCTGAAACATGGGTTACAGTACCCACAATACCGCCAAATCGTTCGCGCTCTACTGTAGAAGGTGTAATTTGTACCTTCATTCCCTCGTGAATTTTCTTACCATCACCAACAGAAAAGAAAGTCAAACCCATGAGTTTAGCAGATGGTTCCTCTGCTTGGATGACAGCGATGGAGCTTCCTGGAGAAACAATTTGCCCAAAAGATGTACTAATTTCTAAAACCCGTCCGTTGTACTCGCTAATAATTAGACTGTTTTGATTTAATTGGACTTGTAATTGGGCAATATTGCGTTTGACTTCTTGGATTTGATTTTGTCGGTTGGTTGCAGCGTCAAAATCTTGCTCAATTTTAGTTTTTTCGTTGGTATCAAGTTCTTGTAGTTGGGATTGAAAATCATTAATTTGGCTGAAGTTTTCGCGGTAGGTTTTTTCTATTTCCACCTGCTGGACATCAAGTTGTTTGAGTTGAGCATCAATATCAGATACTTGTTTAAGAGCATCTTGGTATGCTTGTTGTTGCTGTAAAAGGTTTTGCTGAGAAATTCCTCCTTCTGCTTGCAGCTTTTGGAGTCCCTCATATAGCTTGCGTTGAGCGGGAATCATACTGACGGCGATCGCTCGACTCTGGAGTAAGTTTTGCTGTTGTACTTGCAGAGAACTGAGACCTCTATTTCTCAAAATAGGAGTTAAGCTGGTTGCTTGTTGGAGACGTTGCTGGAGACTGAGACGTTGCTGGGCGATCGCTCTTTTTTCTTCTAGCTTGCGTTGCCCTTGGAGTAAGTTAGAACTGTAATTTTGCGATTGTAATTGGGCTAGCTTGGTACGCTGTTGCTGTAATTGGCTTTGCAATTCAGCTTGATCGATGATTGCTAACACCTGTCCTTTTTTTACATAGTCACCAACACTAACATTCATCGCTACAATTCGTCCCGAAGCCGGCGCTTGCAACGATACAACCTTACTTGGATAAACTAACACCCCCTGTCCTGAAACCGTTATCGGTATGCGACCAACAATACTCCAAATAACTGCCGTTGCTACCAACGAACCAAGGGCAGCTAAAGACAACCAATGCATCGGTTGGATAACTGTCATCACCCGATCCAAGCGTTCAGGGGAAGATAGATTTTCTAAAGCTTTTTTTCGGAAAAGGTTATTTTGTTGTGTAACCATGTGACACCTTTTTAATAATTCAAAATTCAAAATTCAAAATTCAAAATTAAGAGAACTACATATCACAAAGATTTGAGGTGTGTATTTTTTGCCTTTTTTTTCAAATTGCTATATAGCTCTTCAGTATTGCAATTAACAAGTTATTTAAATAAAACCTCCATTATGACTTGAGTAGATGATGTTCAAATCGATTTACCTAACTTATTGGCAACACCAGAGTTGATTTATGCAGTTTTGAAAATCTTTGGTGTTGAGGAAAATCGCCAATACCTTGATATCACTGTCTTTCAAGCATTTTTATCAAATTGAAATATTCCTAGTTATCTCAAAGGTTGCATATTTTGATTTCAGTTCTCCCAAGGAGTGATACAGAAGGCAGTCAAAGGATTACCTCTAAACCAAACATCAAAAACAAACAACATCTTAATTAGGAGAGCGACAATGTTTGAAATTAAAGCACAAATGCTGACACAAGCAGTACAAGATTCACACTTTCGCAGTCGTTTAATTGCTGACCCTCTAACAGTTGCAGCAGAGTATGAATGGAATATTCCGACTCAAACACAAATAACTGTAGTTGAGGAAACGCCAAGTCATTACTATCTAGTACTCCCAGCATTAGGTACTCAAGATTTAGCTAATCAAACACCTGAAAATTCTGATGTCAGCTCAACAGCACACATACTAGAAATCGAAGTGCAATTGCTTGCACGTGCAGCCCAAGATGCAGACTTTCGCAGTCGTTTAATTGCTGACCCGAAAACTGTGATGGCACAAAAGGGATTGAATTTTCCAACTAATATTCAAGTCAGCGTATTAGAAGAAACCCCGAATCGTTACTATCTGGTGTTGCCAGCATTAGACTTCTCTGAACTAGAAGCTAACAGAGATTTATCCGATGCAGAACTGGAATTAGTTGCAGGCGGAACCGATACGCAAAATCACAGTTGGACAGGTTGTGCTTCTGGGCAAAGTGGTTGCGTTGCTACTAAAGGCTGTGATGCGGCGGCTGCAACTGTGGGAGTAACTTTAGCCGCAACAGCAGCATTATGACAATAAAGACTGGCAAAAATGCTTTTGTCAGTCATTGTCTCAGACAAAAACAAGTTTTGATTTTAAAGAGTAGAAGCTTGTCTTGGAATTTTGATAGCTCATAACTTCTACCAGAAAAACCAACTTTATAAAAATCATAATTTGCGCGGCTTCCGTTCAGATGGGGTGTCAATTCCCATCCGAACATTCTCCTGTACCTCTAAATTTCTAATAATCTCAAAGGCTGCATATTCTGATTTCAGTTCTCCCAAGGAGTGATACAGAAGGCAGTCAAAGGATTACCTCCAAACCAAACATCAAAAACAAACAACATCTTTATTAGGAGAGCGACAATGTTTGAAATTAAAGCACAAATGCTGACACAAGCAGTACAAAATTCACACTTTCGCAGTCGTTTGATTGCCGACCCTCTAACAGTTGCAGCAGAGAATGGATGGAATATTCCCACTCAAACAAAAATAACTGTAGTTGAGGAAACGCCAAGTCATTACTATCTAGTACTGCCAGTATTAGGCACTCAAGATTTAACTAATCAAACACCTGAAAATTCTGATGTAAGCCCAACAGCACACATGCTAGAAATCGAAGTGCAATTACTTGCACGAGCAGCCCAAGATGCAGACTTTCGCGGTCGTTTGATTGCTGACCCGAAAACTGTAATGGCACAAAAGGGATTGAATTTTCCAACTAATATCCAAGTCAGTGTATTAGAAGAAACTCCAAATCGTTACTATTTAGTGCTGCCAGCATTAGATTTCTCTGAATTAGAAGCTAACAGAGAATTATCCGATGCAGAACTGGAATTAGTTGCAGGCGGAAGCGATACGCAAAATCACAGTTGGACAGGCTGTGCTTCTGGGCAAAGTGGTTGCGTTGCCACTAAAGGCTGTGATGAAACTGCTTCAACCGTGGCAACAACTATAGCAGTAACAGCAGCATTAGCCTGAAACCTAGATCCCCCCTAGCCCCCCTTCAAAAGGGGGGAAATTCTAAAGCCCCCTTAAAAAGGGGGTTGGGGGATCTGAGTGCGTAAGTTCTGATAATTTCAAAGGTTGCATATTTTGATTTCAGTTCTCCCAAGAAGTAATACAGAAGGCAGTCAAACGATTACCTCAAACCAAATCAAACATCATTTCTCATCTAAACCTAAAGTATATGCCTAACCCAAATTTGACAGACACTAAAACCAATTCTACTGTATATGCGCCTACGCAGACTGAGCCAGCAAACAAATATGCAAATTACTCACAAGCGAGTTCAGCGTTTGATATTTCTGAGGTAAATAACTTCCCTCTAGACAGCGATTATGACCTTGCAACCGAGCAAATCCATAACTTTCAGCAGGATGGACATTTGCTGGTGCGTGGTGTAGTTTCTGCAAAAGAAATAGCTGTGTACAAACCTGCGTTAGTAGAAACGGTTGACCGCTACGATCGCGAACAGCAGGCGATGGAAAAGACTGTTAGCGGTCAAAGTCAAGGATGGCAGTTTGTTGAAAACCTTTACCAACTAGATTTAGTTGCCCAACGCTTTGTTTTAGCTCGTCGATTTGGCAAGATTGCTGCCGATTTATTAGGAGTTGATACTGTCCGCTTATTCCGCGACCAATCTTATTTCAAAAAACCGGGAGGCGGCAATACACCCTGGCATCAAGATGGTTACTTTATGCCCCTAGATACAACTCAGATAGTCACAATGTGGATTGCTCTGTCGGAGGTTTCCCCAGAAATGGCACCGATGACTTTTGCTAGCGGTTCCCACAAACAGGGCTATATCGGGGCTTCAATGCCGCTAGATGAGTCAATGGATGAGTTTGAGCAATCCATTATTAAATCGGGGTTTCAACTCAAAAATTATGGAGCAATGGCAGCCGGAGATGCGAGTTTCCATTCTGGCTGGACGCTGCACAGTTCGCGGAAAAACACAAGCGATCGCACCCGCGAAGCCTTAGTGATTGTTTATTACGCCGATGGCGCCAGGGTAACGATGCCCCCTGTACCCGCCGATGCTCTACCGCAGGAGCAGTTTGCCGCTGTAATTCGCCAACGCAACTTATCTACCTGTTTGCCAGGATTGAAACCCGGAGACTTGGCTGAAACTTCAATGAATCCAATCGTCTACCGAAGAACGACTTAAATTATTTTCCCATCTCAAACCTAGCGAACCAGCAACCGCCGAAACTAATCCGATCGCTTACGCCTATTCTGAATCATCTTTGTTTCTGTCATGGTTTACCAACGCACTCATACTTGGCTGTACTCTTTAAAAGACTCTCTGCAACCCATCAAGCCGCATCTGACCGCCCTAGTCTGTCCAGAAGCGATAGAACAACTCGATTCTGTAAGCAGTTACTTTCCAGATGCGATCGCTTCCACTTATGGCTTTGAATATCGCCTGCAACCTTCTGCTTCTGTAGTTGACTTTGCTTTTCAAGTTACCGAGACTGGTCGAGAAATTTTAGCAGGCTTAAACCCCCATACACGTCTGTCAGAGGACTTTGGTAAGCATCCCGTTTGGCAACAAATTCAGAAGTTCTGCACCGAATGGGCAGATCCGTCTTCCTTACTGCATTACTTCATTGGCGATCTTTGGTTAGAGTTTGATTCCAAGCCGGATGGCGATACTAATACAAATAATATCCCCATACCTGGGTTATTTTTCGGAGTGACTAGCCCACCAGATAATTCAGGAATCTCCTTCAACTACTCTTGGATTTGGGAACAAGCTATGCCTTTATTATTAGGCACGCCCTTGCCTCCCGCCTTAGAGAAAAAATTCATCGACTGTATCAAGCGGTTGCCTCCCCAAACGAGCATTTTTCAGGTTGGACTGATGTTTTCCCGAACCGTGCAAGCAATAAGACTCTGCCTTGTCGGTTCTCCCTCGGAATTGCTGCCATATTTGAAGGAAATAGGCTGGACAGGACAGCTTGCAGAGGTAGAAAAGCTCGTCAACTCCCTTTCTGGCTGCGTTGATGGCATTATCCTCGACCTTGATATTGGTGAACAGATTTATCCGCGAATTGGCATTGAAGGAATTTTTCTCACCCGCTACCAAGCCTGCGTAAACGGACAATGGGAATCGCTGCTAGATTATCTCACTTCCCAAGGTTTATGTGCCAAAGAAACCAGGGATGCTTTGCTCAAATACTCTGGCTATAGCCTAGTAAAGCGTCTGGGCGATCGCATTTACATCCGAGGATTGAACCATATCAAACTCATTTATCAATCAGGGCAACCCCTAGCAAGCAAAATTTATTTTGGTGCAATGCATCAACCCCTCAGTAAAATACCTGGACGTTCTGCTGAGACGATAAATGCAAAGAGTACAGAGGACGCAACCAAGCAAGAACGTGGCGACGCAGACGCTATCGAATCAGCCGTTACTTTTTTGCTAACTGCACGAAATTCCGAGGGGTGGTGGATTGATTTTCAGCTAGCGGCTGGCTTGAGCGATGAATGGGTAACGGGTTATGTGGGAGCAATGTTAGCAAATATACCCGATAACCGTATACCTGAAGCTGTTTCCACAGCTTGGAATCTGCTCAATAGTCGCCGCCATCGCGCCAATGGCAAATGGGGCTACAATCGCTTGCCTCCTGGCGATGCAGATAGTACTGGCTGGGTACTCCAGCTTGCTTGCGCTATTGGTGAGAGTAATTCAGAACGGGCGCGTCAAGCGATGCAATCCCTAGCAGCTCATCAGCGGCCGGATGGAGGCATTTGCACCTATGAGAGTGAGGAATCGATTCGGGCTTTTATTCATGCTTCTCCCGAAATAGGATTTGCGGGTTGGTGCGGTTCGCATACTTGCGTGAGTGCGGCAATTGCAGCTTTGCCCGAATACCGCTTTCAGCTCCAGGATTATTTGCGATCGACTCAGCAAAATGATGGTAGCTGGCTGGCTTACTGGTGGCAAGACCCCGAATATGTAACGGCTCTAGCGGCTGAGGCAATTGCCGCTTGTTATCCAAATTCTGACTGTATTACCAACGCCGTGGCATGGGGAATGAACCGCCTCAATTCCCAAGGATTTGTTGCAACTAGCGATCGCCCCTCTGGTTCGCCATTTGCCACAGCTTGGTGCTTGCGACTGCTGATACTGAGACGGCAAGATACCGCAGTACAAGCAGCGATCGCCAAGGCAACCGATTGGTTACTAGCACAGCAACAGCCCAATGGTTCTTGGGTTTCCTCAGCCCGGTTGCAAGTTCCATTAACAGATGACCTAAATCCCAATCAGTTTAACCAGTGGATTTACCACGGCACGATTCAAGGCAGTCTAGTGTTTGACAAGCATTGCGTCTTCACCACTGCCACCGTATTACAAGCTCTACATCGTAGTTTATAAGGCAAATTAAGATGAACGCAGTTATTTCTAGTATCTCTACACAGCAGTTGCCCGCGATCGCCAACCCCGTTATTTCCACAGCCCAGTTGCACAGCATCGTTAGCCGCGCTAGCAACCTGTTTGAACGACTCGATCGCCAGATTTTCTTACCCTCCGCTGAAAGGAATGAAAAACTCTTGCAATCGCGTCTGGATACTTGGTGTCAGACAGTAGCAAAAGGAAATTTCGAGCATTTTCAACAATACTTGCAATGGGATGGGCTGAATTTAGAAACAGCAAAAAACGCGATCGCACCTGTATGTTTGCGCCACGATGCTCCCTTACCCAACTGGGCAAAGACGCTCTCAGCTGTTCTCAATCTTGCCTTTTCTCAGGCAGCAACAAATCCCGATCCCACGACTTCACATCGCTTTTTGATTTCCCAATCTCCCCTCCCCTTTGAAGAGATTCTTGTCCCATTTGTTTTATTTGCCCAACAAGAACTGATTGCTAGAACTGGCGAGTCTTACCAGAGATTAACCGATGAGGTTCATGGTGTATTTGAGCGTAGCTTGCTCGGTCAGTTAATTGACATCGCCACACAGCCTTTGCAGATAGCTTTTAGCAGTTGGCGAGTCGCTCAACAATCCTCTTTTACCCGTCTACTGACACAGACACAAGAACTGCAAAGCCGCAGCCTCTATATCCGGTTTGTTCGGGAAATGTTGCAGGGCAAACTAATTTCTTTTTTTGTAGAATATGCTGCTCTAGCTAGGTTACTGGCTACGACAACCGAGCTTTGGGTAGAATCCCAGCTTGAATTTCTCCATCACTTAGACGCAGACTGGTCGGAGATTGCAGAGAAATTTAACAACGGTTTACCTCTGGGTCAGGTGACATCGGTGCAGCCTCTCCGATCTGACCCCCATCACGGCAGACGCTCTGTAATTACACTGAAAATTGAGCCAAATCTGCGCTTAGTTTACAAACCCAAGCATTTAGGCGTTGAACGGGCGTACAATCAGCTTTTGGCTTGGTTAAACGAACAGGGTTCACCTCTGCCTCTAAAAACCTTGCAAGTAATTAACCGCGATAGTCACGGCTGGGTGGAGTTTGTCACCTCCCAAGCCTGTGAAGATACAGCCCAAATAAAACGCCATTACCAACGGGCAGGGATGTTACTTTGTTTGGTTTACGTGCTAGACGCTACTGATTGTCACTACGAAAATATCATTGCCTCTGGAGAACATCCAGTTCTGATTGATACCGAAACTGTGATGCAGCATCGACCGAAAAACGAGTCATGGGCAAACCTACAGACTGCTCAACAGCTTGCATTCCATCGCGTAGATAATTCCGTGATGCGTACTGCTCTATTACCCGTCTGGCATCCAGCATCCAATGGTAACTCAGGCTTTGATTTTAGCGGGTTAGGCAGCCACAATCAAGGAACTAGGCATTATAAAGGACTCCAGTGGTCTAGTGTAAATACAGACCATCAGTTTATCGCTCAACAACAGCGATTCCAATTTCAACCCACTGAACTCAGCCTTTTTGATGGCAAATTAGGAATTGCATTATTTCTGGCAGCGGTAGAGCATATTAAAAAAGATGGAGAGTTTCGAGAACTGTGTTTGGGAGCGTTGCAGGAGTTTCGTCAGGCATTATCCAAAATTGAACAGCCAAAAGGTGAATTCTCGAACCTGAATCTTGGCTTATCAGCTGGACTGGGAGGATGGATTTACAGCCTGACTAAAATCGGTCAGTTTCTCAATGACGATCGCTTGCTTGCAGATGCTTTGAATTTGGCATACTCGATAGTACCAGAGGCAATTACTAGCGATCGCAGTTTGGATATCGCTGGCGGTACAGCAGGTACGCTTTTGAGTTTATTGGCATTGTACCAGGTTGTTGGCGACCCGGTTGTGTTGGAATCTGCCTGCTTGATTGGTCGTCATTTATTAGCCCAAAGTGTAATAACTTCTAAAGGCAGAGCTTGGAAAACGCTGGATGGTCGATTGTTAACGGGCTTTTCCCACGGAGCAGCCGGAATTGCCTACGCCCTGCTCAAACTGGCACAGGTGACGAATGATGCTGAGTTTCGGGCGGCTGCGGCAGAAGCGATCGCCTACGAACAAAGTATATTTTTACCAGAGGTAGGCAACTGGCCCGATCTCAGGGACTTTTCTAAATTTCTCCAAGCAACTGCTAAATCTGAATCTTCTTCACTGATGTCTAGTTGGTGTCACGGTGCAACTGGTATCGGTTTAGCCCGCCTCGGCGGACTGCCAATGTTGTCAACTGAAGCAATTCATCAGGATATTCAAGTGGCAATCAAAACTACCCAAAAGCAACTCACCCAGAAACGAGGGATAGTAAACCAGCTATGCTGCGGTCAGATGGGACAGATTGAATTGCTGCTTTGTGCAGCCAGCCGATTGGGAAAACCAGATTTATTGACAAATGCCAGAGTCCATGCTTTACAAATTGTGCAGCAAGCAAGACACAAAGGGTATTATCTCGAACCTGCCCTACACTCAAGCGTATACGTTCCTGGTTTGTTCCGGGGGGAGGTTGGTATTGGTTATACTTTGCTGCGCCTAACTCATCTGGAACAACTGCCTTCAATTCTTTTATGGGAATAGCAGCTTTTGAATTTACCGCGATGTGATACTACGAATTACGTTGCGGTAAGCTACCACTTCACGAAATTTTGACTCACTGAGTCGTGCCGAGATACGCGGCTCTACACCGACACGGTGCTTATGCTGCTTGTAGCCGTTTCAATTCTTGTATCAAGGCAAGACATTGTTTAACAGCGTCTCTAGCTAGAGCGATCGCGCCCTTTAATAAATATTGCAAATAGTTTGCTCACTCCACCAACAACTCACTCACCACCAAAACCCTCAACTCCGTCACCCGCTTAAAAGCCGCATCATTGGTCAAAAACGCCTCACAACCAGCAATTATCGCCGCCGCCACCTGCAACGCATCGGGTAACTGAAGGTTATAACGCACCCGAATTTTCGCGGCTTCTCGCGCAATAGCAGCATTAATTTCTACAAAAACTACTTGTTCTTGTTGCAACACATCGACAAAAGCCTGCTCTAAATCCACTAACCCCAGACGGATAGCAGCCACCAAACACTCTGATAACGTTATCCCAGATGCTACTGCTGTAATATCAGCTTCTAACCGATCAAAAATTGGATCGACTAAATCCACAAACAACGGATTGCGTTCTACAAAATAAATTACAGGTGCTGTGTCGAGAAATAAGCGAGAAACTCCAGCTAAGGCATTACTAATTTTCATTCTTCTGCTCACAACAACCGTTCTCGATGCTCATCTCCTTCCCGTCGAGTCCGGGAAACCCATTCTTGAGCATCTTCACCTAATAATGGATAGGGTGCCATACCCTTCAAATCGCTCCACTTGCGTTTTGGTTGCGCCTGAGTGATATGTTTCTTCACACGCTCCAGCAAATGCCCCATCACTGTCAATTGCTCCTCTGGAGTCAGTTGCTCAATCTCGCTTAAAACTTTTTCAAGTGATGGACTCATCAACCTAACCCTTATCAACAGAATTAAATTTTAGCGTCTTTACTCTTCTGCTCTGGCGTAACTTTTAGATAACGTTGCAACCTTCCCTCTTCGCTGCGATCGCTTGCTCGATCCTCAGTTCTCTTCCCAAAGGTGCGATCGCCTTCCTGGTTCTGTGGAAAACTGAGAACGAAACGTCATCAAGTTTGTTATCGGTTTCGCTGACACCAAAAGCAAATACCGCCAAGAGAGCGATCGCTAATTTAACTGGCTCTTATACCTAAACTCCGCTTCGCTACCTATGAGGTTTTCTCACCAAAATAGATAAAAATTTCAGTAGGTCGAAAACTTTTGTCAGAGGATGTTTTAAACAGTCGAAACCATTCAAAAATCATGCCACTCACCCAATCGTAATACGAATCATGACAATATAAATCAATGTCTTTGAGGTTTCAGGTAGTCTTTTATAATCCTTTATTTAGATTAAAAACTTGGTGAATTTGACGAAATAATCAGGTTTTCAGCCGATGACGTTGGAAAGAGCGATCGCTCTATTCGTTTATCCAAAACTAGGTACTTGAAAATCAGGTTGTACAGTAATTTTGTGTCTACTAACTGTAATTCAGTAACGGCTACCTACTTTGAGGGTGTAATGTCTGGGGTAAGTATGGGTGAAAACTGGTTTTTAAAGCTAGGGATGGTTGCGGGTAGTGTCAGACATTTAGATTGGTTACTTACATTAGGAATAGCGATCGTATTTCACCCAAATATCGCCATTGGACAAATTACCCCAGATACAACATTACCGAATAATAGCAATGTAAATACACTAAACAATATTATAAATATTACTGGTGGCACACAAGCAGGAACTAATCTGTTTCATAGTTTCAAAGAGTTTTCTGTTCTCAAAGATACTACAGCTTACTTTAATAATGCTCCAGATATTCAAAATATTATTAGTCGAGTTACAGGTGGTTCGCAATCAAAAATAGATGGAATTCTGCGGACAAACGCTACAGCGAATTTATTTTTAATTAATCCTAACGGTATTATTTTTGGAGAAAATGCCCGCTTAGATATTGGTGGTTCATTTATTGCTAGCACAGCAAGTAGCATCAAATTTGTTAATGGTTTTGAGTTCAGTGCTACAACTCCTGAATCTACACCTTTACTAACGATAAATACACCTATTGGCTTGCAATATAAAGTCAATCCAGGCACTATTGAGGTCAAAGGCGACGGTCAAGGGCCAAGGGTCACAGGTGAATTGATTGATACAACAAATGCACTGCGAGTGCCAGCCAATCAAACTTTAGCCTTGGTGGCTGGCGATATTTCCTTAGAGGGAGCAACGCTAAAGACAGCAGGAGGAAGAATAGAGTTAGGCAGTGTAGGGGATAACAGTCTAGTTGCTCTCACACCGATAACTAAAGGTTTTGCCTTGAGCTACGATGGAGTGCAAAACTTTGGCAATATTCAACTATCAAAACTTTCAGCGGTAGATGCCAGTGGCGCAGGTAGCGGTGACATCCAAATCCAGGGTCGGCGTGTCACCATAGCCGATGGTTCCCAGATAGAAGCAAGTACTCTGTTAGGAGAAAAAGGTGGCAAGTTAGTAGTAAATGCTACTGAATTATTAGAGCTAGTTAGTACATCTGCTGATGGTTACTTTTCCAGTGGCTTGCTTGCTTCTGCTTACTCAACCGGGGATGCCGGAGACTTGACAATTAATAGCCAAAATTTGCTCGTGCGCGATGGGGCATAAGTAAGTACAGCCACATTTGGTACGGGTAAGGGCGCTTCTTTAACTGTCAATGCTCAAGACGTGCAACTGATTGGCACTACTGCCGATGGTCTGTTTCCCAGTGGCTTGTTTGCTTCTACTCAATCAACAGGAGATGCCGGAGACTTGACAATTAATACCCAAAATTTGCTGGCGCGGGATGGGGCACAAGTAGCTGCATATACATCGGATGCAGGTAAGGCGGGTTCTTTAACAGTCAATGCTAAAGATGTGCAAATGATTGGTACTGCTAATAGTCAGTTTCCCAGTGGTTTGTTTAATTATGCTTACTCAACCGGGGATGCTGGCGACTTGACAATTAATACCCAAAATTTGCTTGTGCGCGATGGGGCAAATGTCGCTACGCAGACATATGGTGCAGGTAAGACGGGTTCTATAACTGTCAATGCTGAAGATATACAACTAATTGGTAGGAGTGCAAATGGTGAGTTTGCCAGTGACTTGTCTGTTCAAGCTGGTTTAGGGTCAACTGGCGATGCAGGAAATTTGACGATTAATACCCAACGTTTGCTCGTGCGGGATGGGGCATACGTCGATGCCAGTATATACGGTACAGGTAAAGGGGGTGCTTTAACTGTTACTGCTAATGATATACAACTGATTGGTACTTCTACTGACGATCGCTTTAGGAGTGGCTTGTTTACTCAAGCTTATTCAGGGATAACTGGAGATGCAGGAGATTTGACGATTAATACCCAAAATTTGCTTGTGCTAGATGGCGCACAAATAGATGCAGAGACGTATGGTACAGGTAAAGGGGTTTTTTGAATCTCACTGCTAAAGATATACAACTGATTGGTAGCTCTAGTGATGGTCGCTTTCCTAGCGGCTTGTTAACTTCTACTCACTCAACCGGAGATGCAGGAAACTTAAAAATTGATACCCAACAGTTGCTTGTGCGCGATGGGGCGCTGATAAATACCAGCACATCGGGTACAGGTAAAGGAGGTTCTTTAACTGTCACTGCTAACGATGTGCAACTGATTGGTGAGTCTAGTGATGGTTCCCTTAAGAGCCGCTTGTTTACTACTGCTGCCATAGGAATAACTGGGGATGCAGGAGACTTGACAATTAATACGCAGAATTTGCTTGTGCGCGATGGTGCATTTGTTGATGCCAGCACTGAAGGTACAGGTAAGGCGGGTTCTTTAACTCTTAATGCTAAAGATGTGCAACTGATTGGTGTCTCTAGTGATAGGCGTTCTGGCAGTGGCTTGAATACATCTGCTAAGTTAGGATCAACTGGGGATGCAGGAGATTTGACGATTAATACTCAACAGTTGCTGGTGCGCGATGGGGCACAGATAGGTGCAGCCACATCGGGTGCAGGCAAAGGGGGTTCTTTAACTCTCAATGCTAAAGATGTGCAACTGATTGGTACTACTGCTGATAGTCAGTTTCCCAGTGGCTTCTTTACCACTGCTTACATAGGGGCAACTGGGGATGCAGGAGACTTGACGATTAATACCCAACAATTGTTTGTACGTGATGGGGCAAAAATAAGCGCAGGAACACAGAGTGCAGGTAAAGGGGGTTCTTTAACTCTCAATGCTAAAGATGTGCAATTAATTGGTAGGTCTGCTGATGGTAGCTCTAGTAGTGGCTTGTTCGCTTCTACTGACTCAACTGGGGATGCAGGAGATTTGAAGATTAGTAGCGAGAAATTACTCGTTCAAGATGGAGCGATAATAACTGTCAGCAGCTTAGGTAAAGGAATTGCAGGGAATTTAAATATTAATGCTGACTTTATCCGTTTGAACAACAACGCCTCTGTTGATGCTAATACCCAAGCTGTCAATACTGACCCAAGTAAAGAACAAGCTACTATTACTCTGCGCTCTCAAGATTTACTATTGCTTCGTAACAGCAACATCACCACAAACGCTTCTGGAGAAAACGTCATTGGTGGCAATATCAATATTAATACTGATCTTTTGGTTGCATTTGGCAATAGTGATATCAGTGCAAATTCTACTGACTTTCGAGGAGGTCAGGTGACAATCAATGCCAAGGGAGTATTGGGCACTCAATTTCGTGATGTACCCACCCCAAATAGCGATATCACTGCTACAGGAGCTAATCAGCAGTTGAATGGTACAGTGCAACTCAATACACCACAACAAGATCCCACAAATGGTTTAGAGAAATTGCCACTAGAAGTAGTGGATGCCTCACAATTAATTAACCAAAACTTCTGTGCCAAAAGAGGTAATAGTAGCTTCACGCTCGTTGGACGTGGTGGTTTACCTCCTTCCCCCAACACTGTACTTAACAATGATACAGTTTGGGAAGATTGGCGAGTCACTGCTGTACCAAGACAAGCACAAAAGTACAGCAGTAGGGGAAATATTGAGAAAAGTTCAGCACTGAGTACACAGATTATGGAAGCTCAGGGTGGGTAGTGAATGCTAAAGGTGAAGTGATATTGACAGCTGCTGCACCGACCCTAACACCCCACAGCTTGAGGAATTTACCCTTTGGATGTCACCCGAAGGATATGGGCTATGGTCAGTAATCTCTAGGACTCACGCAACTGGCACAGTGCGATCGCAATGACTAAATTTATGCTACAAATAGTTGCAATAAACTATTTTGATTGTAAACTAGAAGTTGCATAATATGGCAAGTAGAGAAGATATGGAAGAGATCGTGATGTTACCACTGACAGAAGTAGGTTCTATAAAATGGACAGCTGCGCGTGGGCAAAAAATGCGTGAGTTGCGTGGCGATATACCGTTGTTGAATTTATCCAAAAGGCTTACTGAATTTGAAGTAGATATTTCTCGCCAGTACTTGAACAGGATGGAGACAAATACAGATGTCAAAAACGCTTCTCCAGAAGTCCTTACTGCTTTGTGTAAAATATTTGGCTGTACATTAGCTGAGTTACTGTGCTTGAAATCAACCAAAATTGTGCAATTAGGGGTTGATATATGTAACTAAAAATTGCATAAAAGCATCAAGGAGAGCAACCTACTTTCCTCAAACACGAAATCCGAGAGCAACTAAATTAAAACTTCAGTGCGGCAAAAGTAGCCAAAGCTAACCCGGAGTGGCCGGAAGTAAACTTCTAACGATCGCTAATAGTGTACTGGGTCAGTTCGACCCATCGCTGTTGCAGAATGATAGCTACATTCTCCGGTTAGAAGTTGCTGATAATGGTGGCGACATCAGTTATGTAGAGAATGGCACGCTTGTAAAGCTGAAATGCTTATAGTTAAACAGTTTGCAATTGTTTGCGTAATTCATGCCGGGGTTTGGTCATCAAGGGATAAATTTTTGGGCAAACCTACATTATCTTCCTATCTGCGATCGCCGCTTCTGATGCCATTAATGCTCAATGGGTATTACATGTAATACCGTTTCACTTTAAAGTTGATACAAATAGGAGGCAGGGGACAGGGGGCAGGGGGCAGGAGCAATAGTGTCAAATCTCTCTTTTGCGCTAGTCAGCCAGTCGGTTGCTTGCCAGTGAAAACCGCTAATTGAGCGGCGAAAGCACGCTTGAAGGCGGGCCGCGCTTCACCACGGGCGACATAGGTAGAGAGATTTGGATAGTCGTCCAGCATACCCGAGTCTTTCAACCTGAGCAGCACTTCCACCATCATCAGGTCGCCTGCGCTGAATGCGCCATCGAGCCAGTCGGCATCTCCAAGGTGACTGGAAAGTTCTAAGAGCCGGTTACGGATGCGACCTTCGACGACACGCAGGCGCTGCTCGTACCAGGCCTCATCACGCTCTAAGTACGTGGCCATTTCCCGATCAACGATTGGCGGCTCCATCGTGTTAAGTGCGGCAAACATCCATGCGATCGCTCGCGCTCGACTATTGGCATCGTCTGGCAACAGCCCTGTATGGCGCTCCGCGATATGGAACACGATCGCCCCCGACTCGAACAGGGCGAGATCGCCATCCTCATAGGTTGGAATTTGCCCGAAAGGATGAAGCGCACGGTGCGCGGGTTGCTTCATCTCACTGAACGAAACAAGACGAACGTTGTAAGGTTGGCCCACTTCTTCGAGCGCCCAGCGAACGCGCATGTCACGCGCCAGTCCCTTGCCGCCATCAGGCGACCGTTCAAAGGCAGTAATAGTGGGTGTCATTGTCAGGGTCATAGTGATTTCTCTTTTGGGTTCAATTTTCTGCTTTGGGTGTGTGTGAATGGCACGCTTGTAAAGCTGAAAGCTCGTCTGGGCAGGGTGTTGGGGGTAGGGTGTAGGGTGTAGGGTGTAGGGTGTAGGTTTAAAGCCTCGCCCCACGCGCGCGAAAAATCCTTATTTCGCAAGGCAGGTAAAAGCCCCACCCGGAGTGTCTGTCTTAATTTCCCTACACCCCACACCCAATACAACCTGCACCCTGTTCACTTTTCTTGATTTTTCCCTACACCCTACACCCTACACCCTACACCCCACACCCTGTTTCTAGTAAATATGAGTGGGGATACAAATAAATTTCTGACTTACTACACCCACTCAGCCACACCCCACACCCAAAAGCCTTATATATAATGGGTTTGCCGTTAACAAACGTGCCATTCGGGTGTGTGTTTTGTCCGACAAGAACAGCAACTCTAGATATCAGCGTCAAAGCTGGCATTAAAAGCACCGACGGAACTATCGCAAAAAGACAGATGTAACACTATTAATAATAGTGTTACATTTTGCGCGGCTTGCATTGCGTCCTCATTTCAAATCTCACGTCTTAAAACGTGGATTCCCTTACCCTTTGCTGATGTTTTTAATGTCTTCCTCTAGAAGTTCAGGTGCAGGAAAATCTGGCAGACCTTCTGTAGATTCATTAAACTGGATATCTTCTGGCCAATCGTCAGGATTTTGGTAAAGCCATTCTAGGTTTGCAATAACTTTCTTAGTATCCCAGTCCCACCAACGCAGTTTCAGCAGACGTTCAACTGTTTCAGGTCTGAATCGAGAGCGGATAACCTTAGCTGGGTTGCCTACAGCAACCGTATAATCAGGGATATCACTGGCAACAACTGCCTGAGAGCCGATGACTGCTCCATTGCCAATCTTAACTCCTGACAAAATGGTTGCACCGTAACCAATCCATACATCATTTCCAATTGAAGTAGTACCCTTGTGGCGTACTTCGTCACGCCGTTCTGCAAACTGGGTTTGAGAGAGAGGGAAGAACAAACGAAATGGATAAGTAGTCGCCCTAGTAATGTGATGCTCTCCGCCACCGAAGATAGTAATATCTTTTGCTAGAGAGCAATATTTACCAATCTCAATTCTCTCATCAGGAAACCACAACGCAAAGGTAATGGAGTTGTCACAGGCGGTATATTCTCCAACACTCACTCGGCTGTCTTTGACTATCGATGCTAACCATAGAAGCGGAGATTTGTAGGTGTGATAAGCCATAGCTAAACTCCTTTATTTAGACTTACGCATTCTATAGATATATCTATTGTTTAAGGTATGTTTTTTACTAATAATTGCATTAGATCGGGTTCATAATGCAATTTTTAAGTATTACAATAGCTTTCCAATGAGCCTTTTCGTCGCACATCCAGCGTTACACAATGAAACCCTCCTCCCAAGGTTCTTGCGTGTCTGAGTTGAAGCTGTACAACATCAACACCGCGTTTCTCAAGCTGTTCGATCAGTGGAGTTTGTGATTTATCAACGATCGCCAGATTTGGATTTACCATCAGGAGGTTGATACCAATCCATTTAGAAGCATAGGATGTTGTTGTATAACCAATATCAACGACTTCTGTCAGGTAGATTACATCCCAACTCTTGAACAGTTCGGGCAGATTTTGTTCGCCAACTCGTTCAGCATTCACTACAACTAAACCAGGCCGAATTACAGCGATGGTGGTGTCTACATGACTGCCACTATAAACGTTGTCATAAGTATGCACCCTATACTCTTCGCCTAATATAGTTTGCAGCCAGAATGCTCCAGAACGGTTCCCCGTATCTGAAATTAGATAGAAAATATCTTTCCCTAACCGCAATATGTTTGCTGCATCGAATAGAGGCTCATGGTCTTTGATTGCTGAACAGTTAGGATCGTGAATATTATAAATTTCATCAGCGAGTCTGGGCTTTGGGGCTGATATCCATCTAGCTCCGCTCTGCAAATAATCCATCAAGATAGATTTAAATGAAAGAGTTTCAAAAAATCTTGCTCGTAGCGTCATTGGCGCTTCGATAATCCATGTTCCTACTGTAACAAATAGGTCTCTGGGACAGTAATTGTATTGACCGTCTGATTCCCAATCGGGGGTACGAAATTTAATAGAATGATCTACTACATCAGGACGCTGAACAACTACATTGAGGGTTTGAAGTGTACGCACGAGTTCGTCAAGGTCTTCTTCAGTTTCTTCGATGATGCGATCGCTATACTGACCAGAGGGAATGTTTTCAATGCTGCCATAATCTCTATATTCGACTGCAAACAAACCTCGATCTCGACAAGCAATACGTGCATTGGTGGCACGCCCAACGATAATTTCTTCGAGAGCGTCCCATTCGTTATTAACTCTTACTTTACTCATCTGTTGTTTTAGTCCTAAATTTTATAGTTGGAAAAACTCTTTCAATAAACTGTATATATGCAGTGAGGTGATTGAAATAAGTGCAAAGTCCGATTAAAACCTAATTCAGGCGTTAAGGTTTTTGCTTAAAACACCACTCCAGAATCACTGAATCTTGTAAATTCCAAATTCTCAATTTTAAGTGAGAATCGCATTAATAATAGTGGCGTTTTGATTGAGATAAGGAGGATCGATCATCTCTCGATGAACCCCATAGGCATAATGATTGATTCGTTCTCCTCTTGTAGCTTGTATCCAATCATCTTCGTAATTGTAGTTTCCCTCAGCACGTATAAGATGAATATTTCCCTCAATTTGCAAATATTTTAGGTCTGAATGCCAGAGAAAATTAAAGTATTCCCAAACTTGATTGTAGGTGCGATCGCGTAACTTTTGGTTATCCATAAAGTAACGTCTTAATTCCTGACGTTTGGGATTTAATAAGAAACCATCAACACCTTCTATGATTTCTGACATTTGGGCTTGTTTAGCTTCACGACCGTCTCTGTAAGTATCTAATAAAATCACATCAGAAACTATGCGATCGCGACTTTCTAACTTTTGAGCCATCAACATTGCCAAAAAACCACCTGCTGAATGTCCCATCAATTTTATGTCTTGATTTGGTGCTAGGCTATCTATTAATTCTGCATATTTTTCTAAAGTTGCTTCATCGGCAATATATCTGAAAGTATAGATAGCATAATTTGTTAAATAATCAGCTAAATTTGCGTAAGCTGCTGCAAAACCAAGGGCTGGGGGAAATATAAAAATCGCTTTTTCTCGTGCTTTATTGAAAACTACATAAGGACGTTCTTTAGGTTGGATATTCATCTCTTTGAGGTAGATGATATACTCGCTCAATTCTGCTACTGTAGGTTTTTCATAAATTATTGACAAAGGAATATCAATTTCCAGTTCTTGATAAATTAGTGCCATCAGATTCATGGCTTGTAATGAATGACCACCTATATCAAAGAAGTTATCATTTACTCCTACCTTTGATACTTGCAGAACTTGTTGCCAAATGTTTGCTAAAATACTTTCTGAGCGATTGCGTGGAGCTAAATATGGTGATTCTACTATCGATGTTTCATCGGGTTTTGGTAATTTTTTACGGTCTATCTTGCCATTCGGGTTTAATGGCATAGCTGACAACATTACAAAAGCTGAAGGTATCATGTAAGCTGGCAATTTATGCTGTAAGAAACGACGCAGATCGCTAGGGGTTAATGACTGGTCTTTTCTAACTACATAAGCTACTAACCGTTGGTTTTCATGCAGAATGACGACTGTTTGTTCTACTTGGGAATTAGTTTCTAAAACCGATTCTATTTCTCCTAATTCAATACGTAAGCCGCGCAGCTTGACCTGGTTATCGATCCGACCAAGATATTCAATATTTCCATCTGGTAAATAACGAGCTAAATCTCCAGTTTTATACAATTTGCCATTACCAAAGGGATTAAAAATAAATTTTTGGGTAGTTAATTCTGGTCGGTTGAGATAGCCTCTAGCTAAAGAAGCGCCTCCAATATGCAATTCTCCAGGAATGCCAAGAGGAATTGGTTGGAGATGAGAATCGAGGATATAAATTTGGGTATTGGCAATGGGGCGACCAATAGGAACTATTTGATAATTAGACTGTGGCGTACACTGCCAGAAAGTGGCATCAACTGCTGTTTCTGTTGGCCCATAAAAATTGTACAATTCACAATCAAACTGCTCAAAAAAGCGTTGAGTTAGTTCATAAGATAGTGCTTCTCCGCCACAAAATACTCGCTTTAAACAACGGCAGTTTTCTAAATTTGATTCTTGAAGAAAAACCCGCAGCATTGAGGGAACAAAATTGATTTGACTAACTTGTTCTTGGGCAATTAAGTTAATCAAATAAGCAGTATCTTTATGACCTTCAGGTTTAGCTACTACTAAAGTAGCCCCAGCTATTAAAGACCAGAAGATTTCCCAGACTGAAACATCAAAACTAAAGGGAGTTATTTGTAAGATGCGATCGCTTGTTGTGAGTGGATAAGCATCAATCGTTCGCAATAAATTATTACAAATGCCTTGATGGATATTCATTACTCCCTTTGGCTTACCTGTCGAGCCAGAGGTATAAATGACATAAACTAAATTTTCCCATGTCACTTGACTGATGGGATTCTGCTGACTATAGTTAGCAATTACCTGCCAATCACTATCTAAACACAGCACCTCGGCTTGATTTTCTGGTAAAGAATCTATTAAGGACTGCTGGGTAAGCAATATAGAAACTGCCGAATCTGAGAGCATATAAGCTAAACGTTCGGCTGGATAGCTAGGATCTAGAGGTACATAAGCTCCTCCTGCTTTTAAAATCCCTAATATTCCTATTACCATCTCCAGAGATCGCTCAACAAAAATTCCAACCAATACTTCTGGTTCTACGCCTTTTTCTCGCAAATAATGAGCTAATTTATTTGCTCGCTCATTCAACTGTTGGTAGGTTAATTTTTGACCTTCAAATATTAGCGCAACTGTATCAGGATTAAGTTTTACTTGTTCTTCAAATAGCTGATGGATACATTTATCTTGAGGATATGCAACTTCTGTGTTATTCCATTGAGTTAGTAATTGATAGCGTTCTTCAAAAGTTAGTAAATCAATATGTGACAATTGGCAATCGGGATTCTCAACTACTGCCTGAATTATTTGTAAAAAGTGACCGCTCATTCTGGCGATCGTCTCTTCTCGAAACAGATCGGCTTCGTATTCGATGACCAATCTTAAATCGTTGGCATCTTCAAACAGACTCCAGCTCAAATCGAATTGAGCCGTTCGTGGTTTCAGGGGGTATGCTTTATGTTCAATTCCCGGGATTTTCATCACTGTTTTACTATCTTTACTAAGCAGTGAAAACATCACATCGAATAAAGGATTTCGTGATAAATCTCGTTCTAAATCCAGGGCAGATACTAATTTATTAAAAGGATAATCACTATATTCATAAGCATCGAGGCAAGTATTTGTTACTTCTGCCAATGCTTGTTTAAAAGTTCCCGCTTCTGGGAGTGAAGTTCTTAAAGCTAGGGTGTTAACATAAAATCCGATTTGGTTTTCTAGGTCTGGATGATTGCGTCCAGAAATAGGTATACCAATGACTAAATCGTGCTGCCCTGTGTAACGGTAGAGTAATATTTTAAATAAAGTTAAGAGAGTTATAAATAGAGTTGTATTATTCCCAGCAGCAAAAGAGCGTAATTTATCGCCGATATTTTGACTGAAATTATAAGTATATACACCAGCTTGAGAAGATTTAAATTGCGGTCTAGGAAAGTCGGGAGATAAGTTGAGTATAGGTGGTTGTTCGGCAAAGCGATCGCACCAATAACTATGTTGTTCTTTTACCTCCTCACTTTCTAACCACTGATTTTGCCATGCAGCATAATCCTTATATTGCAATGGTAATGGAGGTAAAACGGCAGTTTTTTGCTGCGTGTAAGCAGAGTATAAAGTAACAAACTCTTGGAAAAGGATATCGAGCGATCGCGCATCCCCAATAATATGATGTATGGTCAAACCAAACAAAAATTCCTCTGACTCGATCTGCACTAATAAAACTCGCATCAGAGGTAACTTCTCTAAATCAAAGCGCGAGTTAGCTGATTCTTGAATTAAGGTATCAGCTACGGCCTCAACATCTTTTTGCCCTCTTAAATCTTGAAAATTTATTAATTTTTCTGTAGGCAATTTTTCATGCAAAATTTGCTGAATGTCACCTGCGACACTTGTAAAACTAGTTCGCAAAATTTCGTGACGACTCACAAGTTGTTGAAAAGCTTCTGTAAATGCCGAAATATCTAAGCTGCCATTGATTCTCATTGCCAGCCTAATATTGTAAGCGCTGGAATATTCATCTATATGGTGCAGAATCCACATCCGCCTTTGAGCGTGGGATACTTCGTAATATTGTTGATTCGGTAGTGACTTTATCATTTTTTTTGTCGTGATTGAATCAAATCAGCTTGAGCTTTTAAAGTATTTTGAGTAAATATTTCTCGTAATCGCAGTGCAACTCCAAAGCGATTGCGGATATGCGACACTAAGCGCATTGCTTTTAAACTATTTCCTCCTAATTCAAAAAATGACTGATTCGCGTCACTCACCTCTACCTCTAATAATTCACTCCAAATTGAAGCTAATAAAGCCTCTTGTTGATTAAGGTTAGTAATTTGATTGTTTGTTTGAAGAATATTTGCTTCTGTTTTTAGTAGTGCTAGACGATTGATTTTGCCATTTGGCAATAATGGAAAGTCAGCCAACTGCATCAAATAAGTTGGCTGCATATAAATTGGTAACACTTGTTTCAATTGGCTGCCGATCTGTTGATGATTTACAGCGTTTTTTGCTTGATAAAATGCAATGACTGTCACCGATTCTTCTTTTTTCTCTGCAATTACCAGTGCTTTTTCTACACCATCAACAGCAGCCAGTGCATCTTCAATTTCTCCCAACTCAATCCGTACTCCATTCAACTTCACTTGGTTATCGCTGCGTCCTATCACCTCCACCGTCAAATCGGGTAGCAGTCGTCCCAAGTCTCCTGTACGGTAAACTACATCAGCGCCGTTATTCAAAGGATTGGGTACAAAAACAGAATTGGTTAAACTTTCATCTTGGTAATAGCCTTTTGTTAAATAAGGCGACTTGACAAAGATTTCTCCTACTTCTCCGACAGCACAGGGACGAGTTCCATCAATGATTGCAAACGCCGCCTCTGGCAATGTTTTCCCTCCAGGAACTCTGGCATAAGTGATTTTATTCGGGTCGGGAATTCGATAAAAATGTTTGACAAAAGTGGTTTCACTTGCCCCATAAATATTTACAAATTCTGTCTGAGAACCAAAAACTTGATGCCATTCGCACAATTCTTTGACAAATAAAGGTTCTCCTCCCAACACCAAAACTCGTAAATTCTTAAGCAATTGGTTAGCATTAGCTAAATTGCGACCAATATTTAAAAATAGGCGCATTACTGAAGGTACAGTATGTAGTAAGTTAATTTGCCATTCTCCCAATCTCAGTAATAAACGCTCCGAATCTTCGCGGTCTATGCTATCTGGAATATAGAGAGTACCTCCAGAACATAAAGTGACAAGAGTTTCTCTAAGGTAAGCATCAAAGTTAATTTTTGCAATTTGCAGACAGCGCCAGTTTTGATTAATCCCAAATTCTAGTTTTTCCCAGTTGATGAAGTGGCGTAAACTGCCATGACTACCAAGTATAGCTTTGGGTTCACCTGTTGACCCGGAAGTGAACATAATATAGTTAGAATCATCAGCATCAGGTATAACTAAAGCTTTTCGATCGTTACTTGCAACTACAGGCAAGCATTGATAAATTGTGCCATTCCACTGATAGTATTGCTGAATTTCATGGGCAGTTGCGACTAATATATGAGGGGGTTTTGGTAATACTGCTAGTCGAAGTTTGATAGTCTCTAAATTTTCGCGATCGACCACTATCATAGTGGGGGATGTTTTAACCATCATACGTGAATAACGTTCTTCTGGTTCATCCAAACGCAGAGGTAAATAAATTCCCCCAGCTTTAAATACTGCTAGCATTGCTAATACTTGACGATAATCTCCTTCAAGCATTACGCCACAAAGAATATCCTTTTGAATGCCTAAATCTTTAAAGATGTTAGCCCAAGAGTTAGTAAGTATATCTAATTCTAGATAACTAAATTCTCCACCCGGATAAATAATTGATGTTTTATCTGGTAAGGCTTTTACTTGGTCGATAAAATCATGGATAACTGTGCGTGTTTCTAAACGAGGAATTGGTTTGATAAAGCTTTCGATAAAAGATGTTTCTGCGGCTGACAAAAGAGGAAATTTACAAACTGGTTGGCTAGGATTCACTATCATTTCTAGAAGTAGTTTATCCAAATGTCTTAGGGCTTGTTGTATTCTCTCAGCCTGGAATATATCTGTGTTGTAAATTAGAGCTAAACTGAGTTCGTTGTTCTGTTCAAGAAAAACAAAAGAGAGGTCAAATTTGCTTGGAGAATTGAGCGAACCCAGGGATTTTATCTCTACTTCTTCTACAGGTTGACTAATGTTTTGCAGAAGTACCAACACATCGAACAATGGTGTGCGGTTAATTTCACTGGAATTTGCCAGTTCTTTTACCAAAATATCAAACGGATAAGCAGAATGTTCAAATGCCTCGGTAACAGTTTGACGAACTTTAATTAGCAGATTTTGATATCCTCGATCTGGTTCTATTTCGTCACGGATAACAACTGTATTCAAAAATTGGCTTGGAGATGCAAGTTGATAATTATTGCGAGTGATAATTTCTGTACCAATAGCAATATCGTGCTGACCACTGTAGCGATAAAGTAATATTTTTACTGCCGCCACAAGTCCCATAAATAAAGTAGTTTCTGTTTGATTGCAAATCATTCGTAAACCAGAGACAATTTCTGGTTGGAATGTCCAGTTTAAACGAGAAACATTCAATGTTTTTATAGGAGGACGGCGGAAATCTGTAGGTAAGTGAACGCGGGGTAGTTGCCCATCGTTAAGTTGCTGTCGCCAGTAATCTAGATGTTTTTTATGCTCTTGACTTGCTAAAATATTGCTTTGCCATGCTGCATTAGTATTCAACTCAATTTGTTGTAGTGAAATCTGGCTTTGTTGAGCATGAAATATTGCAGTTTTGTCTTGTTCTAGAAGATGTAAAGTGAATGATTCATAACGTTGTGAAGGGTCACTAGCTATTGCCGCCAGGGTGCTAGTGTAATAATTGCTAATGGCGATCGCCTGTTCTTGGCACAACTCGCTGGCATTGTATTTTAGGGTTAAATGTATCTGGGACGAGACGAGATCCAAAGTAAAGTGGACTCCCAGAGTGAAGTTTGTTTTTCCGAGAAATTTGCTATCTAATACCTGTAGACCTGGCAGCCCTAAGATACTTTGGTAAACGTGAAAATGGGTAAAGTTAAACGATGTTTCAAATAAAGGCTGACCGCCCAAATTCCACTGCAAATCAGCTAAGGGATATCGTCGGAAAGGTAGGGATTCTCGTTCAGCCTTGAATGTCTCTTGCATCAAGTCTATCCAAGTGCCTCCCAAGAGTTGTAAACGCAATGGCAAAGTATTCAGAAAAAGTCCCAATACTCGCTCTCCATCAGCTTCCTCTGGTCTACCATTAGATACCATACCTGTTAAGACATCAGACCGATCGAAAAGCACACTTAACACTTTCAGATGTACGGCTAAAAGTACGCTTTTGAGGGTAACTTTTGCTTTATTTGCTACCTGTTTTAAAGCTTGAGAATCTGTTATAGATAGGGTTACTTCTTGAGTACCCAATGCCCCTAATTCAGGTTCATGTAAGTGGTAGGATTGAGGCCAACGAGGCAACTTTGTAATAGTAATACCGTTAAGTTTTTCCAACCAATGTTGTCGGCACTCTTGGGAATTGAGAGCTTTTTGCTCCAAAGCAATAAAGTCTCGGAATGCGATCGCTCTTGGTGGATTGAGAGGTAGAATTTCTTCACCTAATAAGGATAAATATCTTTGCAGTAACTCAGTGAATAGTAAGCCTACACTCCATCCGTCGAGAATGGCGTGGTGTTCGATCAAAGTTAGCTGAAATGTCTCATCGCTGCGGCGATGAATATGAAAGCGTAATAGAGGAGGACTATCTAAACGAAAATTTTGTTTTCTTTCGGCTGCAAACCAAGCATTCAAAATACTTTCTTGGTCAGGGGCAGATAAATGGCGCAGATCCTCTACTACCAAAGGAACACGAACTGTGCGCCTAACTAACTGCAACGGTTCACTGAAGTTGCTGACATCGAAGAAAGTCCGCAGTACAGAATGATTAGCAACAAGTTCTTGTACAGCTATCCGCCATTTTGATTCGTCGAAAACAACTCGCAGATGAAAACTGTTGACGTTGTGATAGACAGCAGAACCAGGACTGTACTCGCTGTGAAACAACATCCCCATCTGAAGTCTAGCAAGCGGATAAGCATCTTCAATATTGTCGGGTAACTTGAGGCGGTCTTGTTCAGAGACCAGAGCCAACGGCTGGACTTTTTCTGTGATTCTATTACTAGTCTTTGCTGTGGCGAGATTTTGCGTCAGTTCGTAAATCGTCTGATGTAAAAACATCTGTTGAACTGAGAAGTGCAAACCTCTTTCTTTTGCTAGGGCTAAAACTTGAATACTGCGGATGGAATCGCCGCCTAAGACAAAGAAGTTGTCGTGGATACCAACTCGTTCCAGACCGAGAATCTCAGCCCAAATGTCGGCTAGTACCTGCTCTTCTAGAGTTCGAGGTGCGACAAAAGCTTTTTCCAAGTCGGCTCTAGTTGTTTGGGGTGCTGGTAAAGCGCGGCGGTCAACTTTGCCGTTGGATGTTAGGGGTAGTGCCTCCAACGTTACAAAGGCGGAGGGAATCATGTAGTCGGGAAGAGACTGTTTGAGGAAACTGCGTAGCCGTGGGACTAGCTGGCGAGTTAATTTACCCTGCAAAGGATTATTAGCATAGTGATTCCAAGGTTTGAGTTGGGGCGTTTCCTTAAGTAGAGGTAGTATTCCATGAGATATTAGCCCTAGCGATCGCCTGCTAAACACAACATCATAACAATCATTTGTCCCCGTATCCGACCAGCTAATGTCGATGCTGTAAGGTAACTCCTCACTCAAGCTCCAAAAGTCTTCAGGTTCTATCCCTTCTTGCTGGGTGAGAGCTTCTAAGTTTTGGAGTAGACCGCCGACTGTGGCTGGTTTTTCATCCCTTGCCAGTAGTTCTAAGAGCTTGACTTGTTGCCAAAGACGTGCATTGTGAACATTTTTGACGATCGCAATCTCTGGTGTCTCTAGTAAAAGTTGGCGAACCGAGGATAATGTCAACTCATCTTGCTGCCAGTCCCAACACTGAGGCTCGATTGAGGGAGAAACCCTGTCTCCTACATGGAGAATCACATCATAGCGGAACCGTGTTAGCTCATTGCGATCGCGACCTCGTTTGAGCTGAATTTGGACTTGGCTGATTTGCGGCAGATGTTGCACCAGAACATTAAAGAAGACCGGGTCAATTACCAGTTCTTGGTCTTCTTGGAGATTTTTTTGTACGCGCTGCCACCAATCTTCTGTAGGTAGCTCTTGGGATGTCTGGTACAGGATGACATCGGCATGGAAAGCTGACAGTAGGGGTAGACTACGCACATCCCCCACAAAGATAAAGCCCCCTGGCGCTACCATTTTCACTGCACCTTCTAAGACACTTACCAGATAATCAATGCTGGGAAAATACTGAACAACTGAGTTGAGGATAACTGCATCAAATGTTTTGGCTTCAAAACCCTCAAAGTCGTGGGCTGGTTTGTTGATTAGCTGCACCTGCGACCAAGGGCTGCCAGTTTTCTGCATTTCCATCTGCACATAACGGATAGCATTGTCGGAAATGTCAGTGCCACAGTAGCGCGAACATTGGGGAGCAATCCTAAACAGCAGCATCCCCGTACCGCTACCAATTTCCAGCACCCGCTTGGGCTGCAAAGCCAGAATCCGCTCAACAGTAGAGTCCAACCATTGACCCATTTGTTCTTGAGGAATGGGTAGACCTGTGTAGCTGTCGTTCCAGCCGATAATATTGAACGTTGAGTCTTGACTGGGAGCATTTTGGCGATAAGTATCGTTAAATACTTGTTGCCATTGTGATATTTGTTCGCTATGGGATTGGTTCTCAAATGCTTGATTTGAGGGTTTGGCAACTATATAAGCTACTAGGCGCTTGTCTCCTGGTTGGTCAGTTCGGGCGATCGCCACTGCCTCCCGCACCTCTGGATGTTTTAGCAGTGCAGCTTCAATTTCTCCCAATTCGATGCGGAAACCGCGAATTTTAACTTGATTATCGATGCGATCGAGATATTCAATGTCTCCATTTTCTAAATAGCGGGCTAGGTCGCCGGTTTTGTATAACCTTGCCTCTGGTTCGTCGCTAAACGGATTAGTAATGAACCGCTCTGCTGTCAGTTCTGGACGATTTAGATAGCCGCGAGCCAACCCAGCACCACCAACATACATCTCACCCCCGATTCCGATAGGTACAGGTTTTAGCTGTTCATCTAGAATGTACAATTGCAAATCGGGAATCGGGGAACCAATCAGGCTCTTGCTATTGTTAACATCTGCTATTGTCAGTGATCGATAGGTAACATGGACGGTTGTTTCTGTGATCCCGTACATATTTACTAATTGGGGAGAGCGATCGCCATATCGCTCAAACCAGGGCTTTAAGCTTTGCGGCTCCAGAGCTTCGCCACCGAAGATCGCTAGGCGTAAGCTGAGTTTCGATTCTTGATTTTCTGCCAGTTCTTCCACCCGGATCAGTTGGCGAAAAGCAGATGGCGTTTGGTTGAGAACCGTGACTTGCTCTTGACGCAGCAGGTTGTGAAAAGCTGAGGAATCGCGGCTTACCCAGTAGGGGACGATCGCCAAACGTCCACCATACAGCAAAGCACTCCAGAGTTCCCAAACCGAAAAGTCGAAGGCAATTGAATGGAATAGTGTAAACACATCACTTGCACAAAAGTGATACCAAGACTGAGTAGCGGCAAATAAACGAGTCACATTTTGGTGATTAACTAATACACCCTTAGGTTTTCCTGTAGACCCAGAAGTGTAAATTACATAAGCCAAGTTATTTGGCTGGACACCACTAACTAGATTCTCCCGACTGCAAGAATTAATTACTTCCCAATCTGTGTCTAAACACACCACAATTGCCTGATTTTTTGGTATCGCCGTTAACAGCGACTTCTGAGCGAGCAACACTGGCACTACTGCATCTTGAAGCGTGTAAGCCAGACGTTCTGCTGGATAGCTAGGGTCTAATGGCACATAAGCTCCCCCAGCTTTTAAAATCCCCAACAGTCCTACTACCATTTCTAGGGAACGCTCTATGCAAATACCTACCAGTACCTCTGGTTTTACGCCTAGTGTTTGCAAGTAGCGTGCTAACTGATTAGCTTGCTCATTTAACTGCCGATAGGTCAATTGCTGATTTTCAAATACTAGCGCTACTGCATCGGGATTTTGCTCTACTTGCTCTTCAAATAGCTGATGGATACATTTATCTTGAGGATATTGAATTTCTGTATGATTCCATGTCAGTAATTGACTGCGTTCTTGTGTTGTTAGTATGTCAATTTCTGATAATTTCCGATCGGGATTTGCCGTAACAACTGTTAGAATTTGGAGAAAATGTCCCAGCATTCTCTGCACAAAATCTCCACCGAAAGCATCTTTTGGAAAAGTTACAGAAATAGAAGTATCTTGAGCATCAATTTCAAAAACTAGTTGAAAGTTGTTTAATAAAGAACTGCGGCTACACAATCCCTCTTGAATCAGAGCAATATCAAAAATCGCTGCTGGATTTCCGCCTCTGGCAATAAATGTTTCCACAAGAGCGTTTACATCATAGCTTTGATGATGGTATCCTTCTTGTAGATTACTACGAGTTATTTTGAGTAAATCCTTAAATAAAATAAACTGTTGTCTGGAAAATCGGGAGAATATCAAGCTATCAGACTTGTCTAGATTCAAAGCCCCCGTTGCCACAACAAACTCTTCTTGAGCAGTATATTTAAATATTAAAATTTTAATAGCTGATAGATATAAAGCCAGCTTGTTAACCGGAGAATTAGTAGTTAAATTGTAGATTTTATCGCGTAAATCTCTATATATAGAATCAGTTTTCTTGTTTCTAGATTCTATTGTATTATGAATTACCCCATTAACTAAAGGTGTTACTGGCTGGATTTCTCGCAGTTGTCTAATTTGGTAATCTATTGAAACAAGATGTGATTCCATCACTTCCATAAACTTCTCCGTACATTTGTGTTGCGCATTTAGAGCATATTTATAAAGGAAATATTAAGGTAGGGTGTGTTACGGTTATGCAAAGATTTGGGAGTTTGAGAGAGTAAGAATTAGCCGTAACGCACCATGTTTCTCAGTTCAGTGTAGAAACAATAAAGTTCTAAGTTGTGTAAGCAGCAGTTGAGCCTGCAACTAAATTACCCTCTTCCAAAATTGGAGCAGGAATTTCAGGTATTGGGCAATCTCCAGGAAATATATTATTCCAATAAATAATAAACTTTCCAGCCATATCTGGTCGAGTTTGTTTGAGGAATTTGAGTTGATATTGCAATTGTGAATTCAATTTTTCCAGATATTGCTGCAACTGTTGAGGTGCTTCTGAACCGTAAAGGCGCACAAACATTCGATAGATGTTCATCACATTACGTTCTATATCTTCTTTATATGATTTTAAGTCAGATATAATTTCTCCAATTTGGTCTGTGATGGGGTAGATTCCCAACATTTCTTCATCAGGATGACTAGTTAGCTTAAAAAATAGCCGATGTAAAATACCAAAATCAAAAGGTTTGCCTATACATACGAAGTCAATATTTTCTTGTGTAGGTATCTTTCCCGAACAAAACTGCGTTTCCAAGTCGTAGTATGTTAATCCCTGTTGAAGCCGAGTTTCTAATGCATCATCAAATAAGTTTAGCTGGGTTAATACGTTTCGCAATACTGAAATGTTTTTGTTAATATCTTCATGAATTTCATTATCTTCGTCAATCTGATAGATTGTAGCCTCAACAAATAGTAATAGAGGCATGATATCAGCGATATCAGCTTCAGAAACGCCGTACAGTTTAAGTAAATGATTTACCCAAGGCTGAAGAAGTTGAATAGCTTTTTTAATTGCTTTATACGAGAGAGTCGGTATTACCTCATTATTCTTTATATCTATTTTATATGGATGGTTAAGAATATCAACTTGTAGTTTGAATACAAAAGGTGTCATTGTTTTACTGGAATTAATAAAGGGAAAAATCATTATTTTTTCGATTATTATTAATTTTATTAATATCAAAAAATATACGTTAAATAATCTGTAATAATATTTCGATCCTAAACTGGCTTTAAGTCTTAATAACGCAAAAATTACTCAACTTATTCTTTGGTCGAGTAGAATTTACCTATTAATTAAATTCTTAATTAACTATTGTGTTTGAAGAACTAGCTAGTAAATACTAGAACCATAGAGATTAAATTTACACCATAAGCGTTTGGGAAACAATAAGTAATTTAGAAAAATTTCATCTATTTTTGACACTAGGATTCAGCTGAGACCCAAAATGCTTGTATGAATAGAATTGTATACAGTTCGCTTAGTTGTAAACTTTTTTTGAGTAGCGAGCGATCGCAAATTTATGCATACTCTATCTACTAAAGCTTACATAGCCACTAACACCAGGTTAATTAAATTGCTGGCGATCGCTCTAGGATATATAGTTATGTTGTTTTTCCTTTTGAGTCTAACTATGCTTCTACTCAAGCTAAGTTTAACACAACAGTTATTTTAACTACGATAATTGCGATCGATATTTCTGTATCGATTGCCTGCGAACTATTTAAGACAGTTAAGACAGTTAAGACAGTTAAGACAGTTAAGACAGTTAAGACAGTTAAGGAAAAACAATTGATTGGTATTGCATATTTATCTTGGTAATGAGATTATATTTAAACTTAAATAGCAAAAAAATCCCAAATCATATATAGTATTTATGTACTATTGAATTACATAAGTTGTAAAATGAGAAGTTAGCCTGTGTAGATAAATCTCTAAAAAATTTAATGATAAAAGTTATAAAGTTTTTCTGTATCAAACGGCTAATTCTGTAAGTTAATTCATAGATTTTATGTCGCTCGGATGAATGCGCCGTTGTTTTGGTTAATAAGTAATTTTGCCATAAACAATTTTTTGTAACATAACTTAAATAACTATGATGATTTCCATAACTGCCTACAAATTATTTATAAACCTATAAAAACAAACTTCTATAGATAAAATCAGATAAAATCTAGTTTCAAGTAATGAGAATGCAAGCTTTACAAAAATATAAAGTAGTAAGACACAAATATTGAGTCAAGTAATTACCTACCACTTGCCAAAATAAAGTATATGCATATCCCTCAAACCAAGAAACTCATCGAAACTCATTTGCATGAAAAATCGCCTCAGAAACCTGAGCAAGAAGGAATATTGAAAAATTCAATCAGTTTTGGTGGGCAATTAGAAGATAGCTGGCGGACTCTTTCAGAAGTATTGAATGATGCTGCCAAGTGTGAAAATCAAGGAATCACATATATTAGAAATGACGAAACCGAATATTTTCAGAGTTATAAAGATTTATATAACGATGCCCTCACTATTTTAGATGGACTTTATCAGCACGGACTGACATTAGGGGATAAAGTTATATTGCAAATTGGTAGAAGTCAAGATTTTATTCCCGCACTCTGGGCTTGTTTTTTAGGTGGAATTATTCCTGCACCTCTGAGCATTGCTCCCAATTACGATATAAAAAATGCCGCAGTTAAAAAACTTGAGAATGTCTGGCAGATTTTAGATCGGCCTATTATATTATCCGATTGTGAATTAATTAGCGAAATAGAAAAACTAACTACTCAATCTAATTTAGAAGGATTGCAAGTAGTATCGATAGATGATTTACGAAGTCTTCAATCTCCATCAAACCAACATTCGGCTGATGAATTACCTCATCTTGCACCACTAGATCCGGCATTATTACTATTTACTTCTGGTAGTACAGGTCTACCCAAGGGTGTGATGTTGCACCATCGTAACCTTTTATCCATGTCCGCCGGTACAGTGCGGATGAATAATTTTACACAACAAGAAGTTACGTTAAATTGGATGCCCTTAGACCATGTGGGGGCGATAGTATTCTTAGGAATTATGGCTGTGGATTTGGCTTGTCATCAAATCCATGTGCCAATTGAATTGATTCTGCGTCAACCACTCAAATGGTTAGACTTGATTCAAAAGCATCAAGTCAGTATCTCTTGGGCCCCTAACTTTGCATTCTCCTTAATTAATCAGTACGCCCAAGAACTTAACCAGTCTTGCTATGACCTCTCCTCAATCAAATTTTTAGTGAATGCAGGAGAGCAAGTTTCGGTCAAAACTATTCGCTTGTTTTTAGAACTTCTAGAAAAACATCAATTGCGAGATAGAGTAATTAAACCAGCATTTGGGATGACTGAATCTTGTTCTGGAATTACTTGGTCAGCAGGTTTAAGCAAAGATGAACTGATAGAAGAGAACAGTTTTGTATCTCTAGGACAGCCGATTCCTGGAGCTATTATTCGGATTATTGACCAAGAGAAGAATGTTTTGCCAGAAGGTGAAATTGGACGACTTCAGATTAAAGGCCCTTCTGTGACTGAAGGATATTATAATAACCCCGAATTAAATCAAGAAGTTTTTCAAGATAGAGGTTGGTTTACTACGGGTGATTTAGGTTATCTGCACAATGGTGAGTTAGTTATTACTGGTAGAGAAAAACAAGAAATTATTATTAACGGCATTAACTATTTTGCCCATGAAATTGAAACAACGATAGAAGAATTAGATGGTGTAGCTATTTCATATACGGCTGCTTTTGCAGTTTTCGACCAAAATAAAGAAACAGATTTATTAGTTATTACTTTTAGTCCAGAATCAAATAATCTTGAGCATTCAGTAAAATTAGTCAGACAAATTCGCAGCCATTTAACGCAGAAAGTAGGAATTGCGCCTGCTTATGTCATACCCTTGGAGGCTGAGTTAGTTCCGAAAACATCTATTGGTAAAGTTCAAAAAGCTAAATTAAAAAAAGATTTTGAACAGGGATTATTTGCCGATCGCATCCAAGCAATCAATGAATCTTTAGCTAGCGATCGCCAAAACAACCCCAGCTTACCACAGTCTGAAAATGAACGCCAAATCGCAGCCGTTTGGTGTGAAGTTTTGCAACTTTTTTCAGTCGGTTTACACGATAACTTCTTTGAATTGGGAGGTCATTCTCTACACCTAATTCGCGTCCAAAATCAATTAGAAAAACTTTTTGGTCGCCAGCTACCTCTAGCTGAAATGTTTAAAAATTCTACAGTTGCCACATTAGCTCATTTCTTAACTGAAGAATCTAATTCCACAACAGCTATAGAAGAAACAAGTCGCAAACGTGCCGAAAACCGTTCGCGTCATCATGACACTCATGATATTGCCATTATTGGCATGGCTGGTCGATTTCCTGGAGCTAACAACATTGATAGTTTCTGGGAAAATCTCAAAAACGGTGTCGAAACAATATCTTTCTTTTCAGAAGAAGAATTACTAGAGTCAGGAGTTTCTCCTGAACTTTTTCAGCAGCCTAATTATGTCAAAGCCAGACCAATTCTTGATAAAGCAGAGTGTTTTGATAGCGACTTCTTTGGATACACAGACAGAGAAGCAGAATTGCTCGACCCACAGCAACGTTTACTGCTCCAATCTAGCTGGGAGTGTTTAGAAAACGCCGGCTACAATCCTATCTCATATCAGGGAGCGATCGGAATGTTTGCTGGAGCAAGCATGAACACTTATTTTATCAATAACTGTTATCCAAATCGCGGTCAATTAGATAGCAATGACAAATTGCAACCCTTCACATTAGATTCGATGGGAGGGTTCCAAACAATGGTGGCTAACGATAAAGACTATGTGACGACGCGGATTTCTTATAAATTAAATCTGCGCGGCCCTAGCGTCAACGTCCAAACAGCCTGTTCCACCGGACTAGTAGTTGTGCATCTGGCTTGTCAAAGTTTGCTCAATGGTGAAAGTGACATGGCTTTAGCTGGAGCTGCTTCTGTCAACTCTCCCCAAAAGATCGGTTATTTGTATCAAGAAGGTTTGATTGTTTCTCCAGATGGGCATTGTCGCGCCTTTGATGCCCAAGCCAATGGTACTATTTTTGGCAGTGGCGTTGGGGTAGTTTTACTCAAGAGATTAACAGATGCTCTAGCAGATAGCGATCGCATCTACGCTGTGATTAAAGGATCTGCTATCAATAACGATGGTGGCACAAAACTGGGATTTGCAGCTCCAGGAGGAGAAGGTCAGACTTCAGTCGCAGCCGAAGCACTAGCCTTTGCCGGAGTCGAGGCTGATACTATTGGCTTTGTAGAAGCTCATGGCACAGGTACAAAACTCGGAGACCCCATTGAAATCGATGCCTTGGCTAGAGCATACAGCGCCGCACATCAGGGCGAGTGTGCTTTGGGGTCTGTGAAGACAAATATCGGACACATGCAAATTGCTTCTGGTATTGTTGGTCTCATCAAAGCTGCTCTAGCTCTCAAACATCAAATTATTCCCCCGACTCTACACTTCAATACTCCCAACCCCCAAATTGATTTTTCCAAGACTCCTTTTTATGTCAATACCGCAGCCATCCCCTGGACTGCAAAGCAACAAGATGGTAAAGAATTGCCTCGACGCGCTGGGGTTAACTCTTTAGGAATTGGTGGCGTAAATGCTCATGTCGTGTTGGAAGAAGCTCCCGCCATTAATCTCCAGCCCAATGACATCAAACGTCCCCAGCATTTACTCACACTCTCTGCCAGAACCGAACAAGCTTTGGGAGATTTAGCAAAAAGCTATGCAGAATTTCTCGAAAATCATCCCGAAAGCGATATCTGTGATGTCGTATTCACAGCCAATACTAGCCGAGTTAAATTTAGGAATCGTTTGGCGGTAACTGGTTCTGAAATTGATGATTTTGTCACTAAATTGCATCAGTTTGGACAACAAGATATAGAGTCAGTAATTCACGCTCAAGTTGATGAAAAGCAGCCTCCCAAAATTGCCTTCTTGTTTACAGGACAAGGTTCTCAATATCCGGGAATGGCTCATCAACTCTATCAAACTCAACCAAATTTCCGGCGAACTTTAGACCAATGTGAAACGATATATCAAGAACTCACTGGTAAATCTTTACTGCAAGTGATATTTGCTAATTCCGATGCAGCTTTAAATCGTACATCTTATACCCAACCAGCTTTATTTGTTGTTGAAGTAGCACTGGCTCAATTATGGCGTTCTTGGGGCATTCAGCCGACTGCTGTTTTAGGACACAGTTTGGGTGAATATGCTGCTGCTTGTTTTGCAGGAGTTTTTGATATTGAAAGTGGTTTAAAACTAATCGTACGCAGAGCAAATTTAATTGGAGAATTACCCGCAGAGCAAGGAGCAATGGCAGCCATTTTTCTTGATGAAAAATCTGTGCGCCAATTGTGCAGAAATCAGGGAATAAAAATTGCGATCGCAGCCATCAACGCCGAACAACATACAGTGATTTCCGGCGAACAAAAAATTATTCAACACCTTTGCGAACACTTTAGTAACGAAGGAATTAAAGTTCGCCAAATCAAAGTTTCTCATGCTTTTCACTCACCACTAATCGCACCCGTATGCGAAGAATTTAAAAATACTCTGCAAGAAATTGACTTTGCCAAACCTCAAATTCCCATCATCTCTAACTTGACAGGAGAAATTGCAGATGACAGCATTGTTACTCCTGAGTATTGGATTCAGCATTTGTTGCATACTGTGCAATTTCATCAAGGAGTTTTGTCTCTGCAATCTTTAGGTTGTGATACTTTTATTGAAATTGGCCCGCAACCTATTTTATTAGGAATTATTCAATCATCGATATCTTTATCTGACCCCCTAATATTACCGAGTTTACGCTCAGGATTTTCTAATTGGGAAGTTCTACTAGAAAGCCTTGGCAAACTTTATGTACGTGGTGCAGATATCGATTGGTTTGGTATTGATAAAGATTACCAACCTCGAAGATGCGCTTTACCAACTTATCCTTTCCAGCAACGCCGACATTGGATTCCTTTAAAGACTCAAGTATCAATTTCAGAAGAATCTGCTGTTGTCAAGATGCTGTCTCAAAAAGATACAAAAAGCTTGATGCAGACTTTACTAGAAACTGGCAATTATTCTGAAGGTGAAAAACAAACTTTATCAACAATTGTTCAACAATTAATTCAGCTACATCATCAAGACACTGGTAATTCTAATTTTGAAAACTTACTTTATCAGTTGGAATGGTTGCCTTATGCTTTATCAGCTAGCAAATTACAAAATCTAGAAACAATTCAAACTGCTTTAGATTCTTATTTGGGAGAACAAATAAAATCCGCACAATTTACAGGAGTTTCTCTAGCTTTTTCAGAGATGGAAAAACTCAGTGCAGACTTTATTGTGCAAGCTTTAAAAGATTTGCAACTATTCCAAATCAATACTATCTTCTCTTCAGAAAACAGTTTCCGTCAAGCTGGCATTAAAGAGGAGCATAGATTGCTGTGGCAACATTGCCTGAATATATTGGCAGAAACAGGCATTTTAGAAAAACAGGGTTCTAACTGGAAAATCATCAGTGAACCGCAACAATCCGATCCCGATCTAACAGTAGAAGATTTGATTGTTCAGTACCCAAATGCTCGTGTAGAATTAACACTGTTTAGGCGAGTTGCTGGCAATCTTGCAGCCATACTTACAGGTAAAATTTCTCCTTTATCCATTTTATTTTCTCAAGATGGGCAAATTGGAGCCGCAGAGTTTTATAAAGATACATCTTGGGCAGAAGTTCTCAACCTTGGTATCTCTAAAACTGTTGAACTTTTATTAGCCAAGTATTCTCAACTTGAACCAATCAGAATTATAGAAATTGGTGCGGGAACTGGAGCCACTACCCATCAAATCCTCCCAGCTTGCGCTTCTGGTAAAATCACTTACACATTTACTGATATCTCGCCATTCTTTTTAGAAACTGCTAGAGATACTTTTGCTCAATTTTCCTTCATCGAATACAAAGTTTTGGACATAGAAAAAGACCCCGAACTTCAAGGTTTTTCACCCAATTCTTACGATTTGATTATTGCGGCAAATGTATTGCATTCTACGCAGGATTTACAAAGAGAAACCTTACCCCACATTCGAGGTTTGCTGCGTCCTGGAGGACATTTATTACTCCTAGAACTTACTAATCAGTCGCGGTGGATTGATTTGATATTTGGTGTGGCTCAAGGTTGGTGGCGGTTTAGCGAGCGCAATTTACGCCCAGACCATCCCATCATTACAGCATCTACTTGGCAATCTATCCTCTTAGAATCTAGCTTTGCTCAAGCTGAATTTATTTCTCCTGACGAAAAAATTGGCAGTCCTTTATTTCAGCAAAGTATTATTGTTGCCCAAAATCCCGCTCGAACTAGCGATATTTCGGGTAATTGGCTAATTTTTACCGATGAAAGCGACAATCTAGCTGTAGCAATTCAACAGCAACTAATAAAAGATTGTGGTGATTGTGCGATCGCTAATTCTAGAAATAGCTCTGAGCTAGAATCATGGTTAGCTTCATCTCCATCTTTGCGTGGGATTATTTATCTTGTAAATGCTGATGAGAGCCAGCAATATGAGTCTACTTTATTTAATCGCTGTAGCAATTTCTTAAATCTTCTCCAGGCGATTAAAAAAATACCATTACCGCCTAAATTATTCCTCGTCACCCAAGGCGGTCAACCTTTTAAATTAGATCGGCCATCTTTTGTTACTCAATCTCCCCTTTGGGCTTTGGGGCGCGTGATGGCGCTAGAAGAACCAGAATTATGGGGGGGAATGATAGACCTCGACCCCCACGCCGATATTGCTCAAAATCTTGCCGCTTTACTCTCAGGATTGACAAATGTCACGGAAGATCATCTTCTCTTCCGCAACAGTCAAGCTTACGTTGCGCGTCTTTCTCCCCAAGAATCTCTACCGACAAAACCAGTCACTATCCAAGCTCAAGCAACCTATTTGATTACAGGAGGTATTGGTCATCTAGGGTTGCAACTTGCCCAGCATCTAGTTGATTTGGGTGCAAAAAATTTGATTTTGACTACGCGCCGCCAATTTCCATCACGATCTGAGTGGGAGTCACAAACCGAATTTGCAGAAATTATTCAAAATCTCAGAACTTTAGAACAAAGAGGAGCATCTGTAGAAGTTTGTCAGGCAGATGTTGGAGATTTTGAGCAAATGTCCCGCATCTTTGCCAATATCCAAAAAACATCTCATCCACTACGAGGTATTTTCCATCTCGCCGGAGTATCAGGACGCAAAGTTAGATTAAGCGAATGTACATTAGACGATCTCGCAGAGGTTTTTCAGGCTAAAGTTCGCGGTTCTTGGAATTTACACGAGTTATCTTTAGCAACGCAATTAGACTACTTTGTATTTTTCTCTTCCGCAGGTGCAATTTGGGGAGCCAAAGAGCAAGGTTTATACGATGCTGCTAATCATCTAATGGATGCATTAGCTCATTTACGTCATCTTCAAGGATTATCTGCTACTAGTTTGAATTGGGCATTATTAGCTGGAAACGGCATAGTTTCTCAAGAATATGAAGATTGGCTCAAACAAATTGGTATGAAAGAAATTCCTCTGAATAAAGCTTTGGCAGCGATGACCGCGATAATGGGGTCTGGAAAAACGCAAATTTTACTAGCTGATGTAGATTGGGTACAGTTCAAAAACATTTATCAATTTCATGGTAATAAACCTCTTTTAAATAAATTAGGACAAACCCAAATTGATGTTAAATCAATTAAAGAATCAAGTAGTTCGCGCCGTTTGATAGAAGAGATTCCCCCAGGAGAACGTCGAGAACATTTATTTACATACGTTGGGAAACAAGTAGCTACTATTTTAGGGATAAAGGAGATACCTAATCCAGATCGAGGATTCTTAGAAATGGGAATTGATTCTTTACTTTCTATAGAATTAAAGAATCGTTTAGAAAAAGGATTGGAGGTTTCTTTACCTACTTCTCTAATATTTGATTTTCCCAATATTACAAAATTGGTTGATTATTTAATGGAACAGGTTTTTGGTTGGCAGGTTAATGTATCTGCAAATGTTGCTCCGATTCAGCAGGAGGTTGATGAGGATTTAATTTTACAAGAGCTTGCAGATTTAGAGGCTTTTTTGGGTAATTCGTAATTATTCGTAATTAATTCAGGTTTATGGATATATCAGATAACGACAAGTCTATCCAAGCGAGAGTGTTTAAGGCACTGAATGAAGCGAAGGAGAAATTAAAGGCTGTTGAAGCTCAACAAAGCGAACCGATCGCAGTTGTTGGTTTGGGTTGTCGTTTTGGTAAAAATATTTCTACTCCTGAAGGATTTTGGTCTTTTCTGAAAGCTGGTGGTAATACACTCAGAGATATCCCTGGCGATCGCTGGAATATATCTGATTTTTATGACTCAGACCGTGGTAAACCTGGCAGAATTTATGTATCTCAAGGCGGTTTTCTCGATGATGTCTCGATGTTCGATCCGCACTTTTTCGGGATTGCACCGCGAGAAGCTTTGCATATCGATCCCCAGCAAAGATTACTCTTAGAAGTTGCCTATGAGGCGTTAGAAGATGCTGCTATGGCTGCGCCTAACGCCAGAATCGGCAAAACTGGCGTTTTTATTGGCATCACAAACAACGATTATGCTCGTCTGATTGCACCAGGAGGAGATTATAACACAGTTGGTGCTTATCATATCTCTGGCAACCATCTAAATGCTGCTGCCGGACGCATTTCTTATCTTTTGAATCTCAATGGCCCCAGTCTGGCGATCGATACGGCGTGTTCTTCTTCGTTGGTAGCAGTTCATCTGGCTTGCCGTTCTTTACGGGCGCAGGAATGCCGACAAGCGTTGGTGGGGGGAGTGAACTTAATTCTCACGCCGGAAGTGCCGATCGCATTGTGCAAAAATCAGATGTTAGCTGCTGACGGTAGGTGCAAAACCTTTGACGAAAGCGCTGATGGGTTTGGGATTGGTGAGGGTTGCGGAGTTGTCGTTTTAAAAAGATTGAGTGAAGCCTTAGAAGATGGCGATCGCATTTGGGCGTTAATTCGGGGAACAGCCGTAAATAACGATGGTGCGAGTGGCGGCTTTACAGTTCCTAACGGCCCGATGCAGACAGATTTAATTCGTGAGGCTCTCGCTGACGCTCGTTTAAGCGCCGATGCTATCGATTATATCGAGGCTCACGGTACTGGTACATCTTTGGGAGATCCCATTGAAATTAAAGCGATGGCTGATGCTTTGTGCATCAATCGCTCTCCATCTCAACCTTTGTTAGTCGGTTCGCTCAAAACAAATCTCGGTCATCTGGCGGCGGCGGCAGGAATTTCTGGTTTGATCAAGACTGTATTATCTATCTACCATGCTGAAATTCCGGCTCATCTCAATTTGCAAAAACCAAATCCTCATATTAATTGGGATAGCTTACCGTTAGATGTGGTGACACAAACTCGTCCTTGGACTGTTAACAATGGCAAGATGAAAGCAGCCGGAGTCAGTTCATTTGGAGCATCGGGAACTAATGCTCATGTTATCTTGAGCGAACCTCCACAAGTACAATCTGCGACTACAAATATATTTCCTGTACTGGTTACTCTGTCTGCTAAAGATGATGAACGTTTGCGTTTGTTGGCTACTAACTTCGTTAATTATATTGACCAAAAAGGTGATGTTAACTTAACTGATATCGCTTTTTCTCTAAATACAGGTCGTTTTCACCATCAACAAAGATTATCTTTATTAGTTTCCAACACTGCCAATTTTCGAGAACAGCTTCAGGCTTTTGCTAACGATAATAGTCGAGAAACTAATATTATTCACAGCGAGGTACAAGCAAATCCAAAAATCGCTTTTGTTTGCAATGATCTCAAGATATTCTCTGGGATTGGGAAAGAAGTTTTTGTCAATGAACCTGTATTTCGTGATGCTTTGATTCGATGCGATCGCCTATTTCAAAATTATTTAAATTTCTCTCTAGAAGACTTACTCGATAAAAATCAAAATATAGACGATCCTTTATATGTTCAACCAGCAGTATTCACTCTGCAATATGCTCTTTGTGAACTCTGGAAATCTTGGGGAATTCGCCCTTCGGCAATTTTCGGCTATGGTTCGGGCGAGTATATTGCTGCTCAACAAGCTGGAGTTTTTTCGCTGGAGGATGCAGTTAAGTTAGTTGCAACTCGCGCTCAATTATCTGGAGAAAGCAAATTTTTAGCTTTTAAAAAAGTAGCTGAAGAAGTTTCTTATAACAATCCGCAACTCACTTTAATTTCCAGTTTGAATGGTGAAGTTGTGAGTAATTCTATTAAAACTGCCGCTTACTGGGTGCAACAGCTACGTCAATCAGGCAATATTGATAAAGGAATTGCCACTCTGCATCAGATGGGTTATAAAATATTTCTAGAAATTGGAAATCAGCCTACTTTAGCTAATATAGAGCGTAGTAATTTACCTACGAATGAAATTCTTTGCTTATGTAGTTTAGCGAAAGATTGCAGTAATTATCAGCAAATACAAACAGTCTTAGCCGAACTGTATGTACGAGGTGTAAATATTAATTGGAAAGAATTTCATCGTTCTCGCTCAGGGCAGAAAATTAGTTTACCCAATTCTCCTTTTCTTCGCAAACGCTACTGGATAGACTCTGCTACTAAATCCGATCGCCCTCATTCTGGACATCCTTTACTAGGCGATCGCTTCTCCTCTCCTCTATCTTCTATTCAATATCGAGCTAGTATTAGTCAAAATAGCCCTGCATTTTTAGCAGAACATCAAGTTTTTGAGAAACCGATATTTCCCGGTGCAGCATTTATCGAAATGGCGTTAGCGGCGACAGAAATTCAAGCAGTAAGTTTAGAAAATATTGGATTTAAAAAAGCATTATTACTGCAACAACAAGAAGATACACTACAACTAATTATTGGCCGAAATAACTTTCAGATATATCATCAAAGTAATAATAGCTGGGATGAACTTGTTAGCGGAAAAATTGAGGATTTAAAGTCACTAAATATAAGTCGCCAAAATTTAGCACAATTAGCTGCTAATTATCCAGAACAGCTTGATGTTAATTCATTTTATGAAACCTACCAAAAATCGGGAGTCAATTACGGTAGAAGCTTTCAAATAATCAATCAGCTTAAATCTGGGAAAAATAGTGCATTTGCTGAAATAAAATTAACAAATAGTCAGAATTTAGAAGCGAAAAATTATCGTTTTCATCCGGCGATGTTGGATGCTTGTTTTCAGGCGATCGCTGCGATTTTATTTCAGCAAGAATCATCTGTAACTTATGTACCAGTCCGCATTGCTAAATTTCAATTCTTCAACTCTCCAAGCGATCGTGTTATCAGTGCAGCTAGACTAACTAAAAGTTCTGATAATTTTATTATCTCTGATATTGATATATATTCAGAACAAGGCGATTTACTAGTAGCAATTACAGGATTTGAACTCAAATCTGTTCAGCGCCAAGAACTTATCCACCATCAAAACGAACCACAATCTTACCTAGAAGAGTGGATTAGTTTAGCACCATTATTACCTGATGGTAGAGAATCTCTAATAACTCCTGATGTCATTAAAACTCAAGTCCAACCACAGGAATTAGAACAGCAATTGGCAAATAAATTGTCCCAATACGAACGCTTGCTTAAAGAGATGGAAAGTTTAAGCGTAAGTTATATATGGGAAGGTTTAAAAGAGCTTAATTGGCAACCAGAATTAGGTCAAATTTATCAAGAAGAACAAATTGCTGTTCGAGGTGGAGTAGTTGATTTTTATCGCCCTTTATTATCGCGGTGTTTAGATATTCTAGCGGAGGAGGGTATTCTTAATCTGCAAAAAAATGACTGCTTATTCACCAAAGAACCAGAGATACTTGCATCTCAATTGCAAGTCCAAAACCTCCGCAGCGAATTTTCTGATTATCTGGCAGAAATTAATTTAATAGAACGTTGTGGTTCGGCTTTAGCTGCGGTAATGCGTCGCCAAATTGAGCCGTTAGAATTATTATTTCCTCAAGGCGATTTGAATGCGATCGCATCTGTATATTCTGATGCGGCTGGTGCTAAGTTGATGAATGAACTAGTTGCAGCCACAATTAAATGTGCAGTAGCAAATTTACCAATAAGTCGTCAGCTACGAATCCTCGAAATTGGAGGCGGAACGGGTTCTGCTACCGCAGCAATTTTACCACATTTACCTCCACAAATTGAATATATATTTACCGATATTTCTTCTAGTTTTTTAACCAGAGCCAAAGAAAGTTTTAGTGATTATCCCTTCATTCAATATCAAACTTTAGATATTGAAAAAAATCCCCTGACTCAAGGTTTTCTCCCAGGAAGTTTTGATATTATTATCGCTGCTAACGTTCTTCATGCCACAACAGATATTAACAAAACACTTGAAAATGTCCGTTCTCTAATAGCTCCTGATGCTCTACTAATACTATTAGAAAGTACTGGGGCACGTCGTTGGGTAGATTTAACCTTTGGTTTAACAGAGGGATGGTGGTTATGCAGTCAAGATCCACTCCGAAATGGTTATCCTTTAGTAGATACAGAAAATTGGCAAAATTTACTCGCTAATCATGGATTTGTAGAAGTTAACGTCATCGAACCAACCAAACCAGAGACACGCAATCTATTACGACAAAGCGTCATCATTGCTAAAGAAAATGGCGATCCTAAGTCTGTTTCTCATGAATTAATCTTTGCCGATAATAAAGAAATTGGTCGCAGTTTAATCGCCCCATTCCAACAAAGGGGAGTTGCTTGTTCTCTCATTTTGCCTGAAGAAATCGATCCTGATAACGCCGACGATTATTTATCACTATTACAAAACCTTTTAACGCCAGAAACTTGTGAAATAATCTACCTCTGGGCCTTACAAGAAATAGAAGGCGAAATTTATCAAGCAGTAGAAATTCATTGTAGACGTTTCCTATTTTTACTTCAGGCATTATTACAACAAGAAAATCCACCTGCACTTATTCTTATCACTCAAGGTTCTGTCCCAGCAAAAGAAATCACCACCTTAACTTCTCCAGCCCAATCTTCGTTATTGGGAATCGCTTTGAGCTTAGTTCTAGAGCATCCCGAACTAAATTTTAGAGCAATTGATTTAGATCCTCACGCCCAAGATTTAGGAGAAAAATTATTTAGAGAAATTTACAGCAACACCCAAGAAAACCGCATCGCTTTGCGGGGCGAACAACGCTTTTCTCCGCGTTTGGTAGAGCGCAAACTAGCAGATGGTAACATCAATTTCCGTCAAGATGGCTTTTATCTAATTTCTGGTGGTACAGGCGGGTTGGGTTTAGCTACAACCCGATGGATGATAGAACGTGGCGCTCGTCATTTAGTATTATGCAGTCGCAGTGGTGCAAAAGCTCTCACTCCTGAAATTCTGGAAAGCCTGCAATCAACTAACACAGATATCCAAATTAAAGATGTTGATGTCACAGATGCAAAGAAACTGTACGCCCTACTAGAAGAATGCCGATCGCAATATCCAGTGCGGGGAATTTTCCACATAGCTGGCACTTTAGACGATACAACATTACTGCGACTGACACCAGAACGTTTTAACCATGTTCTCGCGCCCAAGGTGAAAGGAACTTGGCTATTGCATCAACTAACTCTGAACGATCCTTTAGATTTCTTTGTTTGTTATACCTCTGCGGTGTCGCTAATTGGCTCGGCGGGACAAGCTAATGCTGCGGCTGCCAATGCTTTTGAGGATGCCTTTACCTATTATCGTCATGCACGCAATCTGCCTGCAACAGTCGTCAATTGGGGGCCGTGGAGCGAAATTGGTGCAGCAGTCGATCGCAATGTTTTAGAAAGATTAGCAGCCAAAGGTTATGATGCGATCGCACCCGATTTAGCACTCAATACTTTAGAAAAAATCTTGTTAAATAAGATTGTGCGTGCTGGTGTAATTACTATTGACTGGAAGCGTTTTCCATACATTAATCAAAGTTTTTATCAAAACTTTTTACCCCAAGGAAAAGCTAAATCTCAAACTGCATCAAATATTTTAGAGCAATGGCAAACCGTACCTGTAAAACAGCGCCGCGATTTACTTATCCGCCAGATTAGTTTGCGAGTTTCCACTGTATTAGGATTGTCAACTAAGGAAATATCTCCCCAACAAGGCTTTTTTGATATGGGGATGGACTCACTCACCTCTACAGAACTTCGCAATCTTCTACAAATAGATTTCAACTGCTCTTTACCCACAACAATTACTTTTCGGTTTCCCAATGTGGAAACTTTAGCAGATTATCTCCTGCGAGAAGTTTTAAATATTTCGGAAATACAAACTCCTGTACAAAAACTCAATCCTAATCAACCTAACCCCCCTTTCCTTGTAGAGAATGGCAGTTTCAAAGCCTCTCTCCCAGTGGGGGAGAGGTTTGGCGAGGGGTTATACGGTAAACTTGATGATTTTTCAAACATCCTCTCAGAAAAACCACAGCAAGCAGAAGATCCAATTGTGATTGTGGGGATGGCTTGCCGATTTCCTGGGGGTGCGGATGATTTGGAATCATTCTGGCAACTTTTAGAACAAGGGAAAGATGCAGTCAGAGAAGTTCCAGGCGATCGCTGGGACATTCAAGAGTGGTATCATCCCGATCCAGATACACCAGGAAAAATATATTCTCCTTACGGAGCATTTCTAGAACAAATAGATCGATTTGATGCGGAATTTTTTGGTATTATCCCCCGCGAGGCTGTCGCTATAGATCCTCAGCAACGCTTGCTACTAGAAACTACTTGGCAAGCTTTAGAATCAGCCGGACAAAATCCGCAGCAGTTACGCAACAGTCAAACTGGTGTTTTTGTGGGGGCGATGACTCAAGACTATGCCCAGTTGAGTTATGCACCAGAAGCAATCAACGCCTATACCGGTTCTGGAACTTCTGTAAGTGTAGCCGCCGGTCGTCTTTCTTATGTACTGGGCTTGCAAGGGCCATCAATGACGGTTGATACTGCTTGTTCTTCTTCCTTAGTAGCAGTACATTTAGCTTGCAATGCGTTGCGTAATGGTGAGTGCGATCTTGCCTTGGCGGGTGGTGTCAACATCATGTTAACCCCGGTAATTTCCTTAATTGAAAGTCGCGCTCAGATGCTTGCACCTGATGGACGTTGCAAGACTTTTGATGCGAGTGCTAATGGTATGGTGCGCGGCGAAGGTTGCGGGATGATTGTTTTGAAGCGGTTAAGTCAAGCAATTAAAAATGGCGATCGCATTTTAGCTAGAGTTCATGGTACAGCCGTGAATCATGATGGCCCGAGTAGTGGGCTGACTGTACCTAATGGCGATGCTCAAGAAAAATTATTACAGCAAGCACTGAAGACAGCGAAACTCAAACCAGAGCAAATAGATTTTATCGAAGCTCATGGTACTGGGACTGCGATCGGCGATCCGATAGAATTAGAAAGTATGGCTGCGGTATTTGGCGATCGTCCTCAAAATCGACCTTTAATTATTGGTTCTGTCAAAACTAATTTAGGACATTTAGAAGGAGCAGCCGGAATTGCTGGGTTAATCAAAACTGTTTTAGCTTTACAACACCATAAAATTCCTCCCCATCTTCACTTTCAACAACCCAACCCCCGTTTTGATTGGAGTTCTCATATTTTTGAAGTTCCAGTACATGGAAAAGACTGGCATTCTAGCGAACGAGAACGCATCGCGGGAGTAAGTTCTTTTGGATTTAGTGGTACTAATGCTCATATTATTGTTGGAGAAATTGCATCTAACTCTCCGCAAAAATCCGAGAATAAATTTTACCTACTGCCGCTTTCGGCTCGTTCTGAAAAATCTCTCAAAGAGTTAGCCAAAAATTATCAGTACGCTTTGAATGAGTCTGTTAATTTAGCAGATGCTTGTTTTACTGCCAGTACAGGGCGGGCTGTTTTCCAACATCGATTGTGTGTTTTAGCCGACTCAATTACTACAGCACAGACAGCACTTGCTGATTTCCAAACAGGTGAAGATTCTCATAATGTAATTACGCCAATTTCATCAGAAACTCAACCAAATGTAGCTTTTATATTTTCAGGACAAGGTTCTCAATATTCAGGGATGGGACAAACTCTTTACAACCAAGAACCTGTCTTTAGAAATACTTTGGCTCTTTGTAACAAAATCTTAGAACCTATTTTAGGAAAATCGCTGTTAGATTTAATCTTTCAATTGCCAAATAGCGAGTTGCTCGAACAGACTCAAATCACACAGCCAGCACTTTTTGCACTTGAATATGCACTTGCTAAATTATGGCAATCTTGGGGAATACAACCTTCTGCACTTTTAGGACACAGCATTGGTGAATATGTCGCCGCTTGTTTAGCAGGAGTCTTTTCTTTAGAAGATGCCTTGCAATTAGTCGTCCAACGCGGTCGCTTGATGGGAGAATTACCGCATAATGGGGCAATGGCAGCAATTTATGCTGATTATCAAACAGTAGCAAATTATCTTATTCCATACAAAAATCAAGTAAATATTGCCGCAGATAATGGTGCAATTAATGTCATTTCTGGCTTGAGTGAAATTGTTGATCGACTAGAGAAAACTTTTATAGAACAGGGTTATAAAACTAAACGCTTGGCAGTATCTCATGCTTTTCATTCTCTGTTAATGGAGCCAATTCTTGATGAATTCGCCAAGGTTTTAAATAAAATTTCTTTTCATGAACCAAGCTTGACTATTATTAGCAATATCACAGGTAAACCAATTGGTCAAGAAATTACTACTCCTGATTATTGGCTGCGCCATCTTCGCAACACTGTGCATTTTGGTCAAGGATTTAAATTCTTAATTGACAGTGGTTATCGCCATTTTTTAGAGTTAGGGCCGAAGCCTGTGTTACTGGGTATAGCACGGCTAACTTATCAAATCAAAGAAATATCATGGCTACCCAGTATCGTACCCGGACAAGATGAACAAACTCAGATGTACAGAAGTTTAGCGACACTTTTTGTTAATGGTTATTCTGTAGAATGGACAGAGGTATTTAAGCAAGGAAAGCGGATTCCTTTACCTACTTATCCATTTCAGCGAGAACGTTACTGGCTAAAAAATTCACAATTTTCTGTAGCCGATATCAAAACTAAGTTGCATCCTTTTATTAGCGATGTGAAAAAACTAGCTACGGGAGAATTTATTTTTGAAGGAGAGATAAGTGCTGATAATCCAGAATATCTGGAAGAACACAAGGTATTTGGAAAAATATTATTTCCGGCTACGGGTTTTATTGAAGCAATTTTAGTAGCTAGCCAGAAAATATTTACTGATAATTTGACGATTATTCAAAATGTGTCTATTCATCAGGGATTACTTTTATCTCAATCTCCAACCAGATTACAAATGATTTTTAAGCCTAATAAGCCATTTGGCTATGGTTTTGAAATATTTAGTAGTGATTCGGCAAAAGATAACTGGATTCTCCATGTAACTGGTGAAATTAAACCCAACAATCAAAAAATACCCACATCTGTTAGTAATTGGTCTGATAACAAAGGAGAATCTGTTGAGATTTCCAAATTTTATCAGCTTTATCAGCAGATGGGAATCAGCTATGGTAAGCGTTTTCAAGCTATTCAAGAACTAAATTATTTAAGCAATGGTTCTCAAGCTAAGATTAGTATCGATCGCAGTTTGACAGATCGGCGATATTGTCTGCATCCCGTGCTTTTAGATGCTTGCTTGCAAAGTGTTGGTGCGGCTTTCCCAGAAATTCACGGCCAAGAATTACATTTACCTTATGGTTTCTCTTCATTAGAATTATTTGGCAATCCTGGTACTCAAGCTTGGACGCACATTGATGTTAAATCTAATACTAACGGTGAAATATGCGTAAACGTAGATGTTTACGATGAGCAAGAACAGCTTTGCGCTCGGTTTACAGACTTAACAGCACGGCGTACTAATCCGGCAATTTTACAACGTTTATGGCAGGAAAATGAAAATAATTGGTTTTACCAAATTGAATGGCAAAAGCTTGATACACTTCCAATTTTTACAGGAAACTCTCAAAATTCTTGGTTAGTGTTTGTCCATCCTGGAACAGCATTGAATCAGTCGAGCGATTTATTTAAAAAAGCTGGAGAACGAGTCATCACTGTAGAATTTGGTGATGAATATAAATGCCATTCTCAAAATGAATTTATCATCAATCCATCTCAAAAATCTGATTTTCAACGCTTATATCAAGAAGTATATCCATCGGGAGAATTTCCTACAGGTGTGATTTTTGCTTGGGAAAATGTACCTGATGAAGAATGTTCGGATACAGTTTACAAGAGTTGTCATGCTGCATTGCACTTAATTCAAACTCTTACTACTAGTTGGAAAAAACTACCTGATTTATGGTTAATAACTCGCGGTGCAAATCGAGTGCTAGCCGAGACTGATTTGCAACCTCAACAATCTTCCCTTTGGGGATTAAGCGCAGTAATTAATAATGAATATCCGCAAATTCGTTGTGTATGTTTAGATTTATCACCCACGGTAGAACTGAATGAAGCTGAATTTTTATTCAACGAATTCCACGCTTCTAGCAGCGAGTCACGCCTAGCTTTACGCCAAGGAAACCGCTATGGAGCAAGGTTAGTATCTGCAACAATTCCTACAGCCCAAAAACAGCAGCTAGTTAGCAAAGAAGGAACTTATTTAATTACTGGTGGTTTAGGTAAACTGGGCTTGCTAATGGCTGAGTGGTTATCAGAAATGGGAGCTAAACATTTAGTTTTGTGTAGCCGCAATGTTAAATCTCAACCAGAAGCGATCGCCTCGTTAACTAAAAATGGTACACAGATTACAATTATCAGCGCTGATATTACCTCAGCAGCAGATATGGAACAACTTTTCTCCCGTTTTGGCACAGATTTACCTTCTTTACGTGGAGTAATTCACGCGGCGGCTGTCTTAGATGATGGGCTTTTGAGCAATCAAAATTGGCAAAGATATCAAAATGTCATGCGTCCCAAAGTAGAAGGTACTTTATTATTAGACCGCTACACCCGCAATCTATCTTTAGACTTTTTTGTTGCCTTTTCTTCTGCTGCTGTAATTCTCGGTTCGCCCGGTCAAAGTAGTTACGCTGCTGCGAATGCTTTTATGGATGCTTTAATGCAGCAACGACAAAGTTTAGGATTACCAAGTATCAGTATCAATTGGGGAGCATGGGATACAGGAAATGAAATTGACAAACAACGTTTTGCTAATTGGGGTATTCAAAGTATGTCTTCTGATACCGCCCTCAAATATCTCAGCCAGTTGATTCTGGCTAACGTTTCTCAAGGAGCTATTATTGATATTGATTGGTCTACTTTTTATCAAGCTTTTCAGATTAATCAACCATTCTTTGCCGAAGCGATCGCAATCAAAGAAAATAGCAAAGAAGCAAAATTGTTAAAACAATTAAAATCTGTAGCTGTAGATGAGCGAACAACAACTTTAGCTCAAGGAATTGAGCAAGTTTTACGCGAAGTTACCGGATTAGCCCCAAGTACTGTTATTCCTCAAAAAACCTCATTTTTAGAGTTAGGTTTAAATTCGTTAATGGTACTAGAATTTAAAAATCGGCTAGAAATTAACTTAGCTTGCACTTTACCATCATCTGTAATATTTGATTACCCTAATATCCTAACTCTAACTAATTATATACAAGAGGAAATATTAGCTGATAAGATTGATTTTGAGTTGGATATCAATAAATATAGCGATAGTTTAAATCCTTATGAAAGTCTCAATGAGGATGAATTGGCTGTCCTACTTAATCAAAAGTTAGCAGAGCTTGAGGAATATGGTGAGTAAATATTGAAGCTAATCATTCATAGGGTAGCAAAATTTCAGTTGACCGAAAAGTTTGATTTTATAAATAGGAGATTATAACTTTGGAAAATATTGGCAAAATCCCTTTCAACTATGAATGGCGCAACCGTTGGATAATCATCCAAGATTTTATCCGCAATCCATTTCAGGAAATCTGGTTTTTACGAGATAAATTTGAGGTATCTGAACTTTATACCAGAATAGCCAAACGAGATCGCGATCTGCACGATCCAAATATTCCTCAATGGCTCAACTTTGGCTATTGGAAAGAAGAAACTACTTATGACGGAGCTTGTGCCGCTTTAGCCCGTAAATTAGGAGAAATTGCCGAACTTAGCCCTGGAGACAAAGTTTTAGATGTCGGCTTCGGTTTTGCCGAACAAGATATCCTTTGGGTGCGTGAAAACAATGTAGATGCAATTACTGGGATAAATACTACAGAGCTACAAGTAGAAATTGCTCAAGAACGAGTAGCTAGAGCAGGACTAACCGAACGAATAAATCTTCAGGTAGGCTCGGCAACGGAAATTCCTTGTGAAGACAATTCTTTTGATAAAGTTACAGCTTTAGAATGTGCTTTTCATTTCAATACTCGTGAGGATTTTTTTGCTGAAGCATTTCGAGTTTTGCGCCCAGGGGGGAAACTGGCATTAGCAGATTGTTTGCCTAGAATGGGACGAGATATTGACTTTTGGCTTCGCGTTAATAGCAAGAAAATGTGTATTCCTTTCGCTAACCAATATGACCGACATACTTATGTTGAAAAGCTCAAAAAGCATGGATTTGTAAATATCCAAGCTAGATCAATTAACGAATATGTTTGGCCGGCTGCTGTTCGTTACTTTGCCGAGGTAGGTAAAGGAATTAGTAAGCACGAGCTAGCGATCGATCTTCAGAAAGATAATCCAGGACTTGAAGCTTGGTCGAGAGATAGGGGATGGTTTATGGCTTTTGATGACTATCTTTTATTTTCAGGAGAAAAACCCGATTAGATATTTCTAGAAAATACAAAAACTTGCGGATAGAAGCATGGCTCAAACTACAGATTATAAAAAACTCATAGCATCAACCTTAACAAAAATGGAGGCAATGCAAGCTCGCATTACCGAATTAGAAACCAGACAAAGCGAGTCAATTGCTGTTATTGGGATGGGTTGTCGTTTCCCTGGAGGCATAAATTCCCCTGAAGGTTATTGGAATTCCTGTAAAGCCGGACTTGACGCAATTGTAGAAGTTCCTAAAAGCCGTTGGGATATCTCAAAATTTTATGCTCCAGAACCTACTCCCGGCAAAATGAACACTCGTTATGGAGGATTTTTACAACAGGATATTACAGAATTTGATGCCCGTTTCTTCTCCATATCTTCCCGCGAAGCAACCTCAATGGACCCTCAACAAAGGTTACTCCTGGAAGTGACATGGGAAGCTTTAGAAAACGCCAATTTACCACCAACCAATTTAGTAAGCGATCGCGTGGGTGTGTTTGTCGGTATAACTAGTGTTGACCACGCGATGACAGTCTACAAAAGCAACTATGATGAAATCGATTCTTTTTTTGGTACAGGAAACGCCCTAAGTGCCGCAGCAGGACGGCTATCTTATTTTTTAAACCTCCGCGGCCCTTGTATGTCTATTGATGCAGCCTGTGCTTCTTCACTGGTTGCCATTCACCAAGCTATTCGCAGCTTAAGAAATCATGAATGCGAACTAGCTTTAGTAGCTGGAGTAAATCTGATCTTAAATCCGGCAATTACGATTAACCTTTCCCAGTCGGGGATGATGTCTCCCGATGGTCGCTGCAAGACTTTTGATGCAGCTGCAAACGGTTATGTGCGGGGAGAAGGGTGTGGGGTTTTAGTCTTGAAACGCTTGTCTGTCGCCCAGAAAAATGGCGATCGCATTCTCGCCCTCCTCCGAGGATCTGCGGTCAATCATAACGGTGCCGCCGCCGGGTTGACAGTTCCTAGCGGCCCCGCCCAACAAGATTTACTTCGCCAAGCCTTAGCTGATGCCAGAGTCAAACCCCAGGAGGTAGGGTATATAGAAGCACATGGGACGGGAACTTCTTTAGGCGATCCTATTGAGATGAACGCCATCGCTGCTGTTTATGGAGAGCGATCGCAACCTCTTTACGTCGGTTCAGTTAAGACTAATATCGGACATCTCGAAGCCGCCGCAGGGATAGCAGGCACGATCAAGACAATTCTCGCCCTCCAGCATGGTGAAATTCCGCCTCATCTTCACTTTCAAGAACCTAATCCCCTGATTAATTGGCAAGGGTATCCAATTAAAATTCCCGGTCAAACAATACCCTGGTCTAACAATGGTGAACTCCGCATTGCTGGGGTGAGTTCCTTCGGTTTTTCTGGAACAAATGCTCATGTAATTGTCGAACAAGCACCTGTTGGCAACACACCAGAAATTAAGCTGCAACGTCCGAGTCATCTGTTGACGATTTCCGCTCATAACGAAACAGCTTTAAAAGAACTAGCACGACGTTTTTACACCCACTTAGAATCTCATCTAGAAATCGGAGATATCTGCCATAGTGCGGCAATGGGTAGATCGCCTCTAGCTGAACGATTGGCGATCGTTGCAGATACATTACCAAAATTGCAACAAAAATTAGCGAATTTTGCTGACGAAAAAACTATTGATAATTTTACTTTTTATCAACGTTTCGCAGGAGAAAAACAACCGAAAATTGTCTTTCTCTTCACTGGTCAAGGAGCTTGTTATGCAGGTATGGGTCATCAACTTTACCAAACCCAACCTACATTCCGTAAATATATTGACAAATGTGCAGATATTTTAGCGAATTATTTAGAGTATCCACTACAAGATATATTATTTGGCGATCGCACAGATTTACTCAATCAAACTGCATACGCTCAACCAGCTATATTTGCTCTAGAATATTCAGTTGCCATGCTGTGGCAATCTTGGGGAATCACACCAAGTTTACTAATTGGTCATAGCGTTGGTGAATATGTCGCAGCTTGTATTGCAAAAGTATTTAGTTTAGAAGCAGGTTTAGAATTAATTGTTAAACGTGGGCAATTAATGCAAACTGCGCCTACAGGAAAAATGGCTTCAATTTTTGCAGATGAAGCTACGGTACTTTATCTAATTCAAAACTATAGTAATACAGTTTCAATTGCGGCTATTAACCATCCTCAACAAATTGTAATTTCTGGAGAAATTAATAGCGTTGATGAAATTGTAGCCAACTGCAAAAACCAAAAAATAGCTGTTCAATTACTATCAGTTGACGGTGCTTTTCACTCTCCATTAATAGAGTCAATTTTAGATGATTTTGAAACTGCTGCTCGTAGTATTTCTTACGAGCAGCCCCAAATTCCAATACTTTCAGGAATTAACGGACAAACTATAGCAAATACGCCCGATGCAAGTTACTGGAGACAACAATGCCGTCAACCCGTGCAATTTTTGCAAAGTCTGATTACGGCGTTAAACAAAGGATATAACCTGTTTTTAGAAGTCGGCCCAAGACCAATACTTGCAGAACAAGGTCGCCGTTATAACGATGAAGTTATCTGGCTGAGTTCTCTCAATAGAGGTTTGGATAACTGGCAGACTATGTTATCAACACTAGCCCAACTCTACATTCATGGAGTAAATTTTAACGCCGAAAAATTCAATGAAGATTACGGTTACAGAAATATTCAATTACCAAACTATCCTTTTCAACGAAAAAGATTTCAATTTAAATCTGCTATTTCAGTCGAATCAAGTTCAATTAAAGAAGTGTCTGTAGAAAACGAGCTAATGGAGACCAAGATGACTGTAGCAAAAGTTTCAAATATCCAAAAACATCAGCAAGAAATCGGCAATCAGTTAAAGTCTATCTTGGCTCTGCTTCTAAAAGAAGATGAAAATGATATTAGAGATGATGAAACTTTATTAAATCTAGGAGCAGATTCAATTATTTTGACTGACTTTGCTCGTAAAGTTGAAGAAAAGTTTGGCGTAAAAGTTAAGATAGATCGATTATTTACCGATTTGCAAACAATTGCTGACATAGCTAATTATCTATCTGATTATATTGAACCAAAACCATTAGAAATATCTTCAGTAGCTACTATATTAAATGAAACCTCTAATAAAGTATCTAATTCTGAGTCAGAATTAAATAATTATCTCTGGGTAATTTCCCAATTACAACCGATTAGTATTGCCTATATCTTGAAAGCTTTAAAAGTATTAGGTAAAAAACTAAAGATAGCAGAAAGTTGGACAACAGAAAACTTATTACAAACTTTGCCTATTGCCCCAAAATATCATGTTTTAATTACTCGTTATTTAAAAACTTTAGAGCAAGCTGAAATTATTCAAAATCAAGGTAACATCTGGATAGTACAAAACCTACCTACGCCTTTTTCTTTACCGGAAGCTATAGAAAATCTGCAAACTACTTGTCCAGCAGCAAAACCTGAGTTAGAAATGCTGCAACGCTGTGGAGAAAATCTAGCAGAAGTATTGAAAGGAAATATAGATCCTCTAGAGTTAATTTTCCCAGCAGGTTCCGTGATTCATGCGGAAAGCATATATGGTAATTCTCCGGTATCTCGTTTAATGAATCAACGAGTAGCTCAAGAAATTAACTTCATTTTAAAGAGTTTTTCTAGTAGCGATCGCCCTTACAAAATTATCGAAGTAGGAGGTGGTACAGGTGCGACTTCAGAAGCAATTCTTAATGATTTAAATCTCAATTATGCAACTTATTCTTTTACCGAACTTTCTCCTGTTCTCCTGAATAAAGCACGACAAAAGTTTAAACACAGAGATAATCTCAACTTCCATCAATTAGATATAGAGAAATCACCAGTTTCTCAGGGACTAACAGCACATTCTTATCACATAGCTGTCGCTGCTAATGTACTTCATAGTACCCGAAATATTACAGAAACACTAAATAATATTCGAGAATTACTACTACCTGGTGGTTATTTAGTACTACTAGAAACAGTAGAAAATAATTCCTGGCTTGATTTAACCTTTGGACTTACACCCGGATGGTGGCGCTTTCAAGACAAAGAGTTACGTATAGATACTCCATTGTTAAGTGGAGAAAGTTGGTGTGCTGTTTTAAAACGCTGCGGTTTTGCCACTGCGGATAGTTTTTCTCAACAGAATAATACCAGCATCTACAATGGACAAGAGTTAATTATTGCTTCTACCTCTGCTGAAAGCGCTATTGTTAGCCAAGTTAAAACAGTACTATTATCAACACAAACCTCTGGCAAAGAAGCTTTGATGATGGCTCAACTACAATCTTTAAAAGACCTCAAAGATGTACATGAAAAAACCATTCTCAAGCAATTAGAAATACTCCAATCTGGATCTGTCGCACCAAGCAATACATCAGAAGTTTTAATTAACCAAACAGTTTCTAAAACAAGCAAAATAGAAACTACACCTTTGCCTCAAAAAATTAAAACTGATTCGCCTCAAAAAACTAGTTCTCCTAGTTTAAACCCATTAGCCTTAAAGCTGACTGAGAAGAAATCTTTAACAGAACAACAGCAAGCTTTTATCCAAAAACTAGAGACTATTTATAATCAAAAAACAGCAAAATCTAAGGCATATTCGCAAAACAGCCGAAAGACAATGGTTGATGTTAAACCTACCATTGATTTCCGCATGGCTTTAAAAGAATTTCAGTATCCCATTGTCTCAGAATCAGCCCAAGGTGCATATTTTCGTGATATCGATGGCAATGATTACATCGACTTAGCAATGGGGTTTGGTGTTAACTTTTTTGGGCACAGTCCTGATTTCGTTATAGAAGCAGTTCAGCAGCAAATGCAACACGGAATCGGATTAGGAATGCAGTCTAATATTGCAGCAGAAACGGCTGCTTTAATTTGTGAAATGACAGGTGTGGAGCGAGTCGCTTTTAGTAATACTGGTACAGAAGCAATTATGGCAGCAGTTCGTATTGCTCGTTCGCGGACAAAACGCCAAAAAATTGCTTTATTTTCTGGTTCTTATCACGGTACTTTTGATGGCATTTTAGCAAGAGTTAGAGAGGAGCCAGGAACCGCTCAACCATTAAGTCTCGGTACACCATTAGGAATGGTTGAAGACGTAATAGTTCTTACTTACGGAGCCGAAGAAAGTCTAGAAATAATTGCTGCTCAAGCTGATAATTTAGCAGCAGTTTTAGTAGAACCTGTTCAAAGCCGTAAACCCGATTTGCAACCTAAAGAGTTTCTGCAAAAATTACGAAAATTGACTCATGAAAAAGAAATTGCGCTAATTTTTGATGAAATTATTACTGGATTTCGGATAGCTCTAGGAGGAGCGCAAGAATGGTTTGATATTGACGCAGATATCATAGTTTACGGTAAGGCTATTGGTGGTGGTTTGCCTATCAGCACGATCTGTGGCAAAGCAGATTTTTTAGATACAATTGATGGCGGTTTCTGGAGTTATGGAGATAATTCCCATCCGCAAACAGAATTAACTGCTTATGGTGGAACTTTCTGTCGTCATCCTTTAGCTTTGGCAGCTTGTCGCGCAGTAATGCTACATTTACGCGAACAAGGTGCAACGCTTCAAGAAAGGGTAAACCAATTAACTAATCGATTAGCTACTGAAGTTAATCAGTTCTTTCAAGAAACAGGAATTCCTATCCGCATTGTTAATTTCGGCTCTTTATTTCGCTTTGAACCTTTTGGAGCTTATAGTCTTTTCTTACAACCTATCGAATTACCACTCTTTTACTACTTACTGAATGTCAAAGGTATTTATACATGGGAAAAACGAGTTTGTTTTCTCTCCACTTACCATACCAATAAAGATATAGATAAAGTAGTAACTGCTGTCAAAGAAGCAATTATAGAACTGCGACAAGCGGGTTTTTTTGAAAATGCTAAACCACCGCAAGCAAAGAAAAGAGAAGAAAGCGATCGCTCTGACGATGAAGATGGTAGGAATAATTTAACCCAGAAATTTTCTACCAATGAAGCGCAACGTCAGCTTTGGTTATTGGCAGAATTAGACACAACCGCTTCAGCATCATATAACGTTACTACTTCTTTAGAATTGCGTGGTGATTTAGATATTTCATCTTTGCAGCAAGCGATTAATGAAGTAGTCAACCGCCACGAGGCATTGCGAACCCAAATCTTAGAACAAGGCGAACTCCAAGAAGTTATCAATAGTGTCAAAATTGACCTACCGTTAATTAATTTAATAGATGAAGATAACCCTGAAGCAAGTGCTTTAGAATTAAGAACTCAGTTGTCTCAAAAACCTTTTGGTTTGAGTATCGCTCCTTTATTTGCAGCTGTACTGATGCGTTTAGCACCCGAACATTATCTGCTATCTTTAAAAACTCATCATATCGTTGCAGATGGTTGGTCATTAGGGCTAATTTTGAATGAAATTGGCAAACTTTATTCAGCAAAAATTGGTGTTGTTACAGACTCTTTAGCGCCACCAATGCAGTTTCGCCAATATTTAGCTTTGCGACAGCAAGAAGCACAAAGTTCACAAATGCAAGAGCATCGTGATTTTTGGTTAAAAACTTATGAGGGAGAAATCCCTGTATTTGAGCTGACTACTGACTTTCCTCGTCCTGCTGTCAAAACTTATACAGGGGGTAGAGAAAGTAAAATTATTGCTCCTCAACTGTGGCAAAATTTGCAAATTGTAGGACGCAAAAATCAAGCGACATTATTTATGACAATGTTCGCTGCTTACACAGCTTTTCTGCGTCGAATTTCCGGTCATGATGATTTAGTAATTGGTATTCCCATTTCTGGACGACAATTTGAAGGCAGCGAAACATTAGTTGGCTTTTGTTCGCAATTTTTACCAGTTCGTATTCAGACAGATATTACTACTTCTTTTGTTGCACATCTTCGTCATACAAAAGAAACACTCATAGCCGCTTTTAAACACCAAAGTCACGCTTTAGAAGAGTTATTAGCAGCCTTGCAATTACAACGGGATTTTTCTCGTTCTCCTCTGATTTCAGTCTCTTTCAATATGGATCCTAGTTTAACTCTACCTGAGTTTGAGGGATTAAAAGTATCGCTCCCACCAGAGCCAATTGGCTACACTCCTTTTGATTTAGGCTTTAATTTAATTGAAGTCAATGATGCACTCATTATCTACTGCAACTATAATACAGAACTTTTTAAACCGGAAACTATCAAACAGTTTCTAGAAAGTTTTGAAATTTTAATGGAGGGGATAATTAAAAATGCCAATGGTTTGCTTTCTGAGTTGCCTTTATTAACACAAGTGCAACAGAAACAATTATTGGCAGAATTAATCGGCCCAACAATAGAATTACCTGAAAATTATACCATCGTTGATGACTTCATTGCTCAAGTCAAATTTACGCCAAATGCACCAGCATTAATCGTTGGAGAAACGACTCTTACATATCGAGAATTGAATGATAAAGTAAATTGTTTGTCTAATTATTTACATGAGATATATCACATTACTTCTGGGAAAGCGATCGCACTAGCACTCGGACGCAATCAAAACTTAATTATCGGCATTCTGGCTACTTTTAAAACTGGGGCAACTTATGTGCCGATAGACCCCCAATATCCTAGTAGTCGCATCGATTTTATTTTAAAAGATAGCGGCTGTGATATTTGTCTCACGGAGAGTAATTTTGTCTCCCAATTACCTCAAGAAATCGAAGCAATTTGTTTGGATCGAATCGATAATATTTTGGCAGATTTTGATATCACTGAGCCTAAAGTTAAACCAGATACTAGCCAAATTGCTTATATTTTATACACTTCTGGCTCAACAGGAAATCCTAAAGGAGTTATGGGTCGTCACATCTCTATTTTGAATGTAATTCGGAGTTTACGACTCACATTTGACTTAGATAAACATCCTGAATGGCGCTATATTTTCACTGCACCTGTCACCCACGATCCATCTTTTCGTAATATCTTTTTACCTTTGACAATAGGTGCTGCTTTATATATGTACGAGGTACAGCATATAGGGCATTTAGTTTCCTTTTTACAAGAAAACCAAATTAATGCACTGCACACAACGCCATCTATCTATCGAGAAATCTTAAATGTACTCGAACCTGAAGAAACTATCCCTAGCTTAAAATATATCTCTTCAGGGGGAGAGAAATTAGATAAAGCAACTGCGATCGCTTTACGAAAACGCTTCCCAGCGAAAATTATCAGCAATGTCTACGGTTCCACAGAAACTTGTGTTGGCGTATCTCAATATACAATCGATGAAAATTTAAATACAGACGTACCTCTTGGTCAGGTTTTCCATAACAATCGATTATTTGTCCTGGATGAATTCAATAACACCGTACCTCTGCATATAGTAGGTGAAATTTGCGTAGAAGGTGCAGCATTAGCCGCTGGTTATCGTAATCTTCTCCAAATCACCAAGGAAAAATTTAAATCCAGCTTTCTTAGTTCAGAAAAAATTCTCTTTAGAACAGGAGATTTAGGTAAACAAATTGCCCCAGGTGTGATTGAATTTATGGGGCGAAAAGATAATCAAGTTAAGGTAAATGGCTATCGTATAGATCCAGGTGAAATTGAATACCAACTTAGCCGTTATGCCCAGATTGAGAGAGCAATTGTGTTACCGACATTAAATAATCAAACTCAGTTATCTGCCTATTGTCAAACTGATAAACAGATAGAAATTTCAGAAATCAGAGAATTCCTCTCGAATTTTCTGCCAGTTTACATGATTCCTACTTACTTTGTCTTTTTAAAGCAATTTCCTTTAACTAGACATGGCAAAATTGACTTGCGATCGCTTGTCGAAATCAAGGAAACAGGTAAATTAACCAAAATAGCTTACGCCGCACCGCGTAATACTTTAGAGTCAAAGCTAGTCAATATCTGGGAAAAGATTCTCACTAAACATCCCATCAGTATTTTTGATAACTTCTTTGAAATTGGTGGACACTCTCTGTTACTTTCGAGAGTAGTAAACCACGTTCATAAAGAATTAAATGTACTGGTCAAATTGGCTGACTTCTTTAAAGTTCCCACAATCGTCGGATTAGCAGATTTAATCTCTAAAACCCAATACGATTATCAAAAACCCATACCAGCAATAACTCAGCAAACATCTTATCCTATGTCTTATGGGCAACGCCGCCTTTGGGCTTTAGAATTTCTCGATCGCAACCATAATGCCTACGGAATGCCTAGTGCTTATCAATTCAACGGAAATTTAAATATTGCTGCTTTTGAAAATGCTTTTCAACATTTGATTCAACGCCATGAAATTTTGCGTACTACGTTTACCTTAATAAATAATGAACCGCGTCAAGTAGTACACGAGCAAATGGATTTTGCAATTAAACAGATAGACTTAATGGAATATGAAAAACAAGAAAATATCATTGTTGAAGCTATTTGCAACAACGCCAAAACTACTTTTAATTTGGAAACAGGGCCTTTACTCAAGGTTAACTTCCTAAAACTCAGTGAAGAGAGTTATATAGTTCTGTTTAATATGCACCATATCATTTCAGATGGGTGGTCAGCAGGCGTTTTAATTAAAGATTTCCTCGCACATTATCATGCCTACGGACAACAAAATGTAGAATTACCGCCACCTTTGAGGATTCATTATAAAGACTATAGCTACTGGCAAGACCAGCAGTTGCAAACGTCAAAACTACAAGCACAACGCGATTACTGGTTAGCTAAATTAACTCCTACTCCGGCGCGTCTTGACTTACCTTTAGATCGTATTCGGCCAGCAGTGCAAAGTTTCTCAGGAACTGCGACGATTTGGAAGCCAAAGCCAGAATTAATCAAGGATTTTGAGTTATTAATCAAAACTCAAGAAGCCAGTTTATTTATGGGCTTACTGACTTTAGTCAAAAGTTTTCTCTTTCGCTATACCGAACAAAATGAGATTACAGTCGGCTCTCCCATCGCTGGACGAAATCATCCCGATTTAGAAGAACAAATAGGCTTTTATGTTAATACTTTAGTTTTACGCGACCAAATAGCAGCAGACGAGAGTTTTGCTACTTTACTTGCAAAAGTGAAAATAACAACAATAGAGGCGTATGACAACCAAGAATATCCCTTTGACAAACTAGTATCAGATTTAAATTTCAAACGCGATCCTAGCCGTAATCCCCTATTTGATATTGCAGTTGTACTGCAAAACAATCAAAATGTAGATTTAGCTTTAGATGGAATTACTGTTAACTCTATTGCTCAAGAAATTGTCACTGCTAAATTTGATTTAGAATTCACTTTTGTAGACGAAGGAGAACTATATCTGAAATTAATTTACAACACAGATATATTTGCCAGCGAACGTATTTCCTTGATTCTCAAGTTGTTAGAAGGTCTTCTAGAAGAAGTAGTAAAATCTCCTAATACACCATTATTAAAGCTATGCGATCGCATAGATAACCCCGAACCACAAGATAACAACCTTTTCGCTACCAATTTTAATTTTTAGTCATCTACACAGTTCAACCATAGTAATCACAAATTTTGAGGATATTTATGAATAAACTACCAGTTCTTGGAGTTTTAGGCGGAATGGGGCCTGTAATTACTGTTGAATTTCTTAAAACCATTTATGAATACAACCAGTATATCGACAACGAACAAGAAGCACCCAACGTTATTGTTTTCTCACTTCCTTCCGCACCAGATCGCACGACTTCAGTTCATAGCGGAAATGAAAGAGAATTCATTGATTTTGTGCAAATACATTTAGAAAAACTTAATCAATTAGTCGATCGCATAGTGATTGGTTGTTGTACTGCTCATTATGCTTTGGCTCATCTTCCAGAGCATCAGACTAATAAAGTAATCTCCTTAATTAAAATTGCAGACCAACAACTGCAAGAACATGATGAACCTGCCCTTTTGCTTGCAGGTACAGGTACTTACAAAAAAAAATTGTTTGAGCGAGGTTGTACTGCTGCGAATCAAATTATTTCTCCAGATGAAAAAGATTATCCCTTGATTCACGAGATGATTTTTAAAGTATTAAAACGAGGACAAAACCCATTAACAATTCTTGAAGACATTCAAAAATTGTTAAATAAATATAATACTCGTTCCTTTATTTCTGGTTGTACAGAATTCCATATCCTCGCCAAATATCTCAAGTTAAATGGCATTGATTCTATTCAAGCGATCGACCCTTTAATTACCATTGCTCAAAACTTGTCTCAGCTATTAGAGCCAACCGCATCTAATTCTAATAATTCTAATTTAATTCTAGAAAGTATGAAACTACCTCAACAATTATATCCATCGCCCATAAACTCTTTTGTGTGAAATAATTTAATCTAGGAGAAATTGTATGACAGCTATTTTCCCCCAAATTTCAGCAACGAATACTAAAACTCACAAAGTTCTTTTAATCGGGAGAATGTATGACGAAACAGGTGAAAAACTCCTTGAGGAACACACTAATATCGAAATTATCAAAGAACCAACTAAGAATAATATCAATGATGCTATTCAAGACGCATCTGGCGTATTTGTCCGTTATCCTACTAAATTAGATGCCCAATCAATTCAATTGGCAAAAAAATTAAAAGTCATCAGTACATCTGGATTTGGAACTGATGCCATCGATATTGCTGCTGCAACAGAACAGGGAATTGTCGTAGTCAACAACCCAGGGTTGTCGACAACTGCTGTTACAGAACACACGATTTGCATGATTTTATCTCTTGCAAAAAATTTGAGTTTCCTCAATCAGTGTGTGAAAACAGGAAACTATTTAATTCGTAATCAGATACAACCAATTCAAGTAGAAGGAAAAACACTTGGTATTGTTGGTTTGGGAAGAATTGGTAGTGCTGTTGCTAAAATTTGTAGTACAGCATTTCAAATGCGAGTTTTAGCCTACGATCCTTATGTTCCATCCAATAAAGCCGAAACAGTAGGTGCAACTCTAGTCAAAGATTTAGATTATCTTCTGGCTGAATCTGATTTTGTATCTTTACATCCTGAGCTAACCGATGAAACTCATGAAATGTTTGCTCTGGAAGCTTTTAAGAAGATGAAATCTACTGCTTTTTTGATCAATACCTCTCGTGGGAAGATAGTTCGTGAAAAAGATTTGGTTGTAGCTCTACGCGAAAAATGGATAGCTGGAGCTGCACTAGATGTGTTTGAGCCTGAACCCCCATCTATAGATAATCCTTTATATAACTTTGACAATGTAATTTACTCACCTCATCTAGCTGGAGTTACACCTGAAGCTGGTATGGCTGCTGCACTTTCCGCAGCTAATCAAATACTTCAAGTGCTTCAAGGTGAAAAGCCGCTTCACATCGTCAATCCTGAAGTTTGGAACAAGTTTCAAAACTTGTAATGGTATTACTTGCAAACTGCCGTAATCTAAATGGAAAAATAGTTCCAAGTGCTGAGTCATGAGTGATAAACTTCACTTATTACTCAGCACTAAAAATTACTAAGTTTAGCAAGAAAGACAGAAGGAATACTGTCCTTGTATAGCTTGCCACGATCGCTTGCAAGCAAGGATTTAAGCCCCATCTGCAATCAATGTAAGTTTAGAGCCTACACTAATTGCAGCCTCCTGCCTCCTGCTTTATTCACTCAAACAAGATTTCCGTTTATTGATAAAACATGTCAACCCAAGTTATTCAAAATCAATCATTAACAAATACTTCTTCCGGTTTTACTCGATTTTGGGAAAATGTCAAAGCGATCGCCGGGCCTTACTGGTATCCCACAAATCTCAACGGAAGAGCATTTTCAGATGTGATTCAGGCATGGGGAATGCTCGTTCTCCTAATCTTATTAATAATTGGACTTGTGGGCGTAACTGCCTTTAATAGCTTCGTCGATCGCTATTTAATCGATGTCATTATTCAAGATAAAGATACTTCTAAATTTTTTAGTACGTTATCACTTTACGGTCTTGGACTGCTCTTAATCACGTTCTTGACAGGATTGACTAAATTTGTCAGAAAAAAAATTGCCCTTGATTGGTATCAATGGCTGAATCAGCAGATTTTAGAAAAATATTTTAGCGATCGCGCTTATTATAAAATCAATTTTAGCTCCGATATCGATAACCCAGATCAACGTCTATCCCAAGAAATCGAACCTATTGCCAGGACTGCTCTAAATTTTTCAGCTACTTTGTTTGAAAAAATCCTGGAAATGACGACTTTTTTAATAATTCTTTGGTCAATTTCCCAATTTGCTGTAGCATTTCTGCTTACTTATACGATTATAGGCAATTTGATTGCTGTTTATTTGAGTCAAGAATTAGATAAGATTACTCAAGAAGAACTTGAATCTAAAGCTGATTATACATATAGCTTAACTCATGTTCGTAACCATGCTGAATCGATAGCTTTTTTCCGGGGAGAAAACCAAGAATTAAATATCATTCAGCGGAGATTTAATCATCTTTTTAAAAATTCTGAAAGTAAGATTGATTGGGAAAGAAATAAAGACATTTTTAACAGAGGATATCGGTCTATTATCCAAATATTTCCTTATTTAATATTTGCACCTGTATATATTCGAGGTGAAATTGATTTCGGACAAGTTAGCCAAGCAGTTGTAGCTTGCAGTATGTTTGCTAATGGGCTGGCAACATTAATAGATGAATTTGGAACTTCTGGACGATTTTCCAGTTATGTTGAGCGTTTAGCTGATTTTTCAGATGCTTTAGAAACAGTAACTAAACAACCAGAAAATGTCAGTACCATCAAAACAATCGAAGAAAATCATCTCGCTTTTGATGATGTCACTTTACAAACACCGGATTACGAACAGGTGATTGTCGAAGATTTGTCGCTGACTGTTCAAGCAGGAGAAGGTTTATTAATTGTTGGCCCTAGTGGTCGAGGTAAAAGTTCTCTGTTAAGAGCGATCGCTGGTTTGTGGAACGCAGGAACCGGTCGTCTGGTGCGACCTCCCCTAAAAGAATTGTTGTTTTTGCCTCAACGTCCTTACATCATCTTGGGAACTTTGCGCGAACAGTTACTCTATCCTAATACAAACCACCAGATGACCGACGCAGAACTTAAAGAAGTATTGCAACAAGTTAACTTGCAAAACTTGCTTAGTCGAGTAGACAACTTTGATACAGAAGTTCCTTGGGAAAATATCTTATCGCTGGGAGAACAACAACGCCTAGCTTTTGCAAGACTATTAGTTACCCGTCCTAGCTTTACTATATTAGACGAAGCAACCAGCGCTTTAGATTTGAAAAACGAAGGAAACTTGTATCAACAGTTACAAGAGACAAAAACAACGTTTATCAGTGTTGGGCATAGAGAAAGTCTATATGATTATCATCAATGGGTTTTGGAACTTTCACAAGATTCTAGTTGGCAACTTCTAACCGTGCAAGATTATCGAAATCAAAAAGCAAGCATTACTAAACCCGCCACAAATACTCAAATCCAAATAAATGAGTCTTCTAAGGATAAACCCCAATAGCAGTAAGCGGTCAGAAGGTATAAGCTTTACGGTCAATTGTGCCAATTAGTGAAAAATTAAAAGCGATCGCTAGGAAAAAAGCGATCGCTTGACTATCTCAACCGAACAGAATGGTTAGTTGCTTGTTATTAGCATACTATCTTGTGCTTACACAACTCAAAAAACTTGCACAGAAACATCGTTCCAATATTTCTAGAATATGGAGGGAATATGGCTACAATTAGTTCAGAAAACCAGCATTTAACTGAATGGCAAGGCAGTGGCGTTGACGAAGAAATCTTTCACCTCAATGTGCGATCGCCGCTTTTGTTCAGTATCCTTTGCGATCGCGTAATCGCCATCGCTGCGCCTGCTAGTGACAGTACTGCTTAATCCTCTTGTGTTTCAGCTTTACAAACGTACTATTCGTCACTTTATCCTTTAAGCTACATATAAAGTATTGGGGCTGTGGCGGGATTACTCTTACGGAGGCCTAAATGGATCTAGTAAAGCGTCGTATTGGTCTTGAGCAAGAATTTTTTCTGGTAGATGAAGCTGGTCATTTGAGCGATCGCGCCGATGAGTTTTTAACAAGTTGCCAGTTAATGGCTCAAGCACAAGGTTTAAACCCAAAATACTTTGTGGCAGAGTTCGTCAAAAGTATGGTAGAAATTAACACGCCGCCTGCGGACACTGCCAAAGAATTAGGAAGAGTTTATCTTACAAATCTCAAATTAGCACTCTGTGCAGCGCAACAGATTGGTTTACGCCTTTATCCTTTGTCTAGCTATCCTTTGCATACTATGCCAGTTATGCGGGATCAGCCTAATTACCATATCCAAGCGCGGACTGTGGGCTATGAACAATTTTTACACGCCGGAAAATGTACAGGTACGCATCTGCATTTAGAAGTTCCGCCTGGGGTAATTGACCCTCGTGTTGCAATATCCTACAACTCAACATTGGCAGAGCGAGAAGAACTATTAAATATCTTTAATTTAGCTACAGCTTGTGACTCTGCACTGATTTCCCTGACGCGGGCGTGTCCCTTTTATGAGGGACAAGCGATTGGTCTAGCCGCGCACACAATTCGTTATCGGGGTAGCGAAATCTTTGGTTGGGAAGGAGTTTACACTCATTTACAGCCTGTTGGCTCCCTTATGTCTTATGCCGAAAGTGTCGAAGGTTTAGTTGAACAGCAATTTGCTCGTTACTATGCTTGGTTACAAGCAATGGAAAAAGCCTCAATTGAACCGAATCTGTTCAAAGAAGCCGGAGGGGACTTACTCAAGTCAGCTTGGAATCCAGTTAGACTCAACAAACTCGGCACGGTAGAAATAAGATGTATAGATAGTAACTATCCATCAGTAATATTAGCAGTGATTACATTGCTTGAAAAAGCGGCTCATCGAGTCAGGTGCGAAAAGTTAACAGTCAGACCAGCTCAAGGGATGCAGATATTTGAACTAGTTGGCGATCGCCTGTATGTACCAGATTTTGAATATCTTAATGGGGAATTGCTCTATACATCAGCTACCGAGGGAATTAAAAACCCCAAAGTTAGAGCTTACGTCGATTCCATTTTGCAGTTTGCTATCAAAGATGGTGGTGAAGGAGCAAATTTTCTCCTAAAACTCAGCAGGCACCTCGATCGGTATCAGACGATAGAAGCCAGCATCTTGCAAGAGTTTACCCCAACAAATGCTCAACTTTCGTTAGATGTCGGTTTGCGTTTAGTACGTTCTTGTTGTGACAAGCTAGAAGAACAGGTTTCATGGATAGATATAGAAAATCCCCTAGCAACCTTGGATACTGATGAACGATTGTTGCTACAGCATTAAGGGACTTGTTATGGGGAGACGTAAACGGTTATGTTTGGGGCAAAACGAGCGAACGAGTATCAGTTCCTGTAGCCAACGCTCGTTGTAAACAAACTTATTTCGGGGCATTAGACTATAAAACAAAAGAATTTTTGATTTCCAAAGCAAAAAAAGCTAATTCTCACACGACAATAGTTTTTTAGAATATCTTCAGTCACAACGAAAGAGATGCAAAAATTTTAATTATTTGGGACGGTGCTAGTTACCACCGTTCCGGGCAAATTAAAGAGTATTTAGACTCGCTCAATGCAGAATTATAAACAGAACAATGGTTGATAACTTGTGAGCGTTTTGCCCCGAATGCTCCACAACAGAATCCTGTAGAAGACATTTGGTTACAAGCAAAAAGATTGATTCGAGAAGTTTACTTTTTTTGCCATTCGTTCTCTGTGGTCAAGGGGTTATTTGAGTTAGCGATTGATTGTCAAATTTTTGACTTTCCAAAGCTGCATGAATATGGTGTTTTCTCATGAATCATTTAGGATTTGTATTCACCCTGTTTGACTCAGTGTTATAAGCTGTCGCATCTGTAATTTTCCAGAGCATTACAGAGTTACCAATGGTGGCAGACCCGAAAAAGTCCAAATTATACGCACAACAGCTTACTTTTTCGGAAATTGACGAATGTATTGAAATTAATTTGTAAAAAAATAATGCTGAATCTTAGCAAGACAATATCACCTTTTACCCTTGACTTTTTTCAATGCTGCTTGTCTTATTTCTGCATTAAGCAAATAACCAAAACCCACCTTTTCTAAACGCAGCACAAATTCCTCTCGTGTATTGCCCAATTTACTAGCTGTAGCATCCAAATTCCAATTATGCTCTGCTAACTGACTCAGCAAATAAACTCGGCGAGTCTGCATTCCTGATAAGCAGTAAGTCTTCAAATACTCCAATTCACCATTCTCTCGAATAATCGCTTCCCCAATATGATTTTCTTCGTTGGGGTTGAGGTCAGTAATAAATCGTTGTAACACAAACGAACCAGCAGTATAGACTTTTTGGGAAATTAACTTGCGTCCTAACAGTCCCTCTGCCATGAAACCCTGAAACGATGCCCAATTTGAACGCATATTTTGTACTGCTGCTCTCAACGCTTTTAAATCATTAATTTTTGACTCATCTAAAGATACACTGATGGGAAAAGTTGTATCGTGCAGCAACGCGTATTGGTACAATAACTCACCATAGAAATCTTCTAACAAGCTATTGTGTAAAAGTCGATAGTCCTCTGGTGTCGGTACTACAAAAGCTGATGCTAATGCTTCGGCAACAAATACTAATACCCCAACCTGTCGAGAGTGAATTTCAAATACCCGCAAAGCATCTTCAAGTCCAGCAATGTAACGTCCACTAAAAGAGCTTTTCATTCGGCTACCCAGCCCATGAGAAAGGGCATACTTAGAATATTCACTCCAGGCGATATCAGGGCCAGAGAAAAACATTGATAAAAAGCCTTCCATTGCCAAGTGCAGTGGCAAAAATCTCAGTTGATTAGTAGATTCCCGCTTCACCATCCGGTGCATTAACCGGACACTGGCGCAACCATAGTTTAGCTGTTTACCATCTCTTTGAAAAAGCTGTCCCCCAAAAGCCCCTACAGGACTGCCGTCATTAGTCCAAGACAACACTAGACCGTGAGGAACATAAGAAAAATATTTCATTCCTGGTGCTGTCATTTCTCCTGCTAAGGAAACAACTGCTAAATCTTCATCGTAGCTACGACGCAGCAAACGCAAATCGTTACGTACTTGATGGCGCAATAATGGCACAATCCGCACTGCTCCCCGTATTTGAGAAGGAGCAATTTCTAGTCCTTTAAGTGATATGTCTGCTAACAGATTGCTTTTGGATGCCATAGGATGGTGGGTCTATTTTTACTAACTTTAAGCAACACCGTATTTGGTATAAGGACGTTTGTATGGGGGATGCAAGCCTAAAACAATATCTGAAGCTGGAACTCCTCTTTCCACTAGCTCTTGAGCAATATCGGCTTCTGTCATGTTGTGCTGAATCCAAATTTTATTATCTTTAATGTCTAAATGAATGTAACAGGCATAAATCCGATTAAACTCTTGCCAACCAATATCTAGAATTTGATAGCGATCGTGTTCTGTATCAAAAATGAGTTGACATTCAATATTTGGTTCGTTTGGGGGGTTTGGGGTGGCATGGGCGATTAATAATTCGCGCACAATTTGGCGATATTTGGCTAGTTTTTCCATTCGATTATCTCCTCTGTATTCGGTTTATATACTATTATTTTTAAGGCATAATGTGATATTGCCGCTTGAGTAAAACGCTCCTGAAAAAAAGTATTAAAAATATCAATAGGAACAGCTAAATAGAGGATGCGATCGGGTTCAGTCATTTCTAAGGCAAGGCGATAGTTGAGAAACTGGCAAGCGTGCATTATGAAAGTCAGTAATGACGGAGGGATTGATAAAGCTTTTAACTTCTACAGCAATTTTCTGCTCATCTTTTTCAGCAGCAAATACTTTTTCAGCAGCAAGATCAATCTCTAGTTTAACGCGCTCGATGCGAATGATTAATGGATCGCTAGTAATTGTCCATCCGTCTTTGATTAAGGCTTGCTTGACGGCTTGGTGGAATAGGTCTTTGGCCATAGTGAAATATTTACAACGGTTTTCAACTATATGAGGTACACCTATACCCCACACCCTACCCCCCTAACATTTGCTTAACTCGCTCTGCTAAATATGATTCCAATTCGGCTAAAGATGCAGAACCTTCAGC
>NZ_JAVRCA010000036.1:0-83871 GCF_034530995.1 Nostoc sp. DedQUE04 | reverse complement strand
TATTTCTTCAGTCTAACTTAGTTTGTGGTTCAATTACCTGAAAATAGCTGTAACTATGAGGAAGTTGATGTTGGTGAAGCCCTCAAAGATATGACCGGTGGGCGCGGTCCAGATGCTTGCATGGATGCAGTGGGAATGGAAGCCCACGGTACGGGCCCTGATGCGTTTTACGACCAGGTAAAGCAAGCCGTGCGTATGGAAACCGACCGACCCACTGCCCTAAGGCAAGTGATTGTTGCCTGTCGCAAAGGTGGCACTGTTTCAATTCCTGGTGTTTACGGCGGCTTTGTAGACAAGATACCGATGGGTGCTGCCATGAACAAAGCCTTAACATTTAAAACGGGACAAACGCACGTTCATAGGTACTTGCGCCCGTTACTCGATCGTGTCCAAAATGGCGATATCGACCCATCTTTTGTAATCACCCATCGTCTGCCGCTAGAACAAGCACCGCACGGCTACGAAATTTTCAAGCACAAGAAGGACAACTGTATCAAGATCGTGCTCAAGCCAGGTCAGGCTGCCTAAAACCCCACAAGAACACGAAAAAACCAAGTCTAGCCAATACTTTAGGAGGTAGAGATGACAGAAGAACTCACAAATAAGAAAGTTGCCATTCTGGTTACAGATGGCTTTGAGCAAGTTGAAATGGCTCAACCAAAGCTTGCCCTTGAGTCAGCAGGTGCTCAAACCCACATCATTTCACCTAAGAGCGATCGCGTTCAGGGCTGGAACCATTTTGACAAAGGGGATTTTTTCTCGGTAGATGTCCCCCTCGATCGAGTAAATCCAGCCGACTATGATGCCCTCCTGCTTCCCGGTGGTGTTGCCAATCCAGATCAACTTCGGACTAAAGCTAAGGCGATCGAGTTTATAAAGTCCTTCTTCGATGCTGACAAGCCGGTAGCAGTGATCTGCCACGGACCTTGGACTCTGATCGAGGCAGATGTGGTGCGCGGACGGCAGATCACCTCGTGGCCGTCGCTCAAGACCGATCTCCAGAACGCAGGTGCCCAGTGGGTAGATCGGGAAGTTGTAGTTGATAGCAACCTCGTGTCGAGCCGCAAGCCAGACGACATCCCAGCCTTCAACCGGGAAATGATCGAGCTGTTCAGCCATGCAGGGCAGGTACGTCAGACAGTGTGAGGACTCGGAGCGTTAATCAGGAGAACAGCTATGGAACAGCATCGATTTGGTTCCACGCAGCGCGAGGTGGCAGCGATCGGTCAAGGAACCTGGTACATCGATAACGGTGACCGCGCCTCTGCGATCGCCGCTTTGCGCCAAGGACTCGATCTCGGCATGACCCACATCGATACGGCAGAGATGTACGGCAGCGCCGAGGAGGTGGTCGCCGAGGCGATCGCTGGACGACGCGATCGGGTTTTCCTGGTTTCCAAGGTTCTTCCTGGAAATGCTTCTCGGAGAGGGACGATCGTAGCCTGTGAGAAATCCCTCGCTCGACTTCATACCGATCGGCTGGACTCTTATCTGTTGCACTGGCGCGGTCAACACCCACTGGAGGAGACGATCGCTGCCTTCGAGCAGCTTCAGCACGAGGGGAAAATTCTCTGCTGGGGCGTGAGCAACTTCGATGTGCCTGACCTTGAAGCAGTCCAGAAGATCGCTGGCGAGGGTTCTCTCGTCTGCAATCAAGTCCTTTACCATTTGAGAGAGAGAGCGATCGAACACGCTGTGATCCCCTGGTGTGAGAAGCATGGGGTCGCCGTAGTCGCATACAGCCCGTTCGGTCATGGGGATTTTCCCAGCTCGCGCACAACCGCAGGTCGCGTACTACAGGAAATCGCCGTCGCCCATAACGCCACCCCTCGCCAAGTCACGCTCCGATTTCTGGTGCGGCATTCCTCGCTCTTCGCAATCCCCAAAGCATCCAACCCCGAACACGCCGCTGAAAACGCGGGAGCCGGGGAACTCAATCTGACCCAAACCGAACTCGATCGAATCGACGCAGCCTTCCCGACCGGATCTCGTCCCCGCGTGCTTCCCATGCTGTAAGCCTGATTGGCTCGCCTGCGGGCTGCCTGCCGATGAATTGAAGGCACCGCGCTGATGGAGAAGACTTCCGAGCTTTTTGCCTAGCCGCCCACCATTGAGGAGGTTGACATCGTTAGCTAGTCAAGCTTCCTTGATGGGGGAGTTTACCTATTTCTCCCTTGCCTATCTCTTGTAAAGCTGCATCTAATCTATCAACTGCGTTCGCGTAGCGTGCCGGAGGCATTCGCTTTTCCTACCCAAGTAGGAATTGACTGTTGCCAGCCGTTCTGCTGAGTAACAATTGGCCCAGCGATGTATTGAACAATTTCACGACTTGCTCCTGCTAGATCGAGTAGGCTGGCTGTTACAGCTTTGTTAATCCCTTGGCTGGTTGGTAACTGAAATATCTAAAAGTCATTCACCACAGTACTTTCAGGCTATCTTGCCTCTGGTAACAGCTTTGCTATATCTATGCCATCAAAGTTGTACTCAAACCATAAGGCAGGAGAAAAGACACGGAGAGTATTAATCATCACTAACTTTGCTTCTGTTAAAAATGTTGTAATTCTCTTAACCAAATAAATCAGCCCATCACATAACATCTTGAAAGAGATAGATTAAATACCATTGTGTCTATCATCAAAATTTACTCTGTGGTTGGCATTCAAAGCTTTACTTTAGTTGTGTTTAACACACAGAGATATTTCTGGGAGTTTCGGTTAGTTAGTGCTGATGGCGCAGTATTTGGTGAACAAAGACTGTACTATACCCCCCAAGCAGCAGCAGAAGCCGGCCGGAAGTGTATGCAACTTGACTAGTAATGAACTGAGTTACTTTAAAACCCTTTTTAAAAGAAAGACCTTCTTGAAATTCTAGTCTTAAGTTTTTAGGAGTTTCTATGCGGATTGCTCAAATTGCTCCTCTTTGGGAGAGAGTTCCACCTCTTGGTTATGGTGGAACAGAATTAGTTGTAGGCTTATTGACCGATGAATTAGTTAGGCGAGGGCATGAAGTAACGCTATTTGCATCGGGAGATTCAATAACTTTGGCAAAGCTGCAATCAGTTCATCCTTATGCTTTGAGACTAGATTCAAGCATCAAAGAGTGTAACATCTATGAAATGTTGGAACTGGCTTTGGTATATGAGCAAGCAGAAACCTTTGACATAATTCATTCACATATAGGCTGTAGTGCGTTGCCCTATGCGAATTTAGTAAAGACACCGACAGTTACCACATTACATGGTATCTTTACCCCTGATAACGAAAAGATGTTTCAATATGCCAAAAACCAGCCCTATGTAAGTATTTCCAATTCCCAACGTGAATCTAGGTTAGGGTTGAATTATGTAGCAACTGTCTACAATGGTATTGATATCAGTAGTCATAAGTTTCATCCTCAGCCCGACGAACCACCTTATCTGGCTTTTTTGGGAAGAATTGCAGCAGAAAAGGGAACGCACTTAGCAATACAGATTGCAAAAGAGGCTGGTTGGCGTTTAAAGATGGCAGGTAAGGTAGATGTCGTTGATGTGGAGTATTTTGAGCGAGAAATTCAACCCTTAATTGATGGTCAGCAAATTCAGTATTTGGGTGAAGCTAACCATGTTCAAAAGAATGCTTTGATGGGGGGTGCAGTAGCAACTTTATTTACGATTACTTGGCGAGAACCATTTGGTTTGGTAATGACAGAATCAATGGCAGCAGGAACACCAGTCATCGCCATGAATTTGGGTTCAGTTCCCGAAGTAATTGTCCACGGAAAAACTGGCTTCATATGTAACAGCATTTCTGAATGTGTTAATGCCGTTAACAAAGTGGCAGAACTAGATCGTTATGCTTGTCGTAAGCATGTCGAGAATTGTTTTAGTGTGCCAAAAATGGTAGATGGCTATGAAGCAGTTTATCAACCTGACTTTTCCCGTTAAGTCTTGAAAAGCTTACTAGCAAAGGATTTAAGTAACAGCACAGCATATACGGGACAGTAAGAGAAATCAGGTGCTAAAGGTGACGAGCAATGCTGGACTGGTGGGAGAAAAATTTTGCAACCTGTGAGTTGAGCAATTACCTACAATTACAGCAAACAACCCTAACAACGTTTTTGCTTTTGGTACTTCCTTGTGCGATTACATCATCATTGGTAATTCCCCACGTTAACTTACGTCTAGTTTTTAAATAAACTCATCTTTTAACATTTATTATTCAATCAGAGGAGCAATACTATTAATCATCACTAACTTTGCTTCTGTTAAAAATGTTGTAATTCTCTTAACCAAATAAATCAGCCCATCACATAACATCTTGAAAGAGATAGATTAAATACCATTGTGTCTATCATCAAAATTTACTCTGTGGTTGGCATTCAAAGCTTTACTTTAGTTGTGTTTAACACACAGAGATATTTCTGGGAGTTTCGGTTAGTTAGTGCTGATGGCGCAGTATTTGGTGAACAAAGACTGTACTATACCCCCAAGCAGCAGCAGAAGCCGGCCGGAAGTGTATTCAACTTGACTAGTAATGAACCCAGGCTCTTCAAGATATACAGGATACATATTTATGATTTGTATATTTTATTTTCTGGAATTCCCTTACACGTTCAATATCTTTTTGACTAGTAACGTCCGCACGCAGAGATAGCACTTCTGTACCTGTTTCGCTTTCAATCTCCGCAGCAGTTTTGTGAATTAACTCACTGCGGGCGCAGATGGCAACTTTTGCACCCTCACGGGCAAATTGCCTGGCTGTAGCTTTGCCCAAACCTTTACTAGCAGCTGTTACTAAGGCGACTTTGCCACGGAGTTGCAAATTTATAATCTTGATTCTTCTTGTTTACAACAATTTAAAGCCAAGGTTATTGAGAGCTTCACGCAAGCGATCGCGTCCTCTCAATGATTCTACAGTGGCGATGCGTTGGGCTGAGTGTTCTGACCAATCGCCGGCAACATTCATCTTTTGTTCAGTATAGAATTCTTTGATGATGTCGTTGTAGTGAGCGATCGCTTCTTCTTGTTCTGCCAATTTATAAGTTTCACGATGCAGCACAGCTGACTGGGGCAACCTTGGTTTAATCGCCGCTTCTACTTCCGGATTCGGATAGCCCACACACAGCCCAAATACAGCATACACAGAGGACGGCAAATTCAATATCTGTGCTACCTCTTGCGGGTGGTTGCGAATTCCACCGATATAGACAGTTCCTAAACCAAGTGACTCAGCTGCAACTGCGGCATTTTGCGCCGCCAACGTTGCATCGATTGTCGCCATCACAAACATTTCCAAATATTCCAGCGCATCATGAGATATGCCGCGACTGTCAGCAACATGACTTAGACGCGCCAAATCTGCTAACCAAACCAAGAATAAAGGAACCTGCTTAATATGTGCTTGGTTTCCCGCCAGCTTGGATAACTCCTCTTTGCGCTGTCGATCTTCGACTGCTACCACACTCCAGGTTTGCAAATTCGAGGAAGTAGATGCAGATTGGGCGGCTGCAATTAGCAATTCCAGAGTTCCCGGTGGTAAAGGATCGGCTAGATAAGACCGAATTGAACGGTGAGATAGTAGTGCTGTTAGCGAATCATTCCATGCAATTTCGGGATTGAAGGGAATTTCACCGTAGCGCGATCGCAGTAGTTCTGTAGGATTAGTCATAATCAATTCCAAGATTTACATTTTCAAATTTGCTACTAATACCAATTTCATCTGTAGGTGCATACATCTCTATGCCCCTACAGCCGATTCATTGTACTAGTTTAAGTTTTTGGTGAGAAAGCAGCATATTCTTCTTTTGTCAACATTGCATCCTTCACATTTATTTCTTTGGGAATTAATTTTAATTTGTAATATGTATCTGCAACACCTTGTTGTAGATTTATCAAATTGTCGTCAATTGGTACAATCCCAAAAGTCCGCCTGTTAGTTGCTTTTTTCATCGTTTCTAAATCAATTCCTAACACAGGTGCGAGAGTTTTTGCTACTTCTTCTCGATTCTGTTTAGACCATTCTTCGAGATTTTTAATTTCCTCCACTATTGCCTTGACAGTTTGGGTATTTTCAGTGACAAATTTGCGACTCATCAAATAATATCCTCCCTGTTTATTAATTCCTGTGCCATCAATCAGGACTCTAGCTTTAGTTGCCTCTTCAGCGGCTGCATAAAATGGGTCCCAAATTACCCAAGCATCTACACTCCCTTTCACAAATGCAGCACGAGCATCAGCCGGAGCCAAATATTTAGGTTCAATATCTGTATATTTTAATCCGGCTTTTTCTAAAGCTAGGACTAACAATAAATGGGCACTAGAACCTTTTTGAAAGGCAACTCTTTTGCCCTTCAAGTCAGTAACTTTTTGAATTTGCGAATTTTGAGGAACAAGAATTGCTGAACCAGCCGGACTAGCAGCAGTACCAACAACATAAGTTAGTGATGCTCCCGCAGCTTGGGCAAATATTGGCGGTGATTCTCCCACAGGCCCAATGTCAATACTACCCACATTCATCGCTTCTAGTAATTGTGGCCCCGCTTGAAATTCAGTCCACTTTACAGTTATTCCTTCTGGCGCTAAACGCTTTTCTAAAACACCCTTAGTTCTTAGCAAAATGGTCGATTTTTGATAACCAAATCTGACTACTGTTGCTTTACTGGAAGTAGAATTACCCTGAGATGTGGCACTGGGATTAGGGACATTAACAGTCGGTGTCGATGAACAAGCAGCAAATAGCAAGCTCAGACAAAGACCTGTAACAAAAGCCCCTACTGTTGGCAAAGGAGAAGAAAAGAATAATTTATGCTGGTTGTTAAAGGGGATATTCCTGAATTTTATCAACGATATCCACTTGGCAATAAAACGGCGAAAGATTTGGTTAATCATCAAAATGATTTCTCTGAGCTATATGAATACTATAAACTTATAGGTTTACCGGAGTATATAAATAAATTTAGCTTCAATTGACAATAAATAACTGGGAGGCGGAGTCGGAACTACTCCGCTCAGTTCAGTTACCCTGCTCTTAAGTAAGCTACAGTCGGGGTTTAAATCTCCTTATGTAACTCTCTTCTCTACGAGATGCGGCGCGAATAATTTTGAATTTTGAATTTTGAATTTTGAATTGTTAATATCCCAATGCCGAAAAACACAGCACTAATTTAGTAAATCGGGTTCTTCGCGCACAATCCGATCGTAAAGCGGCTGGAAACTGAACCACCCACTTACATGTGACCCTACTTGAGTTTGTGTTAAACGGGCTGTTTCGTGTTTGATAGTAGTGGGTCTACCCGCAGCCTCTGCCAGCAGTTGGCCTTGGCACGATCGCTCTAAGCTAATGTACCAAAAGGCAGCTTCATCGACTGTATGTCCCACAGTTAAAATACTATGGTTACGTAGGATTATGGCTTTCTTTGGCCCCAAGGCTTGCGCCAATCGCTGACCTTCAGAAGTTTCTAAAACCACACCTGTAAAATCGTCAAACAGGGCATGGTCTTCGTAAAAAGCACAAGAATCTTGAGTCAAGGGGTCAAGGAGACGCCCCAAACTAGACCAGGCTTTACCATAAAGTGAATGGGCGTGAGCCGCGGCGATGACATCAGGTCGAGCTTCATGAATCTGAGAATGGATGGCGAAAGCAGCTTGGTTTACATCAGCATCGCCTTTAACCACTTCACCATCTTTGTTAACTAGAATCAGGTCAGAAACTCGGATATGACCGAAGTATGCCCCGAATGGATTGACCCAGAAATGGTCTGTAAACTCAGGATCGCGAGCCGTAATATGGCCTGCGATTCCCTCACTGAAGCCAAACTTACCAAACAAGCGAAAGGCGGCGGCGAGACGTTGCTTGCGGTGCAGGCGTTCGTCTTCAACTCGCTCGAAAACTGGGGGTTTTGGTCTAATGTAATTGGCCATGTGCTTTTTCCTCCTCTTGTTTACAGGGAGCGTTGGAATATCCAGAGCGAAAGGATTTGACGCTGTGAGATGCTGGGATGAACTGGTGACGCAAGACGCAACCAGTATCATTACCCAAGGTATGAATCGATACAGATGCGCTCTGGGATGTGGTTTTGACGGCGTGGATATCACCATCTGGTGGTAAGAGGCGGTAGATATCCCCTGGTTGAAGCGATCGCACTTCAGTTACTTGTAATTGTGCGTGCCCTTCTACATCACTGTTATCTATACGGCGATAGACTGTTTCTTCTTGATCGCCCTTGTATAAACCAATCAATCCCCAGGCTAGATGATCGTGGACGGGAGTCGTGGAACCTGGGGGAATCACCAAACTGAATACTGACAGCGAACGGTCTTTAGCGCGATAAAGCAGCCATTGACCAATACCGCCACCCATCCGGCTTTCGGGATTGACTTGGGCAAACTCTTGGGGTAGCCATTCCTGTTGAGCAAGGATTTCTTGAAAATAGGGTTCTAGTCTGGCGAGAGTTTGTGTGCGATCGTTAACAGTGCTAGCGCTAATTTCTTGCACTGTTGCTACAAAGGATCGTAGTTCCTGGCTCTCAATAAACCATTGGTCTTCTGGTAACGGTTCTAAAATAGTATGGTTCGTCATCTATATTCCTCTGTTAAGGAGGCGACTAAGATTAACTAATTCGTAATTCGTAATTCGTAATTCGTAATTCGTAATTTAATTACGATTTATTTTAATACCAGGATGAATCTTAAAGCCAAGTTGCTCAAGTTTTAGATGAGAAAGGGACTCCTTCAGAATGATAGTAAAAGGATATCGCTGAAATACAGTAGCTTTACCTTGTGACAATAGCAGCCTAGCATGGCTGATGCGTACTGGATATAACGGTTGTTTGTTGGCATCGAGAATGAATACTTTAGTCATACAAGTTTGAATTTTAGATTTGCGATCGCCAGATTGGGAATTGGGGACTGGACACAAGAGGCAGAGGTGGGGAGGTGTATGGGGGAAAACTTACTGCAACTTCTCCTCGGTTACAGAGCGTAGCCTTTGGCGTGGTCACTGAGCGTAGTCGAAGTGCAGCCTCTTGTAGAGAAGTGCTGCTCCCCTGCTCCTTTTATAAGAAGATAAGAATGAGAGTCTATAAGTTAACTCCAGCACTCTCGTCTTTACCTTTCATTTAGGGATTTCCAAGAAATCAATCATCCAATTTTGTGGGGTGTTCCACAATCATTTGTATTTGGATATTTTTATTAGGAAGCCTCTTAGCAGTTATATTAATTTTTGTAAGTACTATAAGTCGGTCGGATAACCGTTGAATTAACTACAAGCAGAAAATTATCACATACAAATTTAAAAAGCAATAGGCTAGCTGTTAGGGGAGACAAAGCGTAGCTTTGGCGCGGTGGGTGCAATGACTGTGGGAATCATAACTAATTACCCGGACTTGATATAAAACGGGTAACAGACTTAGCTTCTGTACCTCACCAACTTGAAATATGCTGTAATATAATCCGTCAGAAGGGCATAATTGATTGTAAATGCAAGGTTTTTTCTAACTGCGGATGCTTGAAGCGAAGCTCTCTGGCGTGCAGATGTAACCGACTAGTAACTGCACGGCATCCATAAAGGCGATCGCCTAAAATAGTTATCCCAAGTCCTCGCGCATCAGCTGCATGAACCCTTAACTGATGAGTGCGTCCTGTTAGTGGCGTAAATTCTACGCGGGTGTAGTCTCCTTCTCTCGCTATTATTTGGAAGTGTGTCAAGCTGGGTTTACCGTGCTGCCAATCAACTTTTTGCTGAGGGCGATTTTCAGGATCTCCCCATAATGGCAGTTCAATTTTACCTTGCTCAATTGTCAAAACACCGGAAAGTATAGCTTCATAAACCTTGTGAACCTGGCGTAGCTGAAACTGCTGGCTGAGTTGCCGATGGGTTTGGCGATCGCGTGCTAACAACAAAATCCCGGAAGTTTCCTGATCTAGGCGATGCACAGATATAAGCGCCATACCATCAGGTAACAAATGACGTAAGCGACTCAAAACACTATCTTGGCGATCGCGATAACGCCCAGGTACTGAAAGTAATCCAGCAGGTTTATTTACAGCAATCAGCCATTCATCTTCATAAATAATCGGTAAAGTGACTTCTGTGTACACACATCTTGGTAATGAAGCGCAAACCTCGGATTTACCCCCCTTAATCCCCCCTTGCAAAGGGGGGAGATTAAAGATCCGGTTCCCTCCCCTTTGCAAGGGGAGGGTTAGGGTGGGGTAAAAGTGACGCAAAAACCCAGATGAGTAAGCTATTTCAGACTTGTGTGTACACTGTAGCCCGATGCCTTGGGGGAAATATCCGGTTCCCGGTTCTCCCCCAAGGCATCGGGGAGTTAGAGGGGGTGAGAAGGACTTGTGTATACACGGTAGCCTATCAGAAGAGAGGCTTCTTTTTTCCCTAGCAGGGAGGGAAGGTTTCAAGCCTGAGAGCAAAAACCCCATCAATGGCTGACATCGCTCGGCACAGGCTCCATAAAACTCTCCTGGAATTTTATCTTGATTTGCGGAAGATTCACCCCACCAAAATTCTGCCATCGCTAGGGGTTTGAGATTATGTGTTGCCGCATAATGAAGCAGCTTTGGGGCACAACAGTCTCCTGTGCCAGTGGGAGAACCTCCTGGCATCAATTCTTGCAATGATTGCGATCGCCCGGAAAAATTAGTCAGGCTGTAGCTAGCGTGCATTTGAGCTTGCAATTGACAAGAAAGTGCTTTGCGCCGTTGTTTCAGTTCGCTAATTCGCGCATCCGTCGCTGCAATTAATTGCTGGAGAGGCTGTAATACAGCATTTTGCTGGCGTTTAAGTTGTCGTCGCTCAATTCCCTGTTGACGGCTCTCTTCATCGAGTTGTTCAAGGGCAATGGTAAGTGCTTCGGCAGTGAGTGTATTGCAGATTTGCTGACGTTTTTCCTGTCGTTGATGTTTGCAATAGCGATGGCGATCGCTCATTGCTTGTAACTGCTGCTCAAAGTCATTAAACAAGATTTCATACTGCTGGCGTTCGGTTAGTTGCTTCAAGGTAATAATTTCTTGCTTAATCGCGTCCAACTGTGCCAAAGTACGGCCTTCCTCGAAAGCAACTTCATCTCGTCCCGGAATTGGCGGCACCCAGCCCTCAACCACACTGCGACTATTCAAAAGACCAGAAAAAGCTTTTAGTACCCGTTGTTCGCCATTAGGCAGTTCAATCAATAGGATTCCATACATCTTCCCTTCACGAGAATAACAGTCATTGTTGGCAAGATGTTGCATTAGTCCGTGGGCGATCGCTTCGGACATTGAAGTGCGGGGTAATTTTAGGCGATCGCCACTTTGCGGACAACGCCCTTCGTACCAATAGCTACAAGATGAGTTGGCGATCGCAAAATCGCAGTCGATGAAATCTGAAAGTGCGTGCAGAACTACCATACAAAGTATGATTGCAAATCTAGCCGATCCTCTTAATATATATAGCGTTTATGGCATTGTGGGGAAAAGGGTAAGGGGTAAAGGGTAAAGGTATGGAATTTTCCCTTCCCTTTTAACCTTTCCCCAACCGGAAAGCAAAAATTACAAAAGCCAATAATCTATTGTGTTGAGTGCTTTTGGCAATTTGGCATCCAAAGTTTTTCTGTTGCAGTTTTAATTTATATATCAACAGGGTTACAGGGACATTGAGAAAATTCTACAAGGGATCGATTCCCGTCTCAAAATCCCACCCAATGGCCAGTTGTTGACGTTCGCGTTCTCCCAACCACCTTAAGGTGTATGCAGCGCCAGCGCCACCGCTTCATTACAACTGGCTAGAAATCAAACAGAAAATATATAGTACTAATGCACTGACACAGATATGAGTCGAAATATGTCAGACTGCAAAATCTATCTAAATTAACGTGAGTTCGACAGGCCTCTCCCGGACAGCCTCCCTCTCCTTTAAGGATAACGAGTAAGGAGGGTTTTTGCTCCCCTCTCCTGGTAGGTAGGAGAGGGGCGGGGGAGAGGTCAAAATAGCACCCGTCGAACTCACATTAAATTAACTTGTTGTATTGTTTGTAACAATATATTAAAATTACATTAAAAAAGTTTGACCGCGCAGAGAGTGTGCCCTGCGATCGCGAAGGTGTCATCAGCATCTTCTTTTGATACAACTTATGAAAATTTTGTTGGTAGAGGATGACGTATTACTGAGTACAGCACTCTTCGAGTTGTTGAGTGCAAATCATTATACTATCGACATTGCAAGCAATGGACAAGCTGGATTAGAACTAGCGCTATCGACTGAATATGAGTTGATTTTGCTAGACTGGCTAATTCCAAAACTGGATGGAATTACCTTGTGTCGGCAATTGCGAAAGCAAGGCTACCGTAAATCTATTCTGTTATTAACAGGGAAAAATTCTAATGCAGATATTGTGGCGGGGTTAGATGCCGGAGCAGATGATTACGTCATCAAACCCTTCGACCCAGAAGCATTACTAGCCAGAATTCGCTCTTTATTACGACGCAATGGGGCGATATCATCATCTATTTTAACCTGGGGAAATCTTTGTTTAGATCCAAGTGCCGGCAGAGTAATTTGTAACGATCGGGAAATTCTCCTCACAGCTACAGAATACAAACTGCTGGAGTTGTTTTTGCAAAACCCAGACCGGATCTTTAGTCGTGCAGTGATTCTAGATCGGCTTTGGGGATTTGGGGATGCACCGACTGAAAATGCAGTTACGACTCATATTAAAGACTTGCGCAAGAAACTGAAAACAGCAGGTATAGCAGAAGAACTTCTAGAAACGGTATATGGCATGGGCTATCGGATCAAGCCTGTACCTAATCGCCCCATGTCTGTTGGGGAAAATAATCAACATGGAAAGAAGAAACCCAGCCCCAAAGATATGACTTCTGTAAATCGTGTGTTGGAGCGATTTCGTAATTCCTTTGTTGGACAAGTTGCAGTGCTAGAGCAAGCAAAAACTGCACTCTTGGCAGGAAATTTAAATGAAGATTTACAGCAGAATGCATTGCGTGAAGCTCATAAGCTAGCAGGTTCAATGGGGTCGTTCGGTTATCCAGAGGGTTCTCGGCTCGGACGGAAAATAGAACATTTGCTGCTTGAAGATTCCTTGCTATCTCCAGAGCAAATCTCTAATTTCTCGCAACTGGTAACAGCATTACAGCAAGAGTTAACTAAGCCTGCTGTCACTTCCACTGCTCCAAGCGTTTTGATGAAGCAAACTCATCGGCTGTTAGTAATCGATAATGATCCTATGCTGACAAAGCAGTTGCAAGCAGAAGCCGATTCATGGAGAATCAGGATGAAGGTTGCACCAAACTTAGCAACCGCCCGATCGCTTTTTTCCTTAAAAACTCCTGACGCAGTTTTACTGGATTTGAGTTTTACAACAGTAGAGGAAGACGGATTAATATTATTGAGCGAGATAGTAGAGCGATCGCCAAATATCCCAGTAATTGTTTTTACAGGACGAGATACCCTAGCAGAGCGACTGAAAGTATCGCGTTTAGGAGCTAGACAATTTTTGCATAAACCGGCGACAACCGAGGAGATTTTTCAGGCGATCGCTCGTGTCTTACCTCAACCTCAAACTTCCGAAGCCAAAGTTTTAATCGTAGACGACGATCCTGTAATGCTAGCTGGATTATCGGCGTTGTTAACTCCTTGGGGGCTGGAAGTAATCACCCTCTCCCAATCACAACAATTTTGGAAAGTGCTGATTGCAACATCTCCTGATTTGGTGGTGCTAGATTTAGAAATGCCGATAGTGAACGGATTAGAATTGTGTAAAGTCGTGCGCCAGGATGCCCAGTGGGGAGATTTACCGATTTTAGTAGTTACAGCCCATACCGAAGCAGAATTTCTTCAGCAAGCTTTTGCAGCCGGAGCTGATGATTTTATCAGCAAGCCAGTGCTAGGGCCAGAACTTGTGACACGGGTACTGAGCCGCATTCAAAGAACTCGTTGGCGCTCTCAGCCAAGGAGAAGTAAAGCATGATGAGAAATTATCAGCGATTATTCGCCTACGGTGTGGCTATTGGCTCAACTGCGATCGCCCTGCTGCTGTCACTCTGGTTAGAACCGCTGATTTCCCGAACCATTGGTGCTTTTTTCTATATAGCTATTATCGTCAGTACTTCGTATGGTGGCTTTAAACCAGGAATTGTTACAGTTGTCCTTTCCACACTGGCAATTGATTATTACTTGATTCCCCCTCGATATCAACTGGCGATTAATCAACCAGGAGATATATTACGGCTAGGTCTTTTCCTCCTAGTTGCCTCGATCGTTAACCTGGTGACAGGCAATCTTCAGTACAGCAGACGGAAGATTCAACAACTCAATCAACAATTGTCTCAAGAAAACGCCGAGCAACTGCGGATAGCTCTTGACGAACGCAAACAAGCACAAGAAACGCTGCAACAGCAATTTGAGCAACAGCGCCTAGTGATGGAGATGACCCAGCGTATCCGGCGATCGCTGAATTTACAAGATATCTTGCAAACTACTGTCGATGAAGTGCGGCAATTTCTGGAGTGCGATCGCGTCACTATCTTCCAATTTTATCCAGGTTGGGGAGGAACGATTGTGATTGAGTCTGTTGCACCGGACTGCATGGCTCTTTTACCACTCCAGATTTATGACGCTTGCATTGGTGAAGAGAACGTCGAACCCTTTAAACAAGGCTTAGTCACTGCCAAAACTGATATTTATACTGCTGGAATTAGTCCCTGTCATGTTGAATTTTTGGAAAGTCTCCAAGTGAGGGCAAATCTGGTCGTTCCTGTTTCCGTAGGAGATGAATTGTGGGGATTATTAGCAGCTCATCAATGTAAGGCTCCTCGTGAGTGGCAATCAAGAGAAATTTCTCTGTTACGGCAGTTGGGAGCGCAGGTAAGCATTGCTATCCAGCAAGCAGCTTTGGTCAAACAGTTACAAACAGAACTAACAGAGCGCAAACAGGCAGAAATTGACCTACAACAACTGAATACTGAACTTGAGCAACGGGTGCAAGAACGCACTGCCCAACTGACAGAGACGAACGATCGCCTGCGAAAAACAGTTATAGAGCAGCAACAAACCCAACTCACACTTTTAGAACAGACGCAAATGCTGGAGCTTCAGGCTGTAATCACCCGAAATATGGGGGAAGGCATTTGCTTAGTAAGAATTGATAATGCAATCATTGTCTATGCCAATCCGAAATTTGAGCAGATGTTTGGCTATGATTCTGGCGAACTCAACGGTCAACACGTTTCGATTGCGAACTGTGTCACCAAATCAGTAACTACTAAAAATGTAAATCAAGCCACTTTGTCTGCCGTTTTACAAAATACTGAAGCCACCTACGAAGTTCAGAATCTTAAAAAAGATGGTACGCCATTTTGGTGTAGTGTGACGGCTTCGGTATTCAGACATCCCGACTACAGCGACGTTCTGGTTGCGGTTCACCAAGATATCACCGAACGCAAACGCATCGAAGATGCTTTACGCCACAGCGAAGAAAAATTTCGTCAGCTGGCAGAAAACATCCAAGCAGTATTTTGGATGACCGATATTCAAAATCAGCAAGTTCTATATGTGAGCAATGCATACCAAACCATCTGGCAAAAAAATTGTGAGGACTTGTATCACAACTATTCAAATTGGTTAGATGCAATTCACCCAGAAGATCGCCAGGGCGTCGAAATTGAACTCATTGAACAGATGAAAGCAGGGCAATACGATAAAAAATATCGCATTATCCGCCCTGATGGTTCAATCCGTTGGATTCGCGATCGCGCATTTCCGATCAAAAATGAATTAGGCGAGGTAGTTCGGATTGCTGGGATTGCCGAAGATATCACTGAACTAGAGCAGATTAATTCGATCAAGAGTGAGTTTATTGGCATCGTTAGTCACGAACTTCGCACTCCCTTAACTGCAATTCGCGCAGCATTGGGTTTACTACAAACTGGTATCTACGACAAAAAACCAGATAAATTTAAGCGGATGATTGAAATTGCAGCCATCGACAGCGATCGCTTAGTGCGTCTTGTCAACGATATTCTCGATTTGGAACGCTTAGAATCGGATCGAGCTGTCTTAGAAAAAACCATCTGCAATGCAGCTGATTTAATTCAACAAGCAGTAGCAGGACTGCAAGCGATCGCCAATCAGCATAATATTACTTTTAAGATCCATCCTACCAATGCTCAAGTTTGGGCGGCGGCTGATGCTATTGTGCAAACACTCACCAATTTGTTAGGTAATGCGATTAAATTCTCGCCTGCCGATTCTACTATTACCCTCAGTGTCCAACAGCAAACAGACTGCGTACTATTCCAAATAACGGATCGAGGACGAGGTATTCCAGCAGATAAGTTAGAAGCAATCTTTGGAAGATTTCAGCAAGTAGATGCCTCTGATTCTCGCACCAAAGGCGGCACAGGCTTGGGATTGGCAATCTGTCGTAGTATTATTGATCGGCACGGTGGGCAAATCTGGGCTGAAAGCACTCTTGGTGTTGGCAGCACGTTTTTCTTCACTCTGCCATTGCCGGGGAATTAGGCAGGGGAGAAATCAATTCAAAATTCAAAATTCAAAATTCAAAATTGAAGATTCAATCCCCATACTCAATGACAAATGACAAATGACAAAAAAATTGTTAATTGTAGATGATGAAGAACGAATCCGCGAATTAGTGCAAGCTTGTTTAGAAGACTTAGGAGGATGGGACACCCTGACAGCTGCATCAGGGTCAGAAGGATTAAAAATCGCCCAGACAGAACCTATTGATGCCATTCTACTTGATGTTTCTATGCCTGACATGGATGGCTTTGCAGTCTACGAAAAACTTCAGGCAAATTCAGAAACCGAAGCTATACCAGTGATTTTGTTAACAGCGAAAGTCCAAGGGAGCGATCGCGCCCGTTTCGCCCAGATGGGAATTGCTGGGATTATCACCAAACCTTTTGAACCCACCTCTATTTGCAACGAAGTTAGTGAGATTCTGGGGTGGGACGATTAATAATTAAGTTTAGTAACAAAATCTATATCTTTATTAGTTTTTTATTTTTGTAATGTATTTTTTTGGTTACAGATAAAAACCTTTTATAGCACAAGTCTTGGTGCTTAGGACATCAACAGACGATAAGACTTAGACACACACAAAAAGGCTTTTCACCCAGTCCCCAGTCCCCAGTCCCCAGTCCCCAGTCCCTTGCTATATCTGTAACCAAAAAAGGTATATGAAATCAAATGAATATGCTAAAGGAGGTAAATATAATCGGCAAAACGATATTGCTCATTGATGATGAACTGCATGTCCGTGAGATAGTAAAATTTTGCCTCCAAGATTTAGCTGGTTGGAATGTGGTGACAGCAGATTCTCCATTAGAAGGATTGCAGAATGCAGTACACTATACTCCTGATGCGATTGTATTAGATATCTCAATCCGCGATTTGGCTAGTTTTGAATTTATGAATAAACTAAGAAATCATCCAGAAACTCAAGCTATTCCTGTAGTGTTGCTCAGTGCGAAAGCGCGATGGTTGGATTCGCAAATTTTGCGACAGTATCAAGTTGCAGGTGTAATTCTCAAACCCTTTAATCCAGTTACCCTCCCGTCTCAAGTTGCTCAATTGCTGGGTTGGGATTTTACTTGACTAAAAGATTAAACAAGAATGGGTAAAACATCCGTAAGAAGTCAGAATTAAGAAGACTTTGATACCTAAACTTAATAAGTTTAATAAAATCAAGAAGTTATTACCAATAATAGCAATCTTAAATTATTAGTAAAAAATAAAATCGCTAAAACACTTATAGATACTTTTTTTCTGCCTATATATTTTCTCACGTTTCAATTTGGATTGCTACAGCGGATTTTAAAGAAAGTAAAGTACGCAACGATTCGTCTCAAAGCCAGGTATAAAGCCTGTTTTACTTCTGAATTCTGCTGTATATCAAGTTTAAGCTTAAATTTAACTTAACGTTTTAGGTAATTTGGAATAAAATTAAATACCAGAGAAAAATCTTACATCTAACTAAGTGCATATACATAGATTATGACTATGCTGTTCAATCGTCTATCGGGTTCTGAAATTGATTTAAAGCAAATCCTCGATCGAATTAGGATGCTGGCCGATCAAATTCATCAGTCACTTAAAATGAGTGAAATTCTCAAGATTATTGTCAGCGAAGTTAGAACAACATTAGAAAGCGATCGCGCCATTATCTATCGTTTTTTGCCGGATGGAGATGGAGTCATCGTAGAAGAGTCTGTAAGTAATGGATGGAAACCGATTCTAGGGCAATTAATTTACGATCGTTGCTTCAATGCGATATGGGTAGAGCGATATCGAGATGGAAGCGTTAGTGTCATTGAAGACATTCATACTACAAACCTTGACCCTTGTTACAAAAAACTATTAACAGACTTGCAGATTCGAGCTAATTTAGTAGTACCAATTTTAGTCAATAATCAAGAACTTGATGGAGTTTCTAGTACATATCCTTATTTATGGGGCTTAGTAATTGCTCACCAGTGCAGTGGTTCGCGTCAATGGAGTTCTTTAGAAATTGAGTATTTCCAACTGATAGCCGCAGAACTAGGAATCGCTCTTGGGGAAGCAGAACGCCATCGGCAAAAGGCTACATCCTGCCAAAAACTAACGCTGCAACTGAATCAAAACCTGAAAAATTTGACAGTTCAGCCAAAGTTAAAATCAATCAAAAGAACTCTGTATCAGAATTTTAGAGGTTCCATTATCACAAGAACAGCATTGCCAAAGAATATATCAGTTGCAGACTTGATTGCATTTGACCGATTACAAACTCCAGTTTGGATTTATGATATTCAAAACTTGCAGATGTGGTGGGCGAATCAATCCGCTGTGCATATTTGGAATGCTCAAAGTCGAGAAGAATTGCTCAGTCGCAACTTCAGTGATGTTTCCCAGTCTACTCACACTCGAATGCAAAGCTATTTGCAAGAATTTCAGCAAGGGAAAACCATCACTGAAAACTGGACATTTTACCCAGAAGGAAAACCTGTTTCTCTGTGCTGTATCTTTTCTGGGATTCAAATTGAAGAAGGGCGAATGGCGATGCTGGTTGAAGGATCGACAGAAATTATCAATCAGATCGATCGAGAAACACTCAGATCGATTGAAGCCCTACGTCACACCAGAGTAATGATCTCGCTTTACACGATCGATGGTGTACCTTTGATGCAAAATCCGGCAGCCCTTCGCTGTTATCGGGATACCCTGTACCCTAACTCGTCAGCTGAGAATATTTTCCTGAGTCACTTTGTTGACAAGAGTGTTGGACAACAAGCTATGAAAGCGATTAATTGCGGTGAGGCGTTCAGCATAGAGGCTCAGGTGTTTACTACTGAGGGAATTCAATGGCATGGGATCGATATACGATGCACCCGCGATCCAGTAACAGGTAACTCCATCATCCTCGTCAACGAAAACAATATTACCAAGCAACAAGCTGCACTACAAGAATACCAGCGTACAGAATCAGAATTGCGCTGGCGGGAAGCTTTGCTGCGTTCTATGACTGAAACTTCTTTGCTGGGATTTTTTGTTGTTGACAATCGTACCGATGAAATACTCTATTTCAATCAGCACTTCTGTAAAATTTGGGGCATCGAACATCTAGAAGACCAAATGCGTTTGGGTGCTTTAAAAAATAATGACATCATTCCTAATTGTATATCTTCAATTGTCGATGCATCGGCATTTGTTGAATCTTATAAACCGTTGCAATCTGAAGAAAATCGTTGCACGATTGAGGATGAAATTTTATTTGTCGATGGGCGAACGATTCGCCGCTTTTCTAGTCAAATTCGGGATACTCAGGATCGATACTTTGGGCGGTTATACATTTTTGAAGACATCACCCCTCGTAAACAAATCGAAGCCGCACTCAAAACCAGTGAAGAAAGATGGCAGTATGCTTTGGAAGGAAATGGCGACGCAGTTTGGGATTTGAATGCTGAAACTAACGAAGTCTTTTTTTCCCGGCGATGGAAAGAAATGTTAGGGTTTGCAGAGCATGAAGTTGGAAATACCCTCAGTGAATGGGAACAGCGGGTTCACTCCGATGATAAAGCGAGGGTTTACGAGGAGGTTAGCAAGCATTTGTCCGGTGAAACCCAACAATATGTCAGTGAATATCGGATTAAGTGCAAGGATGGAACCTACAAGTGGATTTTAGATCGGGGTCAAGTTTCGAGTCGCGCCAAGAATGGTTTTCCCCTAAGGATGCTAGGAACTCATACTGATATTACTGAACGCAAGCGTATGGAAGAAGCGCTGCGAGAAAGCGAACAACGCTATCGTTCCGTAATTACAGCGATGGCAGAAGGTATTGTCCTACAGCAATCCGATGGACGCATTACCACCTGTAATGACAGTGCCGAAAGAATTTTAGGGTTAACAGCCGATCAAATGATGGGGCGAACTTCCATCGCGTTGCTATGGCGAGCGATTCATGAAGATGGTACTTCTTTTCCAGGTGAAACTCACCCTGCTGTTGTCACCTTACGCACCGGACAACCCCAATTTAACGTGATTATGGGCGTTCATAAACCTGATGGCAGTTTGACTTGGATTTCAATCAATTCTCAGCCACTGTTTGAATCGGATGAATCAAAACCATCTGCGGTGGTGACATCATTTACAGATATCACAGACCGCAAACAGGCACAAATTGCCCTGCAACAGCAAACAGAACGGGAACGTATGGTTTATGCGATCGCTCAACATATCCGTAGGTCTTTAGACTTGGATGAAATCTTAAACACAACTGTTGCTGAAGTTCGACATTTTCTGCAAACCGATCGCGTCATCATCTATCGCTTTAACCGTGATTGGAGTGGTGTGATTGTCACGGAGTCTATAACAGCAGGTTGGCAATCGATTTTGAATATGGAAATTACAGACAGCTATTTTGTCAATATACAGGGACAGTCTTATCCAGAAAGTACGCTCAGAGTTACTCCAGACATCTACACCGCCGGATTTGCCCCTTGTCATGTAGAGTTATTGGAAAAGTTGCAAGTCAGAGCCAAGCTGGTTGTACCAATTTTACAGGGCGATCGCCTTTGGGGTCTTTTGGTTGCTCATCATTGCAGCGCCCCGCGTCAGTGGCAATCTTGGGCAAGCGAACTGCTTCAGCAATTGGCAACACAGGTAGCGATCGCTATTCAGCAATCAGAACTTTATCAACAATTGCAGCGTGCCAACCAGCAGCTTGAAAATATGGTAATGGTAGATGAATTAACTCAAATCGCCAATCGCCGATGTTTTGATATTAAGCTTAATTCTACCTGGCAATATCTTTTACGAGAACAAGGTTTTCTCTCACTACTTTTATGCGACATTGATTATTTTAAACAATATAACGATACTTATGGTCATACGACCGGAGATGATTGTTTGCGCTTTATTGCCCAAGCTTTCAAACAAAATGTCAAACGTTCTAGAGATTTAGCTGCTCGTTATGGTGGAGAAGAGTTTGTTGTCATCTTGCCTAACACTGCTAGTGATGGGGCTTTTCACGTTGCCCAAGAAATTCATAAAGCTATCCAACAGCTAAATATTCCCCACGCGGCATCGCCTGTGATGCACCACGTCACTTTGAGTATCGGAATTGCTACAGTGATTCCGACACCCAGTATGGTTCCTTTAGATTTGATTGAGGCAGCAGATCAAGCCCTTTATCAAGCCAAAGCAAACGGGCGTAATCGTTCTTGTATAAATAGACTGTCTTAGCTCGACTTTATCCAAAATTAAGAACTTGCTTATCTTGATACGGCAAAAACCCTAGCTTTTTGGCAAAAACTTTTTCCATGTCACTGATTATCGGTTAAATCTAAAAAGTAAAACTACCGTCCCACAAAGGTTTCAGTGTCAGGTTTTGGGTTTCGTAAAAATGGATAAAGTCGAGCTTAGAGAGTGAGTGATCCCTGCGGTTCTTGCGATCCTACGCTAATCAAGTAATTGTTAATATTTTCTAAAGTTTTTTAACTACTATCATTTCTTTATTAGTTCTTTATTTTCTGTTTATAAATTAAAGCTGTTGGTAGTTAAGCCAAGAGCAAACTACTTATTTGTGTTTAATTTTTTTAATAAAACAACAATTTTATGACAAACTGCCCTTGCTGTTCCAACCAAATGCTTCGTCACATTCGTTTACAAGAAACCTACTGGTTCTGCCGCCACTGCTGGCAAGAGATGCCTAACCTGAGTTTAGATAAAAGTACTTTAAATTTGACTAGAAAAAACACACTATTAGCCAAAGAACCAATTTCAGTCAACCACAAATTTTTGAAAATGAACGTCAGAACAGAGCTTTGTGTTTGAATGAATCAAGAAGCAAATACCAAACGAGCTACACTATCGCTTTTAGAGGATGTTTGAAAAGTTTAATTTCCAATACTTTTCAAACATCCTCTAAAATAGTTTGACTAATAGGTTGAAAGATAATATCCCTATATTTACAGAATATTTTAAGTAATGTCTCTCCAAAAACCTTTTAAAAAACTTATATTTTTATTAATTGTTAGAATTTAGAAAAGAAGCGATAAAGCGGCTATAATGACTCTCTTATATCGCTTGTTAATCTGCTTTCATTGCTAAACCAGATGGGATTCTAACCACTCGAAATCACGCGAATATTAAATGACTCTTAAACCGTGTAATCAAGTACTCTTGCATCTTAATTAAGTCTGATATCTTCTTGGGAACAGCTTTATTGTTGTCAGGTAGATTGATGAGTCGAATTAATGGATTTGTCGGGCGACGTAATTTCTTGAAATTCGCCAGTGTTGTAGGTATTGCAGCTACTACTTTTGGTGATAGCTTTTGGAATACAGAGCAAACTGCTGTTGCTGATATTCACCCAGTTAACCCTAATTCAATCAGTCCAAATGAAGCCATCAAACGCTTGCTTGATGGTAATCAAAGATTTATCCATCAAAAACGTCAATATCCCGATCAATCACTAGAACACCTGCGATTAGTTGCGAAAGCTCAGTATCCCTTTGCCGCCATATTGGGCTGTGCAGATTCTAGAGTACCCGCAGAAATTGTCTTCGATCGAGGACTTGGAGATTTATTTGTCGTGCGAGTTGCTGGTAATGTTGTTAGTGACACGGTTATAGGTAGTCTGGAATATTCTACAGCAGTATTGGGTTCGCAGTTGATTATGGTTTTGGGTCATAGAAGATGTGGTGCAGTAGCAGAAGCAATCAAAAACGAACCACTTCCGGGCAGAATTGGTTTGATTATTGAAGGTATCAAACCATCTGTAGAAAGGGTAAAGTTCAGAACTGGCGATAATATGCAAGATGCAGTTATAGCCAACATTCAATACCAAACTGAAAAATTGCAAGAAAGCTCAACTATTTTAGCTAAATTGCTTCGTGAAGGTAAACTAAAAATTGTTGGTGCTTGTTACGATATTGATACTGGTAAAGTCAACATTCTTACTTGAATATCTCCCACATTTCCAGTGTAGGATTCTTACACTATATTAGTGTATTGCAATTCATTAAAATCCCTATTAGAAATTGAAATAAATCTAGTTGATTTTGAGAAATTGCCATTTCCTATTGCAATTCATCAAAATCCTTATATATAAAGATTGTTTTGCTCCTACCTCTTACATATCTCTCAGTAGATATAGCAATCTGATTTGATTTCTGAATTAATTGTAGGGACTAGGGACTGGGGACTGGGGACTGGGGACTGGGAAGAAGGAATAAAGCTGTACTGAGTTTTTTTCAAAAATCAAATATGAGTCCTATAGCTTGCTTGTTAAGCTTATCCGTGGTTTGATTAAAGTACGGCATATACATCGATTTATCGTAGTTGATGACTACTCAATTACTTGAATTAACTTGTCAGCCATAAAATAAATATAAAATTTTCCATGCCTATCCAAACTATTGGTATTTTAAGTCCGGGTGATATGGGACAGGCGATCGCAGCTGTTCTCAATCAACATGGATTGAAAACTATTGCAGCCCTAGACGATCGCAGTGAACGAACTCGGCAATTAGCAGCCGCAGCCAACATCCAAGATGTGGGTTCCCTCAGACAACTGGTAATTGAATCTGATGTGGTGCTGTCAGTTCTAGTCCCGGCAGCGGCTACCCAAGCGGCGAAGCAAGTAGCTGAGGCGATCGCCAATGTTGGTAAACCCATTCTCTACGTTGATTGTAATGCGATCGCACCCCAAAAAGTCATAAATATCGGCCACTTGATTGAATCAGTTGGGGGAACATTTGTAGATGCATCAATTATTGGCCCACCACCGCGAGTTCCCAATCGCACCCGCATTTACACTTCTGGAAAACAAGCAAATCAACTCCAACAACTGCGCGATCGCGGCTTGGATGTACGGGTAATTGGTGATGAAATTGGTCAGGCTTCGGGGTTGAAAATGTCCTACGCAGCGCTGACAAAGGGACTTACAGCAATTGGCACAGAATTACTAATTGCAGCCCATCGTTTAGGTTTAGATAAGGAACTATGGGATGAAATATCTAATAGTCAACCAGAACTTGCTAGTATTTTGACGCGTTCCATTCCCACGATGACACCGAAAGCACATCGTTGGGTAGGAGAGATGGAAGAGATTGCAGAAACCTTTAAAGAGTTAGGTCTGACAGAGCAGATTTTTTACGGAGCAGCTGAGGTTTACCGTTTGGTGAAAGAAACCTCCTTGGGTAAAGAAACACCAGAAAATTCTAATCGCGATCGCCCGTTGGATGAAATCATTACAATCCTTTCCAATGAAGCAAGTGACACTTAATCGTAAAAACTGAGAATCTATGACTCAAGAGCAGTGGACTGCGGTCGATCGTTACTTTACCGATCTGCTTGTGCCGTCAGATCCCGTGCTGGATAAAGCCCTCCAAACCAGTGCCGCCGCCGGACTACCGCCGCACAACGTTTCGCCAAACCAAGGCAAACTGTTGTTACTGTTGGCGCAAATCCAAGGGGCGCGAAGCATCTTAGAGATTGGCACACTGGGCGGCTACAGTACGATCTGGCTGGCGCGGGCGTTACCCAGCAATGGCCGCCTAATCACACTGGAAGCTGACCCAAAGCACGCCGAAATTGCCCGCGCCAATATCGCTCACGCTGGTCTGTCTGACGTTGTTGACCTCCGCCTCGGACAAGCCCTCTCTACACTGCCACAGATTGCCGCCGAAGGTCACAGCCCATTTGACTTAATCTTCATCGACGCTGATAAACCAAGTAATCCCGATTACTTCGCGTGGGCGCTCAAGCTTTCCCGTCGCGGCAGCCTGATTATCGCTGATAATGTTGTACGTAACGGAGCGGTGATTGATTCCAGTAGCAACGATCCTAGCGTTCAGGGGGTGCGCTGCTTCAACGAACTGCTTGCTTCTGAGCCACGCGTCAACGCCACGGCAATCCAGACTGTGGGTAGCAAAGGATATGACGGCTTTGCGATCGCGATCGTCACGGCTGACCAATAGCCAATATACCTGCCTTGAAAATAGTGTTGGCGATGTTTGAGTCGATCTACACTAACGCCAACTCATAAAAATTTAGAAAAAACTTAAAGCTTGTAATAAATAAACCCAGCAGGGACTATATAACAAGTCCCCCTGCCAGGAAGGTATAGTATATTCTGGCCATGTTTGATTAGATTAGCGCTTATTTATAAAAAATAATTGCGTATCCTTAAATACAATAACTAAATACTTCGTAAAACACAGTTAAGAAAAGTTATTAAATAGGTTAATTTACAATTAAAATCCAATACGCTTGGGTTAAGAGTTCTTCACTCTAGCTGAGTTGGTAAGTAGGTCGTCGTGAATATTTATCGTCAGGGCAAGGCAGGAGGCAGGAGGCAGAAGGAAAGAGAGTTTGAGCTTCGTTTATCTTTATTAACATAGTTATGTTTTTTCTCGCCAACTTACTTAAAGGCTTAACAAACTCTCTAGACGTAAACTGAAACATAAACTGTAAGACTTTAAATATTTAGTGAAATTAAATATGCATTATCCAGAACCTTAGTAGAGACGTACTATTGCTACGTCTCTACATTTTTTCTACCAAATGTCTCTTGAGTAGAGTAAGTGGCAGAGGTAAGCTTTTTGAGAATGGGATGAGATCGGTTACTTTTATGTTCGTCGATTAACTAGGGTAGCGCTAGCTTGGTCAACAGGCATTAGCACAACTTCATTAATATTGACATGGGGCGATCGCGTCACACAGAAAAATATCACATCAGCCACATCATCTGCTGTTAGGGGTGTAACTCCCTGGTAGACTTTGTTGGCGCGTTCAGTATTTCCGTGAAAGCGTACCTCGCTAAATTCCGTTTCTACCATACCAGGATCGACAGAAGTTACACGGACTCGCGTACCCAACAGATCTTGTTTTAAACCTTCAGAAATTGCTCTGACAGCAGCTTTGGTAGCACAGTAGACATTGCCACCGGGATAGGTTTGATGTCCGGCGATGGAACCTAAATTTACCACATGACCGCGATCGCGGCTTACCATTCCCGGAACGACATAGCGGGAGACATAAAGTAAACCTTTAACGTTAGTATCAATCATGTCTTCCCAGTCTTGAAAGCTGCCTTCGTGTAACTTGTCTAAACCACGACTCAAGCCAGCATTATTAATGAGAATGTCGATGTCAGACCAGGCAGGGGGTAGATTTGCAATAGCAGATTCAACAGCATGGCGATCGCGCACATCTAGCTGTAATAAATGAATTTCAGTACTAAAATCTTTACTCAGAGTATCTGCTAGCTGCTGCAAACGTTCTAACCTTCGTGCTGCTAAAATCAGTTTTGCACCCGCACCAGCAAAGATTTTTGCACAAGCAGTACCAATACCACTACTTGCACCAGTAATCAAAATGATTTGATTTTGTAGGGAAGTCATTAGGATAGTTAGGAGTGAAAAGTAAACAAGGATAGTTAGAAGTGAGGAGTTAACAGTTATGAATTATGAATTAGCACAAGTTTCACCGTTCATAATTTATCATCATTCGGTCTATAACTCCTAACTCCTAACTCCTAACTCCTAACTCCTAACTACTTCTTCACCACTTGCAAGCGCTGAGTTACCATTGTCATTCCATTACCTCGCAGGATGACAGCAGAAATCCATTGGCTACCTGGGGTAGATGGTGCTTGTCCTACTTTAAACAATCCGCCAGATGTCAGTAATTCCAAATCGACGGGTGTAGGATTAAGAAATTTATCTGGTTGGATAGATTCTTCTAAGGCCGTTCCTAGTAAAAAATCATCACCAAGTGGCTGTTGAACGATCGCATCAAAATTATACTTCTGACCGACTTGCACTTGCTGGGGTAATTTAATATCAATTTGGGGCGGATTACTACCAGAAGTAAGCAGGGTGCGTTCTGACAAAATGTCTTGGCGGACTATTTTTCCGCCTTCAATGCGCTGACGCGATTTAATTGTGGCATTGAGAGCTAACTTATTACCGTTACCAGTGGGTAAGCCAGTTATCTTTGTTTCTGTTTCAGCAATAATTCCATTAGCTTCAGGTTTTGAAGATAGCAGTTTCGTGCTGTATTGCAATTTCGGATATCGTTGCCAAAGTGAAGTCAAGGACTTTTCCAGGGTTTGGAGGTTTAATCCATCGCCATGAGTGAAATTGGGACTGTAAAATTGCAACACCCCTCTGATATCGCCTCGGCTGGCGGCGGTATCAACTTGTGTCAACAGGTTTGTCAAAGCAGCTGGTGCATTTTGGGCTGTTGTGGCTTGGGATAATTGCTGTGGTGTCGTCGCCTGAGTACGTTGCCAACCAGTTGTTAAACCAATAGTCAGCAGAAACGAAACTAGCCAAATATTTGCTGGAAATTTGAGTTGATGTCTCACTAAGGCGGTAATAATGTTAGTCATTGGTAAGAGTTTACTGATTTGATTAGAGAAAGCAAGCAAATTGTTTTATCTTAGTTAAGCTAGACGCTAAACGGTAGAGGTTTGATGGCAAACGCACCGATACGATTATTAATAGCTGCCAGTGGGACTGGTGGACATTTGTTTCCAGCGATCGCCCTGGCACAAAAACTTCCAGATTATCAAATAGAATGGCTGGGAGTACCCGATCGCCTAGAAACTCAACTTGTCCCGAAACAGTATCCCTTGAATACTATTGCAGTTGAAGGGTTTCAGCAAGGGTTTGGAGTTTCCTCGATTCGCATTTTGGGTAAACTCGCCCTTTCGATTTTAGAAGTCAGACGAATTCTCAAACAGGGAAATTTTCAAGGGGTGTTTACCACTGGCGGTTACATTGCCGGGCCAGCCGTGATTGCGGCGCGTTCTCTCGGTTTACCCGTGGTTTTCCACGAATCTAACGCCTTACCAGGTAAAGTAACTCGCTTTTTTGGCCCTTGGTGTAGTGCGGTAGCTTTGGGATTTGAAGTCGCTGCTAAGTATTTACCTCGTGCCAAAAATGTCTATGTTGGTACTCCGGTAAGATCGCAATTTCTTGATGGGGCAATTAATGCGCCACTAGATTTAGCTATTCCTGATGGTGTGCCTTTAATTGTTGTTTTTGGTGGTAGCCAGGGTGCAGTTGCAGTAAATAAATTGGTGCGCGAATCTGCAAAAGCTTGGTTTGATGCTGGTGTTTATGTAGTACATTTAACTGGCGATCGCGATCCCCAAGCAGATAGTCTCAAACATCCACAGTACATAGCCTTGCCTTTTTACAACAATATGGCAGCGTTATTGCAAAGAGCTACTTTAGCCATTAGTCGTTCTGGCGCAGGTAGCTTAACAGAATTAGCAGTGTGTGGAACGCCAGCGATTTTGATTCCTTACCCCTTTGCCGCAGAAGACCATCAATCTTACAATGCAGACGTATTTACTTCATCGGGTGCAGCGTTAACGTTGAAGCAATCTGAGTTGACGACTGAAGTATTGCAAAGTAGTGTGTTGAATTTATTGCAGTCACCGCAAGAGTTAGCAAAGATGGGGGAAAAAGCAAAGGCGATCGCAGTTCCTGATAGTGCCGAAAAATTGGCGCAGTTAGTGCGTGAGGTGATAGAAACATAACGTTGATTATTTCGCATTAAAGAATATGTTATTTAGCAAAAAACTTCGCTTTACAGTAGGTTGTGCTGCCTTATTACTTGTCAGTTTAGCAAGTAGTTATCTATATACCAACTCAAAAACTAAACAGTCATTTACTCAACAAGAAAATTCTGCCCTACTTCAATCGCAGATTTCTCTGACCTCAAATAAAGATAGCGATAGACTTAACTCTAAGTTTCAAAATGCTTTTACATCTCGACAGAATTTGTTAACAGCATCTACACCCTATCCAGTTGTTGATGAGTTCAAAAAATATAAATTTAACATTAATGGCAGCCAGATTGCTACTTCAGGAAAACTACCAAATAGTAAGGTTAAATTCAATCAAAGAGATTTATTAACTGTTCTCGTTAATACTAGAAAATATTTTCAAGATTATGCTTCAGAAGATCCAGATATTATGCGTACAGGAGTGCTTGCAACTCAAGGAGTTACTGTAGCAGATGTCCTTAAGACTTTGGATTTCATGATTGCTGTTTTGAAGGAGGATATTGCTAATAATCGGGCTACTCGTTTACAAGACTCTCAATTTATTAATACCAATTTTCGAGTCATTAAATGGTCTGCCTACAATCCCAAAGCTAAACAGCAAAAACAATTACGAATTACCAAATATGCTGTATTTACTCACCCTGGTTCCCGCAAGAAAACCTCTACTTTTAATATACCAATTTATAGCTTAAAAAACAACTCTAATAACGATGATAAGTTTTACACTCGATACACAAAGCAAGATGTTTTATCTGGTATTTATGAACCAGGTGGTCGAGAATTTGGAAAAGTTAATACTCTTGCTTATCTAACCAGAAATGGCTTAGAAGAAGCAATTATGGAAGGAACAATCCTGATTAATTTTACAGATGGTTATAAGGCATTTTTTAATGTAGATAGAAACAATGGAATGGCTTATATCCGGGGATTAAAAGCAACAGCACAAAAGCGTTATTGGTATTTTCGAGAAGTTGATGCTATTAAAGGCTATGGATACAAAATAGATGCAAAAATTTCTATCAAACCCGGAGTTACTTTTGCTGGAGATGTTTTAAATATCGGTTTAGGTAAAGTGATTGTGATTGAGCATACTCAAGGTGGTCGCAAACATCTGCAAATGGGAGTCATCGCCGATACAGGCGGGGCATTTTTACCCAATCTTTATCAGCTCGATTTTTTGGCAGGTATTTTCAAGAATAAAACAGAATTTGGGCAGAATATCAGCCAATTACCGGAATATGCTACGGCATATTTTTTAGTCAAGAAGTAATGCATTGACCAAAGAGGGGGGAAAGGGAAAAGGTTAAAGGGAAAGGAAAAAGATGTATTTCGAGATACGTAGTACGAGAAATACAGCGTCCTCGCCTCATATCAAGCCCCTAACTTTAGTTATGGGGTTCCCTTTCCCCTTTCCCAATAAAGATGCATCCTTGCCCGAAGAGCTTGACCTAATCTCAAAAATTTATGCACGGGTTAACAATTCTAAGTTGTGGCCATCGGAGTCATAGAAATAGAAGCCACGACCTTCCTTTCTGTGGTTAATTTGTCCTTTCTTGTGATGCATGGGGTCGCTACTGTATTCAATACCTGCCTCTTTAATGCGTGCAAAAATTGCATCAAATTCTTCATCATTAACGTGGAACGCATAATGATGTGGCTCGAACGCTTCAGCGTCGGCGAAGTCAAGCGTTAATGCATCATTTATATGTACAACAGCAAAGTGACCAATGGGATGCTCGACCTCTAAACCGAAAATTTTTGCAAAGAACCTCGCCGCTGCTTCTTTGTCATGTGCGGGCACTATGGTGTGATTTAGAGTAATTGTCATGTCACACCTTCCCTCCTAATTTTGGTACTAATCCATATCAACTCTCAATTTCAGAGTCGATAACAATAATGTTCCTTTCTATTTTATCTTTTGGGCGCTAACACCAGAGTAAATATATCTAAATCCTGGGTTCAACAGTATTGTGAACAACTGCAAACACTAAAGCTCAAGCTTAAATAAGCAAACCTGATAACTCGTATCAGTTTTACTGAAGTAATAAAACTTGATTAAATTTTGTAAAGCAGTGTAAAGTAGTTTCACAGGCAAAGAGAAAACCGCCTGATTCATAAATAACCGCAATCATAAAACAATGACAACAACCTTACAACAGCGCCAAAGCGCCAATGTATGGGATCGATTCTGCGAATGGATCACCAGCACCAATAACCGGATCTACATCGGTTGGTTCGGCGTAGTCATGATCCCCACCTTGCTAGCCGCCACCGCTTGCTTCGTAATCGCCTTCATCGCTGCTCCTCCAGTAGACATCGATGGTATCCGCGAACCAGTAGCAGGTTCTTTGATCTACGGAAACAACATCATCTCCGGTGCAGTAGTACCTTCCTCCAACGCCATCGGTTTGCACTTCTACCCAATTTGGGAAGCAGCATCTCTTGACGAGTGGTTGTACAACGGCGGTCCTTACCAGTTGGTAATTTTCCACTTCCTGATTGGCGTATTCTGCTACATGGGTCGTGAATGGGAACTATCCTACCGCTTAGGAATGCGTCCTTGGATTGCTATAGCATATTCAGCACCAGTTGCAGCAGCAAGTGCAGTATTCTTGGTATACCCCATCGGACAAGGTTCATTCTCTGATGGTATGCCTTTGGGAATCAGCGGAACCTTCAACTTCATGATCGTGTTCCAAGCAGAACACAACATCTTGATGCACCCCTTCCACCAATTAGGTGTAGCTGGTGTATTCGGCGGAAGTTTGTTCTCTGCAATGCACGGATCTTTGGTAACTTCCTCCTTGGTTCGTGAAACCACCGAAACCGAATCTCAAAACTACGGTTACAAGTTCGGTCAAGAAGAAGAAACCTACAACATCGTTGCGGCTCACGGCTACTTCGGTCGGTTAATCTTCCAATACGCTTCCTTCAACAACAGCCGTTCGCTGCACTTCTTCCTCGCAGCATGGCCTGTAATCGGAATCTGGTTCACCGCCTTGGGTGTAAGCACAATGGCGTTCAACTTGAACGGTTTCAACTTCAACCAGTCAATCATTGATTCTGAAGGTCGTGTGATTTCAACTTGGGCAGATGTAATCAACCGCGCTAACCTGGGTATGGAAGTAATGCACGAGCGCAATGCTCACAACTTCCCTCTTGATTTGGCTGCTGGCGATTCTGCTCCTGTAGCTCTTACCGCTCCTGCTATCAACGGTTAATTATAATCTGAGATACGCTCTTCACGATTCTCTATAAATAAAAGACGCTCTCCCGAAAGGGGGGGCGTTTTTGCATTGGGTTAATTGCTACGTTACAGCTATTTTCAGATAAATAGACAACGCGGTAGGGGTGCAAGCCTTGCGCCCCTACTTTTTTGAAGTGCAAAATCGCCTTTATCGGTGAGAACTTAGGAAATAATTATCAAAAAGTAAATTTTACGGGTAATAATTGCTAGCAGCGCAGATAATTGCCTGAAAGCTAAAGTATAAGGAGAAGCCAAAAATGATTTTACACCGTGGGCATAGGGTAGTAGCCGCTTTGTTGCTGTCGGTGGTACTACTGACAACAGCCTGTAGTCCAAAAACACCGGGACGTTTTGACCAGGCACAAAAAGAAAGCACTCAACAAAAAAGCGGTCAATCGGTAGCTAAAACCGCAACTCAGGGTAGCGAATTTAATCAACTTTTTCCAAAAGCTGGTGATGGCTACCAACGCGTCTATACCCAAGAGAAAAAAGGCTTTGCGGAAGCGAAGTTGAAAAAAGGCGGTAAAGATATAGCGTTGCTGTCTATTTCTGATACCACTAGCACACCCAATGCAGCAGCAAAGTTCTCGAAAAGCACTAAAAAAATTGGCGGTTATCCCGCAATAGAAGTTGGTAAAACGCAAACTGCAATTTTGGTTGGTAAGTACCAAGTAAAAGCACTTTCTCGCGATTCGTCATTTACAGCTAGCGATCGCGAAGATTGGCTAGAGAAGTTTAATCTTAATGGTTTGGCTAGACTGAAATGATTTGCACTCCTAACATTCAGATAATAAAACCTAAATAAGGAGATTTTTGTGAGTAAATCGATTGTTGAGTTAGTCGATCAATTGCCAACTGGCGGCTTGACTGTTTCTATGTTGAAGTCTCTCGATTTTGTTGCTCCTGGAGAGTGGCAAAATACCGTTGGCTTTGTTAACACTATCAAGAAAGTCACTGGCGAAGACGACGAAGATTTAATTCAGCAAATTGGCGAACGAGCGATTTATCTATTCAATGATAAATCCCAAGGATACCAAACAGCCTTGTGGTTATATCAAACTGTTGATAATACAGATAAAGCGCTTGGTGCAGCAGCTTTAGCTAACAAAGTCGGCGAAAAAATTCCTTTGTTGGGTTTTTTAAACTCTGTCACTCCCAAACCTGATAAAGCCCAAACTATCGATCTGACATTAAAATTAGTGGCTGAGTTAGTAGCCTTCTGTCAGATTAACGGCATTCCGGGAGATAGTATTGGGGATTTTGTCGCCTCTTTAGGAGAGTACAGTGGTGAGTCGCTGATCCGCATGGTGGCATTAGTTTGCGTTGATGGTTTGATACCTTTGGGCCCAGATTTTATCAGCAAAGCGATATCTGGGCTGAATCAAACAAATCCACAGGAGTTAGAACAAAACTCAACTTTCCAAAATATCAAAGATGTGATTCCAGGGAGCAATGCTGGCAGTAAACTTAACTTTATCGGTGAAAGCTTTGACTCTGTGAAAGGTTGGATGAGTGGGTTAGTTAGCGCCAATAATTTAACGCCGCAAAAGGTTGTCCACAACTTGCAAAGTTTTACCGATATTGCTGATGACAAGTTGGACTACCTCGCAGCATTCCTGGATGTAGCAACAAATTATTATGAGCACACTGGCACGCAAACTTTAGCACATCGCTTGATTGAACGCGCGGTAGCTGAGATTTAGGTTAATGGGGACTGGGGACTGGGGACTAAAGATTAGGAAGCAAGATTTCCTAATACCCAATACCCAGTCCCTATTGGGGTAAATGCAAATCTGCGGCGATCGCATACAAGTAAGGTTGAAAAATAGCCAAGTTTTCTAGTTTATCAAATTTACCTGTTTGCGTACCTGTGTCAAATGCAGTAGTAATTACGTAAAGTTGAGTGCCATCAAAGGCAACATGACCGATATGTTGCTCTTGTACTTCACCTTGCTGCTTAAGTCCGACGAACCCATAGCGAATTCCCTGAAGCTTACCAATGGTTACTGGTTGCGGTGGGTAGGCTGAGAAAATAATTTGTTTTCCATATTTACCCTGTCGATCTTTGGCAAACGCAGTGTAGCGATCTGCAACCCAAGTCTTAAGTACTGGTAATAACTGGGTTTGGTACTTAGGACTTTGGTAGTCTACTAGAGAAGCAGTTGGAATACGAGCTGCCAAGAGTTTCTTTCGGAAATCCTCATTGTTTGCTAGTGGGTAAATATTAATCTCAACTGTACCCAAACGTTTTCCTTTGGAGGAGACACACAACAGGGGTGCATTTCCTTCACAGGGAGCAACTTGCCAGTTAGTTGGAGCAGCAGCACTTCCCAGAATTTTCTGCCAAATATTTCCTTGATTAGAGTTGGGAAGTTTGGCAACAGTAGGAGGTTTTACTACTTTGGGTGAAGAAAATTGGGGTAAAAAAAATTTGGCTCCCACCGATATTGACACCAGCAAAATAGAACCTAGTAATAAATGATAAAGTCGTAACATTTTTTCAATATCCAGAGCCAGGGATTGCAGACTAACGATATCTACAATACTTTATGGATCTCTACTTCGGGAGAGTTTCTGGCTATGATGTATATCTAAGAACATCAATCAAGTTGTTCTTAGATTACATCTTATGGTTTATTGCCTAAGTTGACACATTAAGCAATACTGTACTCCTAGAAATAATTTGTATTGCTTTCAATGGTTCAGCCGTTTAATCTTCGTCAAGGGCTGGGAAAGCTTCTTCAAGCTGCCACAACCGATCTTTATTTTCAACGAACCAAATACGAGTTTTTGGAGTTAATTTACTCCAAATGTCTTCAACCGGGATGTGAGGAGATGCATATTGATAATGCTGACCAAGTGATTTAAGATTGTCCGCTACATCACGGGGAATTCCAAATTGTTCCCAGTCAACTGTGATATGTCTTCCCGAAACTCCGGCTGTGGGGTCGAAAACCAATTGTGCCGATCTGATTAAATCAGCAAAGTGTTTCGGTTTGAGTTTGGTAATTTCCTGAATTTGGAGTGATTCGTTATGCTCTTGAGACATGATCGCCGCACTGGTAAAGATTAGTGATTCAGTTGAATTTACTGCCAGAGATTTTTATCCCAATATTTTTACTTTAGCGCAGAGCCACTAACTCGATCGCGACTTAACCACACAAGGGGTTTAAGTAAATCGTTTAAGGTGATAAAATTTACCACCCATATAGCAGTACAATGTCTAAGCTAGTAATGAAAAGTTTGTAGTAAGCACTAAAGTGCTTAGAAAATAAGGACTAAAGTCGAATGGCACTAAGTTAAGATACAGCCCTTGCCCCAACTGGTTAAGAGCCTCTAGGCTGGGAAACCATTCTCGGAGGCTCCGCCTCCATAGCTTGACAAGAGGCAGAGCCTCTCGGAACTCGTTCCCAGCCTCCAGGCTGGGAACGAGGATACAATATGCCTTTGGGCTTTTCTTAGTGTGGTTCGACTAAAATCTTTACTACGAACTGTTCCTAGTACCTACTTTAGTGACGAGTGTAGGAATGCTCAAAGTGAGTTTTGAGTGTATGAGCCATAACAGAGATGACAATTGCTGCTATAGAAACCGATATTGCTGCGATTTTGATTCTAGAATCATCTGCAAGTATTGCTACAGCAGCTAGAGCGATCGCTACCCCAATACAACCTTGTTTGACCCTATTTGTCAGCTTATAAGCTCGATTGCAAGAATTACAAATAAGTGTGTGTCGTGAAAATCTGTCTAGCAAAATTGGTTTTGAATTCAACTCGTTATTCTCAACATTTTTAAATGTAGAATAGCCTTGATAAAAAGGCAAAGATGAGCCAAATTTATCTAGCCACTTACGGAACTCAATCACTAATGTGTCAGATGTTTTCAGCGGCAAATATAATTCTTTGAGACTTCTTCCCAAGCGTTCAATTTCTGCTTGTTGTCCCGCAATCAGAGGCAAATCCTGCTCCAATATTTTGTTCGTATTCAAGTGATCGAGCCAGCGCGGCCTCAGCTTGACTCCCCAAGTCATGAAATTATGATAACCTTTTGCTTGCTGAAAATACCGAAATGAGAAAGCATTCAAGCATTTTGAGTAAGTCAAAGGTCATTTTGCTTGCTGAAAATACCGAAATGAGAAAGCATTCAAGCATTTTGAGTAAGTCAAAGGTCATTTTGCTTGCTGAAAATACCGAAATGAGAAAGCATTCAAGCATTTTGAGTAAGTCAAAGATCATTTTGAGAAAGTATTTAAGTATTTTGAGCAAGTAAACGGGTATTTTTAGCAAGAAATAAGGCTTTTTGATAAAGTAATCAGCAAATATACTTGACAATGAAAAATAGCGCCAGCACAAATAAAGTAGGCGCTCAAATCACTTAATAACTTTTTTATAAGTTTCTGATTTATAGAAGGATTGCCTCAGCTACTCATCTTCGATTAGAACTGTAACAGCAGCGATCGCAATCAACATTTCGTCATTTTTATCGTTGAGTTCGGGAATCGCCCGCCCTTGAACGATCATCCCCCCAGATTCTACGGTGAGGGTTTTTCGCCCAAATGGTAATACAGCGAGTACTTCTTCTTCTCTAACTTGTTCGGGATATGGTACTGCCACCTGAACTTCTATAATCATTTGATTGGGATGATTTAAACCTGCGACTTCCCAAACACCAGGTAAGGCATTGTGAGCGATCGCATTACGTACTGCCCTAGATGCTGCTACTGTTGGTTCTTGTCCGTGTTGATCGATTCCCATCCCCATTTCGATAATCAAGCGTTTACGCGCCATTGCTAACTCCGGTAAATCTTGCATCTTGACACTAAAAAAGGCAGAAGTTAAAGAAGCTACTTGGAAAAACACTTTGCTACTTACTGCATCCTCCTGCCCTCTGCCTCACACCATACGTTGCAAGCGACTCAGACGCTCTGAGTAACTTTTCATCACCTGTAGCGCAAACACAGGTGTTTCCTGAAGACGAAACTTTTTGATAGCTTTAGGCGAACCCAGAAAAGTATACTACTTTCTGTTGGTTAACTCTCAATCTCCGCAAAATTCCTGATTAGTCTCCTTATCGCCTAGAAACTTCTCCCTGGTTTTACTACCCAAAACCGTCCCTCTCGTTCGTCAAAGAGACAGTTTTACCCCACCCTAACCCTCCCCTTATAAAGGGGAGGGAACTAAATTTTCTATTTCCCCCCTTTACAAGGGGGGATTAAGGGGGTAATTCGACTTGTGTGTACACCGTAGCCTTTCCAAGGGGGGATTAAGGGGGGTAATTCGACTTGTGTATGCACGGTAGCCGAAGCTGAGAGGGGCTGGGGGAAGGTCAAATAATACTTATCAAACTCAGGTTAAAATAGCGAATTTTGGTTTTCATGCCATCTTCTATAATTAATAAAACCTGCACACCTAATTTTAGGCATGAGACTGTGACCGAATCAGGAAGTTACAAAGATACTGTAAACCTACCCAAGACTAATTTTGATATGCGGGCAAACGCGATCAAGCGTGAGCCTGAAATCCAAAAATTTTGGGAAGAAAATAAAATTTACGATCGCCTCTTTGAAAATAACCCCGGCGAATTATTTATACTCCACGATGGGCCTCCCTACGCTAATGGCTCGCTCCATATAGGTCATGCCTTAAATAAAATTCTCAAAGATATTATTAACCGCTACCAAATGTTACAAGGGCGTAAAGTTCGCTACGTTCCAGGTTGGGATTGTCACGGATTGCCAATTGAGTTAAAAGTTTTGCAGAACATGAAGTCAGCAGAACGGCAAAACTTAACATCTTTACAACTGCGGCAGAAAGCGAAGGAATTTGGTCTAGCGACGGTAAACGACCAGCGCCAAAATTTTAAACGTTACGGTATTTGGGGTGATTGGGATAACCCTTATCTAACTCTGAAGCCGGAATATGAAGCGGCTCAAATTGGCGTGTTTGGTCAGATGTTCTTAAAAGGCTACATCTATCGCGGTTTAAAGCCGGTTCACTGGAGTCCGAGTTCTCATACCGCTTTGGCGGAAGCTGAGTTGGAATATCCTGAAGGTCACGTTTCCCGCAGTATCTATGCAGCTTTTGCAATCACAAGTTTGGCGGAAACTGTAAAACCACTGTTGGCGGAATATCAGTCAGATTTGGGTGTGGCTATCTGGACGACTACACCTTGGACAATTCCAGGGAATTTGGCTGTGGCGGTGAATGCAGATTTGAATTATGCAGTGGTGGAAGTGGAACCCCACCCCCCAACCCCCTCCCCGCAAGCAGGGAGGGGGAGTGAGGAAGTTTCTTCCCTCTCTCCGTTAACAGTGAGGTTCCGTTATCTTATCGTTGCTGCTGATTTAGTCGAACGTTTATCTTCAACCTTAGGAGTTGAGTTAACTGTAAAAGCCACCTTCAAGGGGAATGATTTAGAACATACTACTTATCGTCATCCTCTATATGACCGCGAAAGTCCGATTGTTGTCGGCGGCGATTACATCACAACTGAATCGGGTACGGGGTTGGTACATACTGCTCCCGGTCATGGTCAAGAAGACTACATTGTTGGTCAGCGTTACGGTTTGCCCATCCTTGCACCAGTGGATGACAATGGCAATTTTACCGAAGAAGCGGGAGAATTTGCAGGGTTGAATGTTCTGGGTGATGGAAATCAAGCGGTAATTGATGCACTGGCTGCGGCTGGTTCTTTGTTGAAGGAAGAACCATATCCCCATAAATATCCTTATGATTGGCGGACGAAGAAGCCAACGATTTTCCGCGCCACGGAACAATGGTTTGCCTCTGTGGAAGGATTTCGGGAAGAAGCATTAAAGGCGATCGCCACGGTAAAATGGATTCCAGCCCAAGGTGAAAATCGCATCACGCCAATGGTGGCAGAACGTTCCGATTGGTGTATCTCTCGTCAACGCGTTTGGGGTGTACCCATTCCCGTTTTCTACGACGAAGCCACGGGAGAACCACTGCTGAACGAAGAAACAATCAACCATGTCCAAGGAATCATCGCAGAAAAAGGTTCCGATGCTTGGTGGGAACTTTCAGTTGAGGAATTATTACCAGAATCTTATCGTAATAATGGCAAGTCGTACCGCCGGGGTACAGACACAATGGATGTATGGTTTGATTCTGGGTCATCTTGGGCAGCTGTTGTCCAACAGCGTCCATTACGCTACCCTGCTGATATATATTTGGAAGGTTCTGACCAACATCGCGGTTGGTTTCAATCCAGCTTGCTCACCAGTGTAGCGGTAAATGATATTGCGCCTTATAAAACTGTACTAACTCACGGCTTCGCTTTGGACGAACAAGGGCGAAAGATGAGTAAGTCTGAAGGAAATGTAGTCGATCCAAATACAATCATTGAAGGCGGAAAAAATCAAAAAGTAGAACCGCCTTACGGTGCAGATGTATTGCGATTGTGGGTATCATCGGTTGACTACTCCGGCGATGTTCGCATTGGCAAAAACATCATTAAGCAGATGAATGATGTTAGAGGTAAAATTCGCAATACAGCGCGGTTTTTGTTGGGTAGCTTGGATGATTTTGACCCAGAAAAAGATGCAGTTCCCTTTGAAGAATTGCCAGAACTTGACCGTTATATGCTGCACCGCATCACCGAAGTGTTTGAAGAAGTAACCGTTGCCTTTGAAAGTTTCCAATTTTTCCGCTTCTTCCAAACAGTGCAGAATTTCTGCGTGGTGGATTTATCCAACTTTTATTTAGATGTGGCCAAAGACAGGCTGTACATCAGTGCTAAGAATGCTTTCCGCCGTCGCAGTTGTCAAACGGTGCTGAAGATAGCAATAGATAATTTAGCACGAGCGATCGCACCAGTGTTATCTCACACTGCCGAAGATATCTGGCAATATCTCCCATACAAAACACCTTACAAATCGGTATTTGAAGCCGGTTGGGTGCAGGTTGAGGAAAAATGGCGTAATCCAGAGTTAGCAGAATTTTGGGAAACGCTGCGACAACTCCGCACCGATGTGAATAAAGTGTTGGAACAAGCCAGGATAGAAAAACTCATTGGTTCTTCTCTGGAGGCGAAAGCTTTGATTCATATACCTAACAAACAATTAGGCGATGCTATCAAAGCCTTTAACCCGGTTAAGGGTAACGGGATTGACGAACTGCGGTATTTATTGCTGACTTCCCAGGTGGAATTATTAGATTCTGCTGAAGGATTGCAAGGATTGAAATATACAGCGCAGACGGAAGACTGGGGAATTGGAGTAACGAATGCAGACGGGCAAAAATGCGATCGCTGTTGGAACTACTCTATTCATGTGGGAGAATCAGCAGAACATCCCTTAATTTGCGAACGGTGTGTTGCAGCCTTAGCTGGAGAGTTTTAAAAGCAAAAATTCCACAGCACTAGCAAACTACAAATGGCTAAATGCACTGACAGCAGTTTTCTTTTACATGAAGTACAAAACTACAGGATTTGAGGCAAAAGACAGAAACAAGCAAGTAGAAACTCTTGATGTTTGATACCTGAGTCCTGCATTTTGTGCCTCATCTACTGGAAAACTGCAAGAATATAGAGACGAGCAGTGCTAAGTCTCTATTAGAGGATGTTTGAAAAGTCCTCTTGTTGGTAGCAAAACGTTCCAGATCCCCCTAAATCCCCTGATAAATTAGGGGACTTTAATTCCGGTTCCCCCCAATTTATCGAGGGGTTAGGGGGGATCAACAAGTGCCTAAAATCATAGGTAACTACTTTTCAAACAACCTTTTAGCGTTCTATATAACCGATATTTAATTTATAGAAATCTCTTTTTAACACGATGAAGTCCGCATAAGCGGACTTCGTTGTATAGCCTATTCGTACCGAGAGATTACGCAACTGGTACAAAGTTAAATATGTAATTAAATCAGGTTGCAGTCAGCGAGTGAAAGAATATTTTACGTAATACGTATTATAGTTATTTCGTATTATGCAGAAGTTTCAAGTGTAATATACTATAGCAAAAAAAATTTGGGTATTATTACTGAATATTTATCAGTATTTTCACTGTATTATCTTCTCTTAAATCGATAAAATAGGTTATTATTAAAAAAAAATAAAGGTATGGATTAATACGTGTAATCTGGTTTAAAACATCCATTAACTCAATCAAAATTTAAGAGATAGAGAGATATGTCAAACAAAATTGCTAAGGAATTGGCTGATTTTCTGGTACAAATAGAACAGCGATCGCAGTTTCATACAGGCTATCCATATAATTTAAGTTGTGATTACAGTGCGATCGGTAAATTTTTCAATCTTCTATTAAATAATGCTGGAGATCCATATATTGAACCAGATTTTGGTCTCCATTCTCGTAAGTTTGAGCAAGAAGTATTATCTTTTTTTGCCCAACTTTATAAAATACCAGAAAATCAGTTTTGGGGTTATGTTACTGCTGGCGGAACTGAAGGTAATTTATATGGAATGTTCTTAGCAAGAGAAATCTACCCTGATGGTATTCTTTACTCATCACAAGACTCTCATTACTCCATACCAAAAGCAGCAAAATTATTCCGCATTCAACACAATATTGTTAACTCACAAATTAATGGAGAAATGAATTATGAACATTTTGAAAAACTGATTAGCGAAAATCGCAATTATCCTGCGATCGTAAATTTGAATATTGGGACTACTGTCAAAGGCGCAATTGATAACTTAGACAAAGTTCTCGAAATTTTAGAGCGCAATCAAATTAAAGATTACTACATTCATTGTGATGCCGCCCTTTCAGGATTAATATTACCCTTTCTAGATGGCGCTCCACAAGTTAACTTTCAAAAACCGATAGATAGTATAGCTATTTCTGCTAAATTCATTGGTTCGCCCTTGCCTTGCGGTGTAGTTTTAACCAAGAAAAAATGGGTAGAAAAAGTTGAAACAGCAATTGAATATATTGGTTCATCAGATACAACCATTCTGGGTTCTAGAAACGGTCATACCCCTCTGATTCTTTGGTATGCAATGAAAACAAGAGGTTATGATGGATTAGCCAAAGAAGCAAAGACTTGTATAGATAATGCTCAATATCTTTTCCAACAACTTAAAATCAGAGAATATCCATGTATGCTCAATAAATTTTCCAATACCGTAGTGTTTCAAAAACCTTCTCAAAGATTAATTAAAAAGTGGCAGCTAGCGATTTATGAAAATTGGGTACACATTATAGTCATGCAAAATATCGATCGGCACAAAATAGATACTTTTGTTAACGAACTTTTGTTAGAAGAAGGATTAGTTGATAACGTAGATAATTTCCACCTACAATCAACACTACACTAAGAATAGATTCCCAAGTGAAATTAATCACCCAGTTTAACAAAGTGTTTCTTTAAAAAGAATTTGCTCCCAAGATTTTATCTTTTTAAAAAGTTTTTTCCGCACAAGTTAGCAGCAAGGAGTATTTCTACTTCAGACCGTTCCATAGGTGGTAAGAAAAAATACCCTTGCCCATAATCACATTCTAAAGCCTTCAATTGTGTTAATTGGTCTACAGTTTCTATGCCTTCTGCTGTTACAGACATATTTAAATTATGGGCTAATGTCACAATCGCTCGAATAATTTCTAAATTTTCTCCTCGACTACCTATACTGCTAACAAAAGAGCGGTCAATCTTAATGGTTTTGATTGGTAGGCGATGTAGATAACTCAAGGATGAATAGCCAGTCCCAAAATCATCCATGTGCATTTCAACATTCAGTGCTGTTAATTGGGAAAGCACAGTGGTAGCTAATTCAAAATTATCCATCAACAAGCTTTCAGTAATCTCCAATTTCAAACAGCATGGCTCTAGTCCAGTTTGCTGCAAAATATGTTTAACTTGTTTAAACACATCGGGTTGTGTGATTTGTTTACCAGAAAAATTTACGCTCATCGTCAAAGGTTGTGAGGTAGGAAATTGTTTATGCCATTTCTGCATTTGGTGACAGGCTTCATAAAGCACCCATTGCCCGATACTAACAATCATTCCAGTTTCCTCAGCTAGGGGAATAAAATCTTGAGGGGAAATAAGTCCTCGTTCTGGATGATACCAACGTATCAGTGCTTCAAATCCAATAATTTTGCCAGTTGTCAGAGAAACAATTGGCTGGTAATTAAGGCGAAATTCTTCTTGCTTGAGCAGCGCATTTCGCAGAGCAGTTTCTAACTCTAAAAGCAAAGCTGCACCCTCGTGCATCTTTGGATCAAAAACCTCATAACGTGCCTTACCAAGTGATTTGGCACAATACATTGCCACATCAGCATCGCGTACAATCTGTGCTGCTTGCTCATAATCTGCTCTACTCAAAGCGATGCCAATACTAACATTAGTAAACACCCGATGCTCATTTAATTGAAATGGCAAAGCTAGCACCTTTTTAATTCGCTCGGCTACCTGTATTGCGGTGTTGATATCCTCAATTTCCTCAATTAAGATTGTGAACTCATCTCCGCCAAAACGAGCTACTATGTCTCCGCCTCGCAGAACTGACTTGAGCCGATGAGAAATTGCAATCAGAAGTTGATTTCCTAGTAGATGTCCAAGGCTGTCATTAACAACTTTAAAGCGGTCTAGGTCTAAGAATAGTACGGCAAATAAATAATTATTTTGCTGTTTAGACTGTTCTATTGCCTGCTGCACCCGCTCCATAAATAACCGTTGATTAGGTAATCCAGTTAGCCCATCATGAAGACTATTGTGCAGTAATTGTTCTTGTGCTTCTTGACGTTTAACAATGTCTTGTTGAAGTTGTTTATTAACCCTAATAAGTTCAATAGTGCGTTCTAGTACCAACTGCTCAAGTTGATAACGATACTGGATTAATTCTTTCTCTGCTAGCTTCCGCTTAGTGATATCACGGACAATAACAATATACTCCCGCAGCAAAGAATTAAATGGCTGGGAAATCGTTGATTCAACAATTCGCAAACCTTGGTTAATTTTCAAGCTTTGCTCGCTTCTAGTAGACCATTGCTCCGGTTTGCCGCGATAGCATATTAGAAGTTGATTTAAGTTTCGCCCAAGTAGCTGCTGAACACTTGTTTGAAATAATTCTTCAGCAGCGGCATTTGTCTGAGAAATTGTCCCATCTTCATCTAATACTAAAACAGTATCTGGAACAGTATCGAGAGTAGTGATAAATAGGTTTCTTGCTTGTTTGCGTGCTTCATCAATAGCAATGATTTGTGGTAAGGTTGTCCAACAAGCGATCGCAACCCCTGTAAAAGAAAGCGTCACTAATAAAATCGCTAGAAAGGAATTTTGAGGATGATTAGAAAATCTATCTAAAAAATCGCGAATAACCCAACTGATTGTGGCAGTAATACAAATTAATGATACTAAAACAATCACTTGTAATACTACAAAATCTGGATTATTTCTACTAGGCTTAGTATCGTAACGCTGTGTCCACCAATTTGGATGTAATGGCGCAAATCTTAACTGCCTTAGAACTAAATCTCCAATTGTCAAAATAATGGGTAATAATAATCCCACTAAGAAATCTCTCCAGTTCCAAGCTAAACCTCCCACTATTAGAACTACCGTTTCGACCATGAAAAAACCAAGCGACCACCAAGGCCATAATACGTGTGGTTTACCACGACACATCCATAATCCCAGATGTAGCCCCATAATAGACATGAGATAACAGGTGCCTGCTACTGTGACAAGTTGAGATATATTTCCCAAATTTAGACAAAGCAAACTCAGTAGAAAGGTAACTAAAATAGCAGGAATAAGGACACCTTGACGGGAAACTAACGCAAATATAGGAGAAAGCTGTCTGTCTAAGGCGAGCTGGTATAATATCCGAGGAGAGTTAGAAACTGCTGTAGCAGAACTTAGAAGGCAAGATATAGTAATCAGAAGTGTTACTAGAAAAGGGGCAGATTCACCCCAAAAAGGCTTAGAAGCCGCTACTAGATTTAAGAACGCATCCTCACCTATTGTTGAATTTGGAACCGAACGCATTAATACCCAAGAACCACCTAGAAACACCGGAGGAATTAACCAAGCAGCTACGGTTAAAAACTTTAAAGTTTTATATGGGTGGCGGCTATCAGCAACAAAAGAAGAAGTGGTTTCACAAGCATAAATTGAATAGCTAGCTAGAAAAAACCATTTTGCCCATTCTTGAAAGCTCAGGCTATGGGTGCTAGTTGGGAGAAAATTAAAATTAGCAGATGAGAAGGCTAACCATAATACGCCTTGAACACAAAACAATAACAGTAATAAAATCGCTGGAAATACAAAAAATAAATGTAGAAGCGCCAAAGCACGGGTGCCACTGAACGCTAAAACAAATGGAATCGCTGTAAATAAAACTTTTAAGAAAGTTTCTGGACAAGAAATACCTAATGTTTCAAAATTGACTTTAATTAAGTTGGTGAGAATAATTGCATACAGTGCAGGTGCTGCTGCCCAGCTAAAAAAGTATCCTAATGCTACGTAACGGCCTAAGCCAGGAAACTTCTTTAATAGCCTTGTGGTATAGTTTGGTGTTCCTCCGGCAACATCTGACCAATGCCTACCTAGACTTTGTACCTGCAAGTTAAGCAAAAAGGAGATAATCGTGCCAAAAAACCAAACTAAGATAGCTTTCGGCCCTAACGCTGCATGAATGATAGGGGCAGTACCAATCCATCCAACATGACCAGTTAACCCAAAGCCCCAGGTTTCGAGATAACTTAGAGTCCGTGGTAGGCGCATTAGCAAGTGCTCATTGTTCTGTGCCCGTGCAGAATCGTTACTAACCATTGTTTCTTAGTGAGATTTACTGACCTTTTCACTCAATAGCTGAATCTCACCAATTATAGCTTCCGTATAACTGCTGAACTTTAAAAAAGGATAACTTATTTGTTACTGAATTGGGGATTTTAGATTTTAGATTGACCTTATGCCTAAAGAGCTTTCTTGAATAGAGAATTTTCAATTGGTTATTTGAGATTTATTCCATATAGCTTGTTTCTCACTGAGTAAGTATAAATTCTCTTTCTTTAGACCGTTAAAAAATTGAAAGGTTCAGATTTGTGACCTACTTAATAGACATAGACATCTCCAACAATCAATTATTCATTGCCTGAAACCCTTGTAAAGACGTAGCATTACTACGTCTTTACATTGATATCTCTAATTTAATAAATCGGAAATCGTGTTGTTCATCAATAATTAACTAGAGCTATAGCTTTTGCAACAACTCCTGAGTTAATTGCAAGAAAGCTTTTGAACCTGCTGATTGGGGAGCAATTAAAACAGCTGGCATAAAACTATCAACAGCCTTAGCAACATTGACATCAACTGGTATTTGTACCTTACAGATTTTTTCGACACCAAAATCCTCGACAACGCGGTGCATTACTTGTTTATAGTATCTGCCAGTAAGCAGGTTAGCACTGGACATACTAAATACAATTCCCAACATTTTTATATCTATCTTGGTTTCATGTCCGTGACTATCTTTTAATTGGGCAATCCGTCTTTCTAAGAGTTGAATACCCACTACAGATAATGGTTCTGGTTTTGCAGGAAGTATGTAGAAATCACTGGCAGCTAAAGCGCTACGAGTCAAGAGATTATAGCCTGGTGCGCAATCGAGAAGGATAAAATCATATTCTTGATGTACTGGTTTTAAAATATTATTAATTAAGACCCTTTCAAAACGATTCCAAATCGTTTCAAAGTCTTGTTCGCCCAAAGCAGTTGCTTGCTGATGCAGCATTTCTGAAACAACAAATTCATCATATAAATCGATATCTCCCGGCAATAAATCTAGTCCGGGAAGATTACAAACCTGGGATTGAATGATATCCTGAATTGTAAACTTTGCTTGGGGGTCTGGATTGATAACTTCGTCTATCAGATACCTAAATGTCTTACTTTGTTTACGAAGCTTGGCAAAATCTAAAGGCGACATCAAACTGAGTGTGGCACTAATTTGGCTGTCTAAATCAAGGACAAGCACCCGCTTGCCATGATTTTTAGCTAAACAAGTAGCTAAGTTGACAGTGAGGGTGGTTTTACCAACACCACCTTTCATATTGGCAGTAGCAATTACATATCCCATTGATTGAGTCCTCTATTGACGCATTCCCATTAGTGGTCTGTCCCATTAAATATTATGGGTTTGTAGTAAGCACAAAGCGTGCTTAAAAATCCAGGACTAAAGTCCTTATTACGAATTTATTCACCCCTCGTAACTAATGGGACAGACTACTAGGTAGCGTACACCTCTGCTGATATTTTAAATCTTCCATTAAATTTAATATTTTCAGAAATTCAAAAGAGTGATTTCAGCGATTTCTACTCATTGAGGCAGTAACATGTAGTTGGCTCTTTACCTGGAATCGAGCTATCAGCCTCCTTTACTCCATAATGACAATAGTTTGGCTTAATCCTGTAACAGCTCGCTCTCCAAAGCAATTATAGAGGTATTGACAAATACAGTAGCCCTAAATCAATTGTGAGAAAATAATAGTGTTGTGAATATCACTAAGTATTGAGTGCCAAATGTGGATACATTTGCTAATTGAATTGAACGAAGCCGATCGATAATTTCGTGAAATCAAAGGCGCATTTACACACAAACTTATAAGGTAATTAAAATGACTTACGATTCAGAAGATGTAGAACAAATCCTGCAAAAAGCACTCACTCGTAAAGACAAAGGTGAATTTTCACCAGAACAGCTTTTAGAAATGGCATCTGAGTTAGGTATTTCTTCTAATATTTTGGAAGCAACTGAAAAAAAGTGGCTGGTTCAACAAGAAGAGGAACGTTCGCGACACACATTTAATACTTTCCGACGCAGAGCCTTTTGGACACACTTTGTTTCTTTCGTAGCGGTGAATTTATTCCTCATTCTTTTAAATTTAATCACTAGTCCTAGTTATTTTTGGGCTATTTTCCCAGTATTAGGATGGGGGTTAGGATTATTTTTTCATTGGTGGAGTGTTTATCAGAGTAAATCAGAGGATTACGAGATCGCTTTTCAGAAATGGCGTACACAAATTTAACTTCTCCTTTAACGATCAATCTTAGATATTTAGCGATCGCTGTTATCCAAATTTGTGCGTCCTTCTAAATAAAATCTTCTCATGAACTACTCACATTCACCGCCAGGGGTGAGTGTGAGCTTTGTAATTTATAGGGAATTGCCTGTGACATTGCAAAATATATAAATCTGGGCAACCTTAAACTTGAGGAGTTGTATAATCACGACCTTTGATCCTTATCTTTGTGCTTGCCAATTTGCCAAAATAGAGCTGTAGGCTAGAATAACTACGCTTTAAGAAGCTTGATTGCCTAAACTCAGGAGCAAGGGTCGGCTGGTTAATAAGATAAGAGGAAGGGAGTATGGACAACAACAACAACTGGTTGCAACAGCTAATGATGGTGGGTCTTGGTACAACGTCTATAGTCGCAGAAAAACTGCGGCAAGTCAGCGATGATTTAGTCAAAGACGGTAAGCTCAATCCTGAGCAAGCCAAGGCGGTAATAGATGATATTGCCCAGCAGTTAAAGTCGGAACAGGGAAACTTCGATGTGCAAATGCAACGGCAAATGCGAAACATGATGCAGGATTTGGGGGTGGCTCGTCAGTCAGAAGTGGACGAACTGAGGGGTAGAATTGACCGTTTAGAGCGTCAATTACGCGATTTAGAAAATAAGCTTTGGCGTTAGAATGCCCTTTCTGATTTAAACTAAATGTGTCCTGTTGGTAATCTTTTTGCCAGGATACCTAAGTAAGGAGAACTGATTTTGAAACCAATTTTCCTCAGCGTGGCCTTCATGCTGGTATGTGTTGCGCTTTTGATTGTGGGGCAAGTAAGTAGTAAACAGAATACTGCAATTGCTGCCGAGTTAACCCAAACGCCGCCAGCCTCCACAACTGTAACTGAAAACAATATCTTAATAGCGAGTAATCCTATGTCTGATGCTAATGCCGTAACCACTCCCTCTGGATTAAAGTATGTGGAGTTAAAAGAGGGGACTGGGGCGACTCCTAAACCGGGACAAACGGTTGAAGTTCACTATGTCGGCACTTTAGAAAATGGTACTAAGTTTGATAGTTCACGCGATCGCGGTCAACCGTTCAGCTTTAAAATTGGTGCTGGACAGGTAATCAAAGGTTGGGATGAAGGACTTAGCACTATGAAAGTAGGCGGTCTTCGTCAGTTAATCATCCCCTCTGAGTTAGGCTATGGCGCTCGTGGTGCTGGTGGCGTGATTCCACCCAATGCCACTCTAATTTTTGAAGTGGAATTGCTGGGAGTTAAATAGGGATTGGGGACTAGGGATTGGGTACTGGGAACAAGGAGGAGTTATTAACATAAGTTTCTATTCTCTGTGTTCTGAATGCCCAATACCCTATCAGATAAATTAGGTATTTCAAACTACAGATGGGACAGAAGTATAGCTAGAAAAGATGAGAAAAAGTATCTGTAACTTTAATCGGACTGCCGCAACTATACCAACAACCTAAAAGTCAGACTGATACGCCCGAATGTTTCTGGTTGCTTGAGAATTCCATGCTTCCAGTATTGCTGCGTCTTTTGAGACATAAAAAGTAGAGAACCACTTTTGAGTAAGTAACTATGTTCAATGGTTTTGTCTAGTTTATTTTGAAATGTAATTATTCTTTCAGCCCCTAACGAAATAATAGAGATACCAGTATCGTCCATGAGTTCATCAATTGAATCGGAGTGAAATCCCATTGTTGAGTTACCATTTGTGTAATAATTGACTAAACAATTGTTTGGTCGAAACCCAAAGTGTTTTTCAAGCCTATCAATAATAGGAATTAACTCATTCAGCATCGGGCATGAGTCGTAAGAAATGTTTGAGTAATTATATGGTGAACCAAAGCTAGCTGTTTTTCGTGCCTGTATACGCTCATCCCAGTTAATTATGGATACAAGACTATTAAATAGAGAATGACTATTCGGCAAAAATAGATCACTAATGAGTAAATCAGGCTCATTCATTGCTCAAATGATTATTTTTTCTGGCTAAATTTTTAAATTTTGAAACTTTGTAAACTGTGGATTAAACAAAAGTTTCGCAGTACCTGTAGGCCCGTTGCGATGTTTAGCTATAATTACTTCTGCAATGCCGCGATCGGGAGTATCAGGAGAGTAATATTCATCGCGGTATAACATTATTACTAAATCGGCGTCTTGTTCGATCGAACCTGATTCTCTCAAATCAGATAACATAGGGCGTTTGTTAGTACGTGCTTCCACTCCTCGACTCAACTGAGATAAGGCAATAACTGGAACAGATAATTCCCGCGCTAAACCTTTGAGTTGTCGCGTAATTTTTGATAATTCTTGTACGCGATTATCACCTGCTCCTTCCATCAATTGCAAGTAATCTATTACAATTAATCCTAATTCAGTTCCAATTTCAGCTTGCAGTCTTCTTGATTGACTACGCATTTGTGTAACTGTGATATTCGGCGTGTCATCAATATAAATTGGCATCTCGGAAAGTATACCAATAGCACGGCTTAAAGGTTCCCACTGTGTTTGACTCAGCCGCCCAGTTCGCAAATAACTACTTTCAATTTGCGCTTCACTAGCTAATAGACGTTGCGTCAGTTGCTCTTTGGACATTTCCAAGCTGAAAAAAGCAACTGGTAACTTATAAGAAGCAGCGATATTATGAGCTAGATTCAGACAGAACGCGGTATTGTGAACACAGATATCATTGGCAACAAAATTGTGTGTTTCTGGGATTGTTAAGTCATAAACTTGTTTGCATCCCATCGATTCAATCGAAACTATTTCATCCCAGTACACATCACTCGCTGCTAACTGTTGAAGTGGCGAATTTTCTAAAGTACTTGCTAATATCCAAAGCCTTTCTCGTGTTAAAGCACGTTTCCCAACATGGATATTTGAATACCCTTGAATTCCGGCACGTTGAGCTAAAAGAGTCCAAGGTTCATTACCTTTAGCTGTTGTTATCTGTTCCCAAATTTCTATTGGAATGAGGTCACGATTTGTTTGATATCTCTTTTTAGCTATTGCATCTGCGACCTTAGTTAATGCCTCTTCTTTGCCAAAAATACCAATTTCTGAGATAAAATTTTTGATGCTCTGGGCATCAGTAATATCTAATTGCCAAGCTTGTCTGCGAGTGTCTTTATATTTCACAGAGCGTTTTTTCAGACTGGCAATAATTCCAAATCGCAATAACAAATGTTGTATTTGTCTAGCTAATTTTTCGCTGACAGTACAGTAGCCTAACTGCGATTGACCGCTTGTAAGTACTGTAGCCCATCCATCGGTTGCAAATAAACGATTGAGGAATAAGGAAAGTTGCGATCGCTCCAATTTAAAAATAGCTTGCGGAATGATTTTGGTATCAGCTTTTTTGCCCCATAGTCCTATGTTTTCCAACCATGTTGTTAAAGGATTCTTTTGCCCTTGAGACATAGCTGCATAGAGTATTGGGGTGCGTTCACTCCTAATTTCTATCGTAACTTTCAACTTGGGTGAAAAGCTGATAACAGCGTATGTGAAATCATTTTGGATGCGAGAGTTAATATTAGTAAATTCTGGTGTTGAATCTGTTAAGCACCCATCACCTATGAAATATGCCAATAATTTAACTTCACACTCGCGGATAGTTTCTGTACCAAATACATTAAGTTTACGAGCTACAGCAATTTTATCCCCTACTCTTAATTCTGAAAGTTGTCGCCATCCATTGATGGTTAAATAAGGATGGGTGATAGTACTTTCAATATATCGTCCTAAGCGAGTAGTAACACTAAAAACTGGTTTAATGCCGTCATTAACAAAGGCTGAAGCTTGAGTTAAATGAAACTTCCAATCATTTCCTAAAGTTATTAACTCAGCTTGCCGACGATGATATATTTCTTTAATAGTTGAGATACTCCCGTCACTCAAAAGTATTTCCACATTTTCATGCAAACATTTCCCCATCGATGGACGACCCGCGATAATAATCAAATCAGAACGCTGAAAGCCGCTAGTCATGGCATCTAAATCGTAAAATCCGCAGGGAATTCCAGGTAAAGCGATGCCTTGATTTCTATCTTCAATATCCTGGAAATTATTAATTAGAGTATCAGAAATGTGAACTAAACCCGATTGGGGACGCTCTTGAGTAACACCGAAAACTTTCTGTTCTGCCCGATCTAAAACTTGTGGTAACTCGGTTTCTGTTTCGTAACCAAGATGTACAATTTCATTGCCAGCTTTAATTAATTGTCGCCGCAGGTATTTTTCCATGACTAACCCTGCTAAGGCGTCGATGTTAACTGCTGACACTGTACGGTCTACCAGAGTTGCTAATTTATTTCTACCACCTATCCGGGCTAGCATTTCATGGTCGGTCAGCCAACTTGTCACAGAGAGTAAGTCTGTGGGTTTACCTTGAGTGTGGAGCCTCACAGCTGCTTGATAAATATCTTTGTGAGCGCTAATGTAAAAAGCTTCGGGAAGAAGGCGATCGCTAACTCGACTAATCGCTTCTGGATCTAGCAAAATACCCCCCAAAATCGCTTCTTCCGCCTCAATATTTTGTGGTGGAAGGCGTAGTTGACCGCCGTTGGCATCGCTACCTAGCCCTTGAAAACTCAATTCTTCAGCCATAAACGATTTTATTTTGAGATTTTGCTAGAGACGCGATTAATCGCGTCTGTGTAGGATTAGAGACGCGATTAATCGCGTCTGTACAAGAGTTAGGAGTTTCTCTTGCTCCTTCATCCCCCTTATCCCTTTGTCCCTCTTTTGAGATTAACTAGCTACTACTTGAATATCGACTTGCGCCGCTACTTCCGAATGCAGCTTAATTTCGGCTTGATAGGTACCAAGGTGGTTAATATCGGGGATGGTAATTCCACGTCGATCGATTTCTTGACCGGTGGCTGCCTTAATTGCATCTACAACATCTTGGGTGGTGATAGTACCGAAAATTGCTTCGTTTTCACCAACTTGTTTAGCAATTGTCAAGCTGCCAACTTTTTCTAAAGATTCTTTTTGCTCAAGAGCTTGTTGTCTGAGTTCTAATTGCCGTTGACGCTCTTGCTCGCGACGGCGTTCTACTTGCTTGAGAATACCAGGAGTGGCATTGGTTGCCAATTTCTGGGGAATCAGATAGTTACGAGCGTAGCCAGGAGCTACTTCCACTAAGTCGCCAGATTTTCCCAGCTTGCTGATATCCTGATTTAAAACTAACTGCACGCGTTTCGCCATCGTTTTTCGTTTTTCCGGTAAAATATGATTAATTTGGGTGGGTTTGAGCAGCATAGCTCACTAAAACAGTGCTGTTAGCTGTAGCAGGGCGTTGAGCCAGTGCTGAGTAAACAGTCCTAAATAACGAGTGTTTTTTCAGAACTTAGAACTCCTGAAATGAGTATATTGTCCCAAGTAGCTTTGCCCATACCCTAAAGCTTACAGATCCTAGCGAAAGGAAGGGGGCGATCGCAACTATTAGCGCTAGAAAGTTGAGGAGTGGAGGCAGGGGAGCAGAGGAGCAGGGGAGACAAGGGAGACAAGGGAGACAAAGGGACAAGGAGATAAACAAAACTCTTAACTCTTAACTCCTAACTCAGCACTCAGCACTCAGCACTCAGCACTCCTAACGTCCAATGCCCAATACCTAAAAGTTATTTTTCATTTCCCGTATCCGCGCAAAGGTTTCCACTCCATCGCTACCCTTAACGGTTGATTGTAATGATGGTTGATCCCAACGTAAAAAGGGATTGGTTTGCTTCTCCATTCCCAGCAGCGAGGGTATGGTAGCTTCTCCTCGACTACGGAAAGTTTTCACTTCATTGAAGCGTTTTTGTAAGTCGGCATTGTCGCCATCCACAGTGAGGGCAAATTGCAGATTTCCTAAAGTGTATTCGTGGGCACACCAAATACGCGTATCATCTGGTAAAGAGCGTAGTTTGGTTAAAGAATCTACCATTTGGGTTGGTGTTCCTTCAAATAAGCGACCGCAACCGCCAGAAAATAAGGTATCGCCACAAAATAAATCGCCTGTCTCACCAGATTTTTCGGGGGGAAAGTAGTAAGCGATGTGAGCGCGGGTATGTCCGGGAACAAAAATAACTTCAGCTGTGCGATCTGCAAACTGGACGCGATCGCCTTGTTGCAAAAACACCTGCTGTCCGGGAATTCGCCCGCGATCTTCGACGCCACCGTAGACTGTTAGTTGCGGGAAGTGTTCTATTAATTTCTGATTGCCACCTACATGGTCATTGTGGTGGTGTGTGTTGAAAATCGCCACCAACTCAGCTTTTAACTGTGCAAGTTGCTTTAGTACTGGTTCAGCCTCTGCTGGATCGACAACCGCAGCAATTTGTTTCTGGCGATCCACCAGCAAAAATATGTAGTTATCTGAGAGTGCCTCAAGCCTGATTACTTCCATCACTCAATATCTCCCTTTCCAGTAAATACTTTGGAACTTTTCAACAATCTTAAATATCTCAATCAGAAAAGGTTGAGAAAGTCCATAAATACTATGATAGTACACAACCGTAATAATACTTAAAACTATGCTAATTAACTATAAATTATGATTTGGGTATATCAGTAAAATTTCTCTGGGAGGAAGTGTAAAAGCTAAGTTAGATTTATTCTGTTCTTTTTGTCCTAAATTGTCTTTTTTACTCAAAAACACCAAATCAGTCATCGAAAAATTTTTATTTGTACATATTAACTATTAATACGGATAATACGGAATTTTATAGATTCACCTTGGATTATTTATAAAAGATAGATGTTAATAACAACTAAATAGAGCAATCAATCGTGGTGAAAAAAAGATGAGCTTTCCAATTTTTCATTTGCAGGTTCATAAATGAAGCTAATCCATACAACTAGCTGGTATTTTCCAGATTCATCAGCCGGTGCTGAAGTATACTTAGATTCACTACTGCATGGCTTACAAGTACATGGACTCGAAAGTATTGTCGCTGCTCCTAAACAAGGTACAGAGGAAGATACTTACGAATACAATGGCATTTCAGTTTATCGTTATCCTGTTTTTCCTAACCCCAGCAAGATACAAGTACACAAGCAGCTACCCCACGGCGGCTTTAAAACTTTTGCTAATTGGCTAGAAAACAATCGAGCCGATATATACCATCAACATTCATGGCGATTTGACTGCGGTTTACATCATCTTGCTCTCGCCCGCCAGTTAGGGATGGCTACTGTAGTCACCGTCCACATACCTGAACCTATATGTCTGCGTGGTACGATGATGCGCTGGGGTGAAGAACCTTGCAATGGGCTGATTGACTCTGTTAATTGTAGTCAATGTTTGGGAGTAGCAAAACAAGTATCGCCTTGGATGCTTAAGGCTTTAGGTGAAGTTCCCTTGGATGTTGGCATCGCAGCAGAAACAAAATTACTTACTTCTAAAAATTTCAAGCTACGCCTGCTTGGTAAAACTCTTGGTATTCCTACCCTAGTGTCTCAACATAGACGCAATTTGATGCAACTAGCAAAACTAGCCGATCGCATTGTTGTAACGAGTAATTGGCAATACAATGCTTTTGTTGCAAACAAGGTTCCTCCCGAAAAACTTACTGTCTCTCGGCAAGGTGTTGCTAACACTTTTAAACGTGAAGTAACACCAAACAAATTACAAAACTCTACATTAAAAATCGGCTTTTTGGGTCGCTGGCAAGAAACTAAAGGGGTACAAGTTTTAGTAGAAGCGGTACATAGTCTACCAAATGATATACCTGTAGAGTTAATTCTTCATGCTACTCATCCGGGAAAATACGGTGCCGCCAATCGGGAAAAAGTTATGGCGATCGCGGCTCGCGATCCCCGAATTCGGATTGCTGAACCACTTTCACGCGAAGCAGTACCAGACGCATTAGCAGGTTTCGATATACTAGCAATACCGTCGCAGTGGTTAGAAACTGGCCCCATAGTTGCCTTAGAAGCACAAGCTATGGGCATTCCCGTACTAGGTTCAAATTTAGGAGGGATTGCTGAGTTAGTCAGTCACGGCATCGATGGTTGGTTAGTTCCAGCTAAAGATGTCCAAGCATGGGCACAAGCGATCGCAACTTTAGCCAAAGACGCTGATTTACTAGCTAAGTTACGTCAAGGTATCCAGCCAGTACGTACAATGGATACTGTTGCTTCAGAGATGTTGGCACTTTACCATGAAATCTTAAAAATTCCTCAGAAAAACTTTATATCTTGATGGATTGACACCGAATTTCTTTAGTTGCTTCAACTCCGACAAAACAAATTAAATTAATATTTGCAGATTTAGCAACATCTGACAAATATTGGGAAAATTAAATAAAAATAAGTATAAAAATAGTGAAAAATTTTTCTAAAATATCCTTGTTGGTTTCCGATTTATCAAGTGCAGCAATTCTGCGTGCATACTTGATAGCAAAAGCTCTTAATCAGTTAGGATATGAAGTTGAAATTATGGGTTTTTTATTTGGAAATAACTTTTATTTAAATTTATCATCCGAATTCAACGTTTATAATTTACCAGGCAAAGACTTTCCAGAGTTTTTTGGCGAAATTCAAAAATTTTTACCAAAAATAAATGGCGATATAATTTATGCTATCAAACCACAAATAGCAAGTTTTGGAGTTGGACTATTAAGGAAAATATTTACTAGAAAGCCATTAATTTTAGATATAGATGATTGGGAACTTAGCTGGCATGGCGGTGATAACTGGCATTATCATCCTACACCCAAAGAATTAGCTAGGGATTTGTTGAAACCACAGGGCGCACTCAAAAATCCTCATCATACTTTATATGTGAAATGGATGGAAGGTTTGGTAAGTCACGCTGATGCTGTGACAGTGCATACTAAATTTTTGCAGCAGCGTTTTGGTGGTACATTTGTTCCGAATGGCAAAGATGTTTCCTTATTCGATCCCGCTCAATATGATGCTGAGTCTAGTAGAAATCGTTATGGTTTATCTGAATATCGGATTTTAATGTTTCCTGGTGCGCCAAGACCTTATAAAGGTTTAGAAGATGTTCTGATCGCGCTCGATAAACTTAATCAACCAGACTTGAGACTAGTAATTGTAGGTGGTAGTCCTTATGATGATTATGATAAACAACTTCAACAAAAGTGGGGACGTTGGATTATCAAATTACCTAAGTATCCAGCCGACGTTATGCCTGACTTGGTAGCAGCTGCTCACATTGTAGTTGTTCCCCAGCGAGATACTCCAGAAACTCGCGCTCAATTTCCATTGAAGTTGACAGATGGGATGGCAATGGCTAAACCTGTATTATCAACACGCGTTGGAGATATTCCCCAACTTTTAGGTGATACTGGTTATTTAGTCGAGCCTGGTTGTCCTGAGCAAATTGCTGAACAAATTCAATTGATTTTTCAGAATTTAGAGTCAGCAAACCAGAAAGGTATCAAGGCAAGAGAAAGATGTGTGGAACACTATAGCATCGAGGCTATGGCTTCTGTGCTCAAATCAGTAATTGCTCAGTTGTGAATAATATTATTAATTAAGTTAAATTTGCATAAAAATACCCAATGTCTACCAGAAAACTAATACTAAGATTCGCCAAACCCTATCCAGGTTTAATTATCCTAACAATGCTGTTGGGATTTTCTGGTGCTTTATTTAATGGTGTCGGTGTAACTTTGATTGTGCCAGTAATTTTGAGAATTGTCGGACAACCAGTAGATTTAACTGGTTTTCCTCCGATTCTCAAAGCTGTAATGTTTCCATTTGATAATCTTCCCGAAAATTCTCGGAATTTGGGAATGGCTGGAATAATTATATTAATAATTTTCTTAAAAAACTTATCTAGTTATTTTAGTATTTTAACATCGAGTGTTTTCACTCGGAGATTAAATGCGGATATTCGCGAAGCTAGCTTAGAGCTATTGCTAGATATTGATATAGACTATTATTCAAAAACGAAAGTAGGCGATATTATTAATCGCCTTGGTTCGGAAACTGCCCGCACTTCTAGCGCTATCGGGAGTATTATCAATTTAATTATTTTAATAATTACAATTTTAGTTTTCGTTGGTTTATTATTAGCAATTTCTTGGCAGCTAACCATCGCAGCAACAATTTTATTGGGTTTTATAACATTAATCAATCAATACACAATTAGTAGAGCGAAAAAATTTGGTCAACAACTATCAGAAATGTCTACATCTTATTCCATCAGTGTTTTAGAAACATTGAATGGAATTCGTTTAGTAAAGTCAACTGCCAATGAAGACAGAGAATATCAAAAAATTACTAAATTAATCCGCGATCGCGAAAAAGCAGATTTTCAATCTCAGGTAAACTCACAAGCGATCGGGCCGATAAGTGAGGTGATGGGAGTTATAGCTTTACTTTTGATTGTATTCTTGAGTAAAACTTTCTTTGCCAACCAGATTTCTTTCCTTTCAACGGTACTACTGACATATTTATTAGTATTACTGCGACTGCTACCTTTGGTCTCTCAGTTAAATAGTCTTCGTAGTAGCTTTGCCAATAGTGCTACTAGCGTAGAAATAGTGAGTGAGTTTTTAAGTCGCGATCGCAAGCCGTTTATGAAAAACGGTAATCTAATCTACACAGAACTAAAAGAAGGAATAGGTTTTAATTTACTTTCCTTTGCCTACCCCAGTCATGAAAAGTTAGTACTCAAAGATGTAAATTTATTTTTACCCCGTGCGACAACTCTCGCTTTGGTAGGTGGTTCTGGTGCAGGTAAGTCCACCTTGGCTGACCTCTTACCCAGATTTTACGATCCGACATCTGGCAGTATCTCTATCGATGGCACAGACCTGCGTGATTTTGATATTAAATCTCTCAGATCGCACATGGGAATTGTCAGTCAAGATACATTTCTCTTTAATGACTCGGTGCGAAATAACATTGCTTATGGAAGACCGGAAGCTACTGAAGATGAAATTATCTCAGCAGCCAAACGAGCAAATGCTTATGAATTTATTGATAAATTACCTCAAGGATTTGACAGTCAAATTGGCGATCGCGGTGTGATGTTGTCTGGTGGACAAAGGCAAAGATTAGCGATCGCTCGCGCCCTCCTGCAAAATCCAGAAATTTTGATTTTAGATGAAGCCACCAGCGCTTTAGATACCGTTTCCGAACGCTTAGTACAAGCTGCACTCGACGACTTAAGTCGCGATCGGACAACCCTTGTCATTGCTCACCGCCTTTCCACAGTCCAAAAAGCCGATCAAATTGCCGTTTTAGATCGAGGACAGGTGGTAGAAGTAGGAACCCATGAAACACTTTTACAAAAAGGGGGTTACTACTCACGCCTCTACTCAATGCAATTTGCCGATCAGACTGAAATTTCCACCAAAACTAATCCCAGCTTTAATCGCGTTTCTCACGAACTGCGTACAAGGCTTAACTCAATGATTGGTTTCCTCGGACTATTAGTTGACGATCTAGTAGACAATTCTCAAGAACGCCAGGAATTAATTGACCAATCATACAACTCAGCCTTAAGAGTTCTCAACGCTATCGATCTTTTCAGCGATGTAGTTAACCTGAAAATTAACTGGCAGTCATCGTCAGATATAGACCAAAATCAAGATGAACATAACCAATATCAAAACTTTAGTCATATCTCGGATGAGTTTCGCACGCGTCTCTATCCTCTAATTAGCTCTCTGCACTTGCTAGCCGATAAATTAGAATCCGAACCCCAAAAACAAAATTTATTAATTGCAGAATCTTATCAATCTGCTATTTACCTATTAGATGTATTAAAGCTTTTTGAAAATAAAGTTTAATTTTAATTAATGTCAGGAACAAAAGTACTTATACCCCAATCTTAAAAAACTTATCATCCCCAAAAAAAATGGTAAATTCTTCCAAGAAAAATCAATATATTTTCTACACCGGAGAGCTATCATTCAAGCCGGACACAGCACACGAAATTCATGATGTTCTTTGTGCCAACGCCGCAGCTAACTTAGGCTACTCGTCAGTTTTAATTTATCAAGATAAAAAAAATTCTTATGTTAATCTACTATCGTTAATTTATCCTTATAAGCCCAAAAGACCCGGAAAAGAATTTATCGAATTTTACGATGTTCAAGAAAAACTCAAAATTGCAGCATTGCCAATGCCTTGGCCTATCGATCGAATCGGTGGTAAATTTACTAATTCTAGTACAGTCGTAACTAAATATTATTTACCAGTTCATATCCTACCTCATACTAAAGTTGTCCACACGCGAGATTGGAACTTTGTCAAAGCCGCAGTCAAAAATAAAGTTCCGACAATTTATGAACGTCACTACTTTCAAGACCGAAAATTTGAGCAAGAAATTGTTCACAGTCCCTATTTTAAAATAGCTATAACTCAGTCAGAACCCATCCGGCAAAGCCTAATAGAAAATGGAATGCCACCGGAAAAAGTAGTTTGGCTACATAACGGATTCAATCAATCATTTTCGATCAGACAGCCCGAATCAGCCGAAAGGTGGCGGCAAGAATTGCTTATAAATGGACGTAAGCATTTAGTTGTCTATTCAGGCGCTTTGTATCCTTTCAAAGGAGTCGATCTCTTAATTGATTCCGCCAAAGAATTACCAGAAATTCAGTTTGTCATCACAGGAGGAACAGAAGCACAAGTACAAGCATATCAACAAATAGCCAGAGATAAAAATGTCGAAAACGTTAAATTCTTAGGCTGGATACTTCCACGAGAACGATTAGTCAGCTTGTTTCAAGCAGCTGATATTTTGGTTCATCCTCACTGCGCTGGAAAATCAGCAGATTTCACGAATCCAGTTAAGTTTTTTCAGTACATGGCTGCTGGCACTCCTATAGTTGCAACTGAAATTCCACCTTTAATGGAATTCAAAACATCACCTTTGATTGCCAGTTGGTGTACACCAGATAACCCGCAAAAACTTGCCCAATCCATTCAACATACTTTAGAAACTTATCCCAGAAAAATAGAGGGTTATGCAGCTAGTATAGATTTTGCCCAGCAATTTTCTTGGGAGAATAGAATTACCAAAATATTAAGCTATGTAGAAGAGGATCAACGTCCACCAATTTTAGGGTAACGGTACAAAAATAACTGAATAAATACGATTTATGACTATTAAAACTGTTGGCATGATTAGCAGCTATTCAGGCCTTGCTAAAAATAAAGATTGGTTATGGCAACAAACTCCGCACTACTTTGGTGTTTGGAACAATATTCAAATGTTGAAAATGGCAGAAAAGCCAGACTTTATGCTGCTATATCAATTTGATTTTCCTCAAGCACCGCCACAAAAATCTTGGTTAGATAGTTTTCGCAAACAGCAGCAAAAACCAGTAGTAAATGTTGAATCTCTACTGCGTGGCGTTAACAAAGAGCGGATTATTTATTTGCTTAGAGAACCGCCTTTAGATGAAGTTCTAAAAATAACTAATCATAATTATCAAGAAGCCCAGAAGTATTGTGGCTACGTTTCTGGCCCCGATGATTTTGCTCCCATTCCTGACTATATGCCTGCTATTTGGTATCACTCAAATTCATTTCAAGATTTAAATGAAATGCCGCCGCCCCCAAAAGTTGCCCCATGTAGTTGGATTACTTCGGGAATTAGCCGCACAGCCAATCATCGCCAGCGTTTAGATTTTTTACAATCTTTGCAATCTAGTGGCATGAAATTTGATTTGTATGGGCGTAACTTACCAGAATGGGCGAACAGTTCGGGAGAACTAGGTAACAAATGGTATGGCATGGCACCATACTATTACAATCTGGCAATTGAAAATTATGCTGATAATAATTGGTATGTGAGTGAGAAACTTTGGGATAGTTTACTTGCTTGGTGTTTACCAATTTACTATGGCGGCCCGGCTGCTGATAAGTTATTGCCGCCTGGTAGTTTTTTGCGGTTGCCCAGTTTAGATGAAAAAGGCATTGCCTACATCCAAGAAGTGACAGCTACACCTGATGCTTGGTATGCTGCCAAGGATGCGATCGCAGAAGCGCGTCAAATCATTTTACACAAGTTAAACCTGCTTAACTGGTTATCAAACTTTGTCGATCAACACTCATAAATTATGAATGGTATTTGTACCCTTGGCAATGATTATGTTTTCGATCAACTGGTGGCTTTGCTCAACAGTATTGATGTTATCTTAGGCCCAGAAACTCCTGTTTGTATCTATCCTTTTGACGATCGGACACAACGAATTGCTGATGAAATAGCGAAACGCCCCAATGTATTTCTTTACGACGACCGAGAATCAATCAACCGCTGGGATCAATTTATGCTCGCAGCAGCCCCAGAACGATTGAATCGAAGTAAATCCCGTCTTTATGGCGCTCATCGTCGTTTCTGCGCTTTTGATGGGCCATTTGAGAAGTTTATCTATTTAGATGCAGACACATTGGTAATGAAGTCACTTGCAGCAGTGTTTGAAAAGCTAGATAGTTATGATTTTGTCGTCTACGATTTCCAATTTACAGACGTTAGTAAAATATATAATGTTAATTCTCCCAAATTACTAAAAGTTTTTGAGCAAAAACGCATTGATTCCGAAATATTTTGCTCAGGCTTTTATGGTGCAAAACAAGGGCTATTTGACTCAGAAAAAAGAGATTGGCTAATATCACATTTACAAAATGGCGAGTCAGAAATTTTGTATGGTGGTGCTGGCGAACAACCATTAATCAACTACATGGTAATGAGGTCTAATCTTTCTATTTATAACTTTGCTCGCCAATTGCCAGATAATGAAAAAACAGGATGCTCTGCTAGCTCCAAACACTTCGAGGAACGAGAACATATTCTTTACGATCGCGCTAATCAACTAACTTATCTCCATTACATTGGGATTCCTCCTAATATTAATCAAGCAGTCTGTGCGGGAGAAAATATTGAGTTTCCCTATCGAGAGTTATTTCTCTATTATCGTTACTTACACGAACCAGAAAAGCGTCCAGTATTTACCAGTCCACCTAAAAATTATAATGACGCTCCAGTACCAAATTTACTTACCAGAGCTTTGCAAAAATTTAAGTTAATTAAACAAGGATAATTTATGAGTAGGGGCATTTATATAGTTGCCAATGACCGCGTTATCGATAATGCTATTGCTTTACTCAATAGCATTCGTTACTCTGACCCAGAAGTTACCATTTATCTCATACCTTTTAATGACAATTATCACAAGGTAGCAGAACAGCTTGCTACCTTACACAACGTCCAAATTTTCCCAGATTTAGAACTTATTGATACATTTACCAAACGCATCGGCGAAATTTTTGACCGAGATTTCCTTGCCTTACCCAACAAAATGCGTAAATTGGTGGCGTGGTTTGGGCCTTTAGATGAATTTATTTATATTGATACGGATATTGTCGTTTTTGAAAAAATTGCCGACAATTTAGACAAACTTTCAGAAGTCGATTTCTTCTGCTGTGATTACCATCATGCTAATGAAAAGCTGCGAAATATTTTTTCCCCATTTGTGAAAGAGCAGCAAATTTTTTCCGATGCCCAACTTCAAGATGTTTTCAATAGCGGTTTTTGGGCTTCGAGAAAAGGAGCTATTACCGAACAACAAATGGATGAAGCTTTGCGCGAGTGTGCCGCACATCGTGAATATTTCGATTTTTCTGAAGGAGTTACAGACCAACCAATTTTAAATTATCTTGTTCTTAAATTAATTTCCAAACGTGGAAATCTCGTAAAAATTCCTGGGGGAGGGCCTGGTAGTTGGGCTGGTTCGCGAAATTTCCAACAGCAAGATTACGCCTTGTATGACCGAGGACAACGACTCAAATATCTTCACTGGGCTGGTACGCGGATGAAAACTGGTAGTCCCTATTGGCAATTGTGGGAACACTATCGTTATCTGCATGAGGGTAAATTTGCCTTCATTCCCAAACTGACTCGCCGTTTATTTCCCTTTGTTTCTGCGCGTACTTAATATTAGGAGTATCCCAATGATTGATGGTATTTATATCCTAGCCAATGATGTTGTCTATGACCAATTAGTGGCGTTACTCAATAGTATGGAAGCTAATGCTGGTAGGAAAATTCCTATTTGTATAATTCCATATAATGAGCAGTTAGACAAAGTAAAGGCAGAGATTGCATCTAGAGATAATGTTACTTTATTTGAAGATTCTGATTCTATAGCTTATTGGGATAACTTTGCAACCCAGGTCTGGCAAAATCACTCAAGGGCACAAAAAACTTGGCGAAAATGGGGGCTTCCAGAACTTTATCGTCTACCAATGCATCGTAAGCTTTGTGGTTTAGATGGTCCCTTTGATAAATTTATTTATTTTGATGCAGATACGCTCCTTATGGGGCCTATAGACTATATATATGAAAAATTAGATAAATATGATTGGGTAACAAATGATTTTCAATATAAATCTGAATTGAAATATATTTTTGATGGTTCACCAGAACTTATACAGCAAATTTTTGACCAAGAAAAATTGCATTCTTATATATTTTGTGCAGGTTGGTTTGCCACTAAAAAACATATTTTTTCTCAAGCTACATTAGCAAACCTACTCGACAAATTACAGGTTAGTGAAGCTGATGTCATGGCTCTTGGAGGCCCTGACCAATCTTTATTTAACTACATGGTATTGAGAAGTGGAATTTCCTATTATAATTTTGCTTTTCATGACTGCGAACAGGCAACTGGCAACCATTGGAGTTCTCAATTTGATGTGGTAGATAACATCCTTTACGACCAAGGACGGCGGCTGACATATCTGCACTATATGAGTATAAGTTCACCACACTTTACTCAACTTTGCGCTGGTGAAGATATCGATATTCCATATCGAGATATATTTTTGCATTATAGATATTTAAACTCACCAGAACAAAGACCCAAAAGCTTTAGGCGTGAGAGTCCGCTAATGCGTTTGCAAAAGACTACTACAAGTTTTTTCAATCGAAAAGTCAACAATATTAAGCTTAATTATCGTAATTTAAAGGATAAAATGACTAACTAATTAAGCAAAAGTGGACAAAATGTTTTTTATTTTCTAGCTTATCTATTGCTCACTAATTAGGAAGGTAATTTTAACGCAATTAAATATTGGAATGATGAAATTTCAGTAAAAAATAATTATTCACCACTAGTTAACGATCTCATTTTTAGTAGAGCATCATTGCTGGCGGTGAGTATTTACGGTAATTTAGATATTTGTGAGGCTTCCTACTATTTAACCCTCTTCTAAGAAAAAGAATCTAAATCTAAAGATTGCATCCCTTCGCGTTGTATGAAGGTCATCATACTTCCCAACTGCAACCAAACTAGCAAACAAGTAAATAGACTAATTGGTAAACCGACTCCTAAAGCCAAGGATGAGGGAAAGCCAAATATTTCTAAACCTGAAGACATAAATAGACAAGTACCGCCTGTTATGCCGATAAATGGTACAAGTAATTGTTTCAGTGAGGAACGTGGCTGAGTATTTTCTGCTCGTTCGCTTGGCCAGTTCTGCACAATTACTTTCAAAGTGCCAGATAATGCCAAACCAGATGTTAATGCTATCAAAAAGCCAACAACTAAGAGAAAGTAAGGCGGTTGCTCAGGAAAATAATACATGAAAACTCCTAATTTATATTAAAGACTTTTTACTTTTTATTTGTTGACTGGTTCTCAGCAAAAGACCCAAGTAATGTCGCTTTTGGCAGAATAGCGGCTGCACCTTCTCTGGATAATTCTGTTAAAATCCCGATCGCTACATTTAATAAACGATCCGGTTTTAAGTCATCTTTAACCAGATTCCACAGGCGTTGGACATCTTCGGTATGGAGGCGGTCATCTTCGGTGAGAGCAAGCACCAACTGTCGCCTTAGAAACTTGCCTTCTGCCGACATTAAGTATTGGAACCCCATCTGCGCTGTGGGCAATACATCAAAGTTGTTATCGGTACGAGCGATCGCAATTAAATTCTCTAACCGCTGCCACTGAAATTTACCATCTTTGAACAACACATTCAATAATCGTCGTCGTAATTCCGGCGATTCCCCTGTCAGCAACCGCCGCGCTATATAGGGATAACCCACTTCCACAATTTTGAAATCGGGGTTAAGGCTAAGGGCAATACCTTCTTGGGTAACTAGAGAACGAATAATCAAAGCAAACTTTGCCGGAACTCGGAAAGGATATTCGTACATCAGTTCCGAAAATTCATCAGTAATAGTTTTAAAGTTAAAATCCTTGACATTTTTACCAATAGCGTTTCCTAGCACCGCTTCTAATGCTGGCACTATCGGGCAAATATTCGTGTCTGGAGTCAGAAACCCTAATTTTACAAAGTCTTCGGCTAAGTCGGTATAGTCTTTATTAACCAAATGCACTAGTGCATCGACCAGCGTTTCTTTGGTGCTTTCTTCCAACTGATCCATCATGCCGAAGTCAATATAAGCCATACGACCATCGGGTACAGCAAATAAATTGCCAGGATGAGGGTCAGCATGGAAGAAGCCATATTCTAAAAGCTGTTGCAATCCTGATGTAACGCCAATTTGGATGATTGCTTCTGGGTCTAAACCTGCTTCGCGGATGTGTTGAGTATCCGTTAGCTTGAAGCCGTTAATCCATTCCAAGGTTAAAACGTGGGTATTAGTATAACGCCAATAAATTCCTGGAACTTTTACTTGTGGGTCATTGTGGAAGTTGCTAGCAAATTTTTCGGCGTTGCGGCCTTCATTAATATAGTCAATTTCCTCAAATAACTTTGTGCCAAACTCATCCACAATTAAAGTTAGGTCGTGACCGAGATTTAAAGGCAACCAAGGAGCTAGCCAACCTGCTGCCCAACGCATTAGATATAGGTCGCGTGTAATTACCGGATGTAAGTTAGGGCGTTGCACCTTTACGGCGACTTCTTCGCCACTAACCAGACGACCCCGGTACACCTGACCCAAGCTAGCAGCAGCGACTGGGTGAGGTGACAGTTCGCTAAAACTTTCGTGAATTGGACGACCTAGTTCTGTTTCGATAATCTGGTAAGCGATCGCATTATCGAAAGGTGGTAACTGGTCTTGTAACTTGATCAGTTCTTCTAAGAAGTCTTTGCGTATCAGGTCAGGTCTGGTAGAGAGGGCTTGACCAACTTTAATAAAAGTCGGGCCGAGGCGGGTGAGCAGTTCTCGCAACTGGATAGCTCGTTTACCCTTGTTTTGCTCAACTTTATCTTGCCACTCGTCCCACTTCAGATTGAATATAAATCCTGCAAAAGAGGAGATAATTCTCAGCAGTCGCCCCCAGGCTAGCCAAGGACGGGAGCTATAGTAGCGAGCGATCGCATCTGGATTATAGAGTTTTAGTTGAGCAGGTTGATACTGACCCACGCCTTTTTTTGCCTCTTCAACTGAAAAATTTACAATTATTGTTTTTCTCCTGACTTACAAGTTAGTTGTAAGTTCAGGATAGCGGTAGTCTTCTGTCTAAAATAACTAGAACTCTACCCTTTGGGGTAGCGATCGAGGCGATTTTAGCATCTGTTACTGCCTAGATTTGTTTATCTTTTTCTTAATTATACTTTATAAAACTACAACTACTTATCCAAGTTTGAGATGATTTTATCTTTTCTTAACTTTAATTTATATAAATATAAATATGTACCTATATATGCAAATTGAAACTCAGTAACCGCTTACAATATAAAGATCCCCGACTTTTAACATAAGTCGGGGATCTTAGTACTATGTTTATTTATACCTATGATTTAAGTGGAAAATAAAATTACAGCATCAACTAAAACATTGGTAATTGGTAGTAGTTTTGCCACAATTACCAATTACCGACTTTTAATTATCATGTAATGCTATTTAGATTTGGCCTCCAAGTTTTCTAAACGGCTCCTCAATTCCTGATTTTGTTGTTTGAGTTGGTCGAAATCTTCACGCAGTTGACGCAGGGTTTTTTCTGAACCAATGTTCTTTTGCACCTTGGAAATTTCTTCCTCAGCAGAGCGACGTACACGCCCATCAGCTGTTTGTTCAGCTAGCGATCGCAAAATCCCCGCTGCTTTAGGTGTTTCCATTTGTCCTAATGCTGCTGCTACCGACACTTGCGTTAAGAAGAAGCTTTCTTTGGCTAGTTCTGTTAATTTTTCTAAAATCCGTTCCAAATTAACCGGACTTTGACCTACAGAAATCTTTCCTAAAGCGCGAATTGCAGCTAAACGTAGGGGTTGTGGCACACCGAGTTTGGTGTATTCTAGCAGCAGATTTAAAGCTGCTTCCGAAGTTTTGAATTCAGCTAAACCAGCGATCGCCCCACTCCGCACGACTTCATTCCAACCCGCCTTTTCTTCTAAAATGCCTTTCAGCAGCTTTAACACCTTGTCTTCCTTGGGTTTTTCTTCCAAGTTTGATGAGGCGATCGCCCCGATAACACGAGAAGCTGCTGCTTCCACGTAATAACTGGGATCGCCCTTTTGCACTAACCCTCTAACAACTTTATAGCTTTCAGCAGTTTTGAATTGAGTAAGTGCTTCCACTACAGCTCGTCGCACGTAAGCATTTTTATCTTTTAACCCAGGAATTAAACCATCAAAGGCTTGATCTAAATTGATTTGGGCTAGTTGTTTCGCCACTTCCACGCGCACACCCCACAATGGGTCATTTTTTAGCGATGCAGACAGTGCAACGATCGCTTCTAACCCACCTTTTTTTGCCAAAGCTGCTGCTGCATAACTACGCGAAATTGAGTCGGGATCGAATTCTAACTGTGCTTTTAACTCCGCGATTGGATATTCCAAAGCTACTGTTTTTAGGTAATTATTTCCAACATCAAAGCTGATAAATTGGGGCTTATTTTCTAGAGGAAAGTAGAAGCTTTGTTCGCGTTCATTCACCCGGACAGTAAAAATTTTGAGTTGTGAGTTAGGAGTTATGAGTTTGGAATTATTTTTAACTCCTAACTCCTCACTCCTCACTTTTTCTTGTTGGGTATAGCCAAAACCAATAGGTATTTTTAAATCAAATAAATCCTTACTGCCATTTTTACCTTCATCAGCTTGGGTTTGAGTGACTGTAATTTTTGCTAAATGAGCATCTCCATCCCAAGAGTAAGCTACTTTAAAATCAGGATGACCACCACGATAAACGTATTGGTCAAACAGAAACAAAAGATTACGTCCGGTTGCCTTTTCAATCGCCCTAAGTAAGTCTACTGTTTCTACAGTTTTGTGGGCATTATCTCGGACAAATGTTTGAATTGCCTGCCAAAACAACTCATCTCCCAATTGGGCCCGAATCATGTGATAGACACAAGATCCTTTTTCGTAGATGTGGCGATCGTAAAGTTCAATAGCTTCTCGGTAAACGTGCGTTACCATTGGACGGCGATAACGACTGCTATCTTCGCTTAAGTAACGACGAGCTTCCAATAAACGATAGTAAGCTGCTTCTTCTAAACTATATTCCTGTTCTGTCCACATCACCTCAGAGTAAGAAGCCATCCCTTCTTTAATCCAAGCATGAGACCAATGCTTAATCACCACCAGATCGCCAAACCACTGGTGCGCGAGTTCGTGGACGACTAAACTTTCAGTGTTGCGGTTATCTAAGGCGGCACGTTCATCTAGCAAACATCTGTCTGTTAACAGTGTTGTGGAAGTGTTTTCCATGCCGCCAAAGATGAAGTCGTCAACGCAAACTTGGGCGTATTTCGGAAAAGGATATGGATAACCATACTTTTGGCTCAAAAATTCGATCATTCGGGGAGTTTTTTCCATGCTGCGTTTAGCATCTTCCTCCCGTCCCTTTTCTACATAGTAGGTGACAGCTTTACCGTTCCACTCATCTCGAATTTCAGCAAAATCACCTACTGCTAAAGTCATCAAGTAGGTAGGATGAACTTGTTGCTGTAACCAATGGTAGATTTTATGATCGCCATCTTCTGTGGTGTTAATCAATTCGCCGTTGGAAATCGCCACGAGAGGGTTGGGAACGCGGACACGAATTTCCGAAGTAGACAGTTGTCCTGGATAGTCAAAGCAGGGGAACCAAAAGCGAGAGTCTTCGTCTTCCCCTTGAGTCCACACTTGAGTAGGTTTGTTAGGGTAGTGCTTATCTGGTTGAATAAAATAAATACCGCGTTGCGGTTTTGTCACCGAGTAAGCGATCGCAATCAGCAAGCCTTGACCAATTTGGGTTGCCTGAGAAAGTTGAATAGAAAGCTGTTCCCCGTCATGGTCAAAATTTTGTGGCACTTCGTCCACCTGCACAGACTCGATATTTAGATTGACAGCATCCAATGTCAAACGATCAATACCATTACGGATTGGCAAGAGGCGAATGCTACAACTGCCCTGATAGCTTTGCTTGGGGATATCCAGGCTGAGATCGAGAAAAATATGCTCTACCTGTCCGGGGCGATCGGGGTTGTAGTGTGGTCTTGCTCCCGGTAACTCAAAAGGTTTGTGTCCGTTATTATCTGTATCAAAATAAGACTGCGACATTGATGCTTACTGACCTTGTAATCCTGAAAAGTCTGGCTTGGTTGGATGTAGTTAAGTAAAATAGCGGTATCTGATGTATTTCCCTCAACAGGGCATTATGGAGGTGACTTCTCACCTTGGGATTGGAAGATTGAAATTAATCTCACCCGAATTTCCAAAGATCGGCAACCGATCGTGGAATTTTTTCCATATCCCTGCCGCATTTACTTTTGCTGATGTTCTGCATTTGGTATTGAGTCAAGAGTCTCTTGCACCTCGATAGATTCTCATTAAGTACAAATACTCCTAATTATTTTTATAACTTTAGGATAGCTTGCTGCTAAACACGCTATTTTGTTTAAAATGAACAGCATATCATTTGCAGATTCGCTCCTCATCTGGTTGAAGTATTTTTGAGAGTAATTTTAGACCGCTAATTTGTAGGATTACTAATTTTATCAGTAAATACCATAAATGCAGGATACCAGTTGTGCGAGAGTACAATAACCGATTTCTGTCTCCGTAAAAACTCTTGTATTGGCGAGTGCCCGTAAAAGTCGCTCAGAGAGAACGCTTGTAGATTGACGTTGCGCTTCCCAAATCCTGTTAACCTCTTTAACAAATTGGCGACGCCGAATAGCCCGTCGTAGACATCGCTAGCTTGTTTGCTGCATAGATGAACTGTGAGATCCAAGTGCGATCGCAATCTGAAATCATTCGTAAACAATTGAGATTCTCAACTTCATAAGAGTTGTCGGGAATCTTACCCTTGCAATTTTTACAAATCAGATAGGATTGCTATGTATTTAATTTGCAAAAACCCATTTGTAGTGAAAAATCACTTTTAAGTTGGATGTTTGCTGATTGAGACGTCACGTTTAACTGAGAATCTTTATAATTAATATCCGATTAATAATGGATGTCAAAAGCAATAATTGTCTGCAAGTAGGAGATAGATGTGCAGCTTGTCAATCAGCGTGCTGCTGAATCCTTTTGTCATGGGTTAGTCTAGCGATGGATTAGCGGAAATTATTATAAATCCGAAAACTCTACAGTGACACTTGTATAAATCTCGGTGACAATCTGAGCAAAAGAGGATAACAAAATGCCTGAAAGTAAATCAAAATTTCTCATTCCTGCTGTTGGTGCTGCCGTCGTTGTCGTAGGAAGTATAGCGGCTTATACGTACTTTAAAGGCTCACCAGTAGGTACATCAGACGCTCTAGGCAGTGCTAAAGTAGTACCTTCAACAGCACTGATGGCAACTTATATTACTACTGACTCTCAAGCCTGGGCAAAATTACAGCAGTTTGGCACTCCAGAAGCACAAAAGTTAGTGGCAAAAGGTCTGGAAGATTTCAATAAGCAAATGTTCAGTGACAGTAACGTTTCTTATGAACAAGACATAAAGCCTTGGGCTGGTGGTGTGATGATTGCTGTATTGCCACCAAATCCCGTCAAACCAGCACAGTTAAAGGTACCCTCTGGGGCACCTAATGTACCAACAAATTTACAGCAGGAATCAAATATCCTGATAGTGGTGGGAATCAAGGACAAACTCAGCGCCTTGAATTTTGCTAACAAATTGAAGTCACAAAAAGGAGTGAAATTACAGGAATCTGACTATCAAGGTCAAAAAATTGTCGAAACTACACAAAATGGCAAGCCGACGTATAGCGTAGTTTTAAATGATAGTCAGTTGGTATTAGCCCCTGAAAAGCAAGCTGTAGAAAAAGCAATTGACACCTTTAAGGGACAGTCTTCTTTTGCCAGTAAAGAAGGTGCTAGCAGCATTCTTAAAGGAGTGGATGTTAAAAACAGCCTCGCCCAAATTTATGTACCAGACTATGCCGAGATGATACAGCAATTAACTGCTGGAAATCCGCAGGCAAAGCAGTTACCGCCACAAACCCTGACACAACTGAAGCAGATAAAATCTGTGGTAGCGGGTGTTGGAGTTGATGATGCGGGAGTGCGGGTAAAAGCGATCGCTAATTTAGATCCACAATTAAATAAATTTCAGTATCAATCAAGTCCTGGGAATATAGTCGGGCAATTTCCTGCCGATACCTTTGCTCTGATTAGCGGAAATGGCATCAGCCGTGGTTGGGAAGTGCTAGTAGAGCAGTCAAAAGATTATCCAGAAATGAAGCAAGCTCTGGAACAAGCGCGAGGACAGTTGAAAACTGTCAATATAGACCTGGATAAGGATGTTTTTGGTTGGATGAATGGGGAATTCGCCTTTGGTGCGATTCCATCAAATCAAGGAGTATTAGCGAGTGTTGGTTTTGGAGGTGCTTTAGTATTTGATACTAGCGATCGCAAAACTGCCGAAGCCACTTTAACAAAATTGGATACCCTTGCCAAAACCCAACAAATCAACGTCGCCAATAGAAATATTGGTGGTAAAGACGTAACTGAGTGGCAAATTCCCCGACAAGGAGCTTTATTAGCACATGGTTGGCTAGACCAAGATACTGTATTTGTAGCTCTTGGTGGCCCCATTGCTGACGCAGTTAGCGATCGCAAAAATCCATCTCTTGACACTAGCGACGCTTTCAAAGCCGTGACTGGTTCTTTGCAAAAGCCCAACGGTGGCTATTTCTACCTAGATATGGACAAAACTAAAACTGTGCCCCTGATCAATAGTTTGGTATCATCTAACGCCGATACCATCACCATTTTGAATTCCATTCGCGGTGTTGGTTTTACCGCTATTAGCCCTGATAAATCTACTAGTGAATTAGAAATGTTATTAGCTCTTAAGCCTGCTGCAAAGTAGGGCATTGGGTATGGGGCATTGGGCATGGGGCATTGGGCATTGGGTATTGCGTATTGATTATTCTTTCCTGCTCCCCTGCTCTCCCACTCCCCACTACAAAACTTGATTATTCCGAGTTTCCAAGGTTTGGTTGAGTCTATCCAACGCGCCAGTCAATCTTTCTTGGGCTACAAGGTTAGGGTCTGCTAGGGGTTCATCGGCGACTTCTTCTTGTCTCTTGAATTTTTGTAAGGCTCGAATTGCTACAAATAAGACTAAGGCAATGATTACAAAGTCAACTATTGCGCCAAGAAAGTGACCAATCTTGATTCCCGGGCCAATGGCGATTGTTCTCCAGTCTGTGCCAGCAAAACTAACCAAGGGATTAATCAATGGCATGATTACATCTTCAACAAAGGAAGTGACAATCTTGCCAAAAGCACCACCAACGATCACAGCGATCGCCAAGTCAACTACATTGCCTTTAAGGGCAAATTCTTGAAAATCTTTTAAAAAGCCACTTGCTCTTCTTCTTGCTCTGGCCATACTTGACTCTCAATAAGCTGAAATTTTTGTAATTTTCTTCATAAATGCCACTCAGTTTTTTGCCATCTCTGTTGAGACAGATGTTGCTAAGAATCAAAATTTTACCAGTCTTGAATAAAATTCTCTGAATAAAAATATAAATTCTAAACTGGCGTAATTCACAGTTTCTCGGAACTTTGCTGTTCTCCAAATGTAAACTTTCTATAATATTTGTTGCTTGGGGCAAGCCAAAGGAGGAAGACTACCGTTATACAATTCAATTCATTTCTAGACTGCTGTCTAGCAAGTATGTCATAAGTAGAAAAGGCTGTTAAATCCAAACTAATTTATGACTGCTGCTGTAAACACTAATCCTGGTTTAGCTTCCCGCTTGGTGAATGGCATACTGGCAATTCAGCCTTTAGCTAACTTAGCCAAGCATCAAGCTAGACAAATGATGATTAAACGTGCCGAGAGAATTGGTGTGCCTTGGACGCAAGAAGTCGAAACACTACAAGCGCGTGATTGGAAGAACGATCTCGCTCAAGTACAAAATCCTCAGCTTTCCTACCCCGATTACTACGTCACCTCATTCCATGCCTACGAAACCGGAAATCTCAGTTGGCAAGCGGCTTTTGAGGTAGAACCTGCTGCTTACGCTGTCCACGCTAAGATTTGGCAGAGTGCTGAAGAAGCGCAAGGCGATCCAATGCTGCGCCAAAGTTACCACAATATCCTGAAAAGTCAAATCCCCAATGAGCCGCAAGACATCTTAGATGTAGGATGTAGTGTGGGCTTGAGTAGTTTTGCCCTACAAGAAATTTATCCCCATACCAAAATTACAGGCTTAGACTTATCTCCCTACTTTTTAGCCGTTGCCAATTACCGGGCTGGGCAACGTCAAGCTAAAATTAACTGGCTTCATGCCCAAGCTGAATCTACCGGGCTACCTGATGCCTCGTTTGATTTAGTTTCCATTTTCCTGATGTGCCACGAATTACCCCAATCAGCAACCCGACAGATTTTAACTGAAATGCGGCGTGTGTTGCGTCCGGGTGGCTACTTGGCAATTATGGATATGAATCCCAAATCTGAAGTTTACAAGAAAATGCCAGCCTACATTTTGACTTTGCTCAAAAGTACTGAACCGTATTTAGATGAATATTTTGCTTTGGACATTGAGCAAGCTATTGTTGAGGCGGGTTTCCAAGCTCCCACTATTACCAACAATACCCACCGTCACCGTACAGTAATTGCTCAGGTGAGTGGTTGATTTATCTCTATTGTTGTGGGCAGCAATACCACCCTTACTGCTGCTTGGCTACTACTACTGTCGAGTGCCATTTGCCCCACCTCTGTTAAAGTTACTCATGTTCTTTATCATTGGGGCAATATCTGGTTTTTTAGCCCTTAGCCTCGAATGGGTTTTTGAAATTATAGCCAACTGGTTTGTAGACTGGCAGCAGATGGAACGTTGGCTTCCTGGTACAGCCTTGCGGCAGCTTGTGGAAATAGGCCCAATTGAAGAAGGCTGCAAGTTGGCTGCGGTTGTTATCCCAATCTCCTATCTGCAACGCAAGTATCGATTATTTAACTCTACAGTTTTCCTCTTCGCGATCGCCGTTTCCTTGGGATTCACTGCTGAAGAGAACTGGATTTACTTTTTCCACGGTACAGCATCAGTTTTTGAACGTACTATCGGCACGCCAGTCCATGCTATGTTCTCTGCACCTTGGGGATATGCATTAGGAACCTATATTTCCTCTAAAAATCGGTTAAATCGCGACAAAAAGTTTATTTTTAGGGCTTGGCTAAATTCTGTCAACTGTCATGCCCTAGTAAATGTCTTATCTACTGCTTGGGGTTACTCATTACCCCTACGTTTCCTAAGCTATGGTTTATTTCCGTTTCTGTTGTGGATGTTTTGGCGGCTGGAACAATTACTGCGAAAAGTGCAAGGTAAACCTGTAATTACCCTAATTTCAGATCGTACAATCCAGCGCCGTTACTGGCAGAGGAGTTTAGTGCTGTTTGCCCTCGTGCTGGGTGGAAATGCTATTTTTGGGGTGTTTCTCTTAGTCAGGAAAATTAGTCCTTTGAGTCCGTCAAAGCTTTTTGACACTGATATTTTGTGGTTTATATTTAGTCGCTTTTTACTAAATCTCTTTTTTGGAGTTTTAGCTTGGGGCATTTATCGCTATTTGCGACATTCCGCCCGCCGTCGGTATTTTTAAAATATGATTTAGGAAAAGGCTAGGGGGTTTCTATGCAAACAACTCCAGTGCGTTGGACGACTGCTGACCTAGAGCTATTTGCTAGCGATCGCAGAAATCGCTATGAGATTATAGATGGAGAACTCTTTGTGACCAAATCACCTAGTTGGGATCATCAATCAAGTTGTGGCAATATTGTTACAGATCTTAACAATTGGTCAGATGAAACTGGTCTGGGTAAACCTGCGATCGCACCTGGAATTATTTTCTCAGATTCGGACAATGTGATCCCTGATGTGGTATGGGCAAGTCATGAACGCTTAAAAAACTTACTAGATGAAGCTGGACATCTCACGGGCGCACCAGAGTTAGTAGTAGAAGTTTTATCTCCCGGCGAAAAAAACGAGAAACGCGACAAGGAAACAAAGCTAAAGCTGTACTCGGTGCAAGGAGTTCAGGAATATTGGATTTGCGATTCTATACAGAAAAAAGTTGAGGTTTATCGACGCGAACAGGCTGTATTAAAGTTAGCAGCTACTTTATTTAATCAAGATGAATTGACAAGTCCTTTGCTACCTGGTTTTAACTGCTTAGTAAGTAAACTTTTTTAAGTGGGCATTGGGCACTTGTACTGAGCGTAGTCGAAGTATTGGGCATTGGGCATTGGGATGATATCAGTTCCCTATGTCCTATGCCTAACTAAATTTTCAATTACCTAAACGCTTGCTAATACTGGCTGACTCGCGGCTGCGCTGACTGAATTTGATTCAGATTCAGTACAGTAGATTTCGCAGGAGTTATTGGGACTTTCAATCAGTTTCACTTTGTAAAGTTTAGCTCCCAATTCTTGAATAGGCGATCGCAGTAAATTACTAATGTAAAGTGCGATATTTTCAGCAGTCGGCACAACTTCGGCAAAGTAGGGAATATCTTTGTTTAAAAAGGTGTGATCGAATGGCTCTACCACATAATCTTCTACCACTTGATTCAGGGCACCTAAATCAATAATCATGCCAGTACGTGGATCAATTTCCCCTTTGACGGTAACTTCTAGATGGTAGTTGTGTCCGTGACCGTTGGGACGAGCGCACTTACCATAAACAAGCGTGTTTTCTTCGTTACTGAGTTTAGGATGAGCTAGCCGATGGGCGGCGCTAAAGTGAGTACTGATGGTGAGGTAGGCTTCCATTGCGTTTCCCATATAATCTGCCCAAAGTTCAGGATGTTCAGATAACTGCACGCGGACTAGAGGCAAATGAGGTGCTAGCCGTTGCCAGATAATCCGTGCAATATTCTCAGTGGTAGGCAGAGTTTGTTGAAATTCTGCCCACACATCATTGAGATAAGAGAAGTCCAATTGACTGGTAACTTCCCGTTTAATTACGTGTTTCACATCAGACAAGTTCAGCACCATACCATATTCATCTAATTCCCCGGCTAGGGAGATGAATAAGACATAATTATGCCCGTGTCCTGGAAATCTAGTACCAGCACCAAATTTCTCAATATTCTCGGCTTCACTCAGTTCTGGCAACCAATAACGATGACTTGCTGCAAACTGGGCGCGGCGATTAACAATGCATTGCATGAGTACACTATCAGCAGAATTTAAAATTTCTTAATCTTTTTCTGTTTCCAGCATAAACTAATTCCTAAGTTATATGTCATTAGTCATTAGTCATTTGTCATCTGTCCTTTGACATCTAGCGATATTGACTTATACCTAATGCCCAATGCCCAGTGCCCAATAATTATGTAACAGAAGCTTGTGCTTCACAGTGTAATCTCGAAGCTATGCGGAATAGTTCATGACCTGTGTGTAAATAACGCTCATCGTAGTTCAAAGGAAAGTAACCTAATTCATCAAGTCCATCTCCTACTTGATCGAGGCTGTAGTAGAGGTGAGCCGCTGTTCTTGCTAAACTAGGGGGATTTGGCAGGGAGCGAAAAGTAGTTTGTGCCTGCTTGAGGTCATCTCGACAAGTTTTTAAGTATTCCTGAAATTCATCTAACAACTCATCATCAAAGGGATCGGCAGCTAATTGCTCCATTTGTTCTTCTAACGAATAAAGAATCGTACAAAGCAAGCGATTTACTGGTTGATAAACTTGGCGCAGCCATTCTTCAACTTGCTCGTCAACATCGCGTCCAGTTTTTCGTGTTGTCTGGTAATGCTTTTGGGCTGATGCTGTACGCTGTTGGCGATCGCTATTTAATTTTTGGGAGTCATTTTGCAGTTCTTGGTCATAATTGCGGCGATTTTGGTTGTCGCCTAAGACTTCATAAGCTGCATTGATGCGGATAATTTGCTCGCGATCGGCACTTTCCTGATTACTGTCAGGATGAAACAACTTAACCAAGCGGCGATAAGCTTGCTTAATCTCCGCAAGGCTTGCACTTGGACTAACTTTGAGAGTTTCGTAATGGTTAGAAACGCGGTTATAATTGACCATTGATTCAATGTATCGTTAACTTACGCTAGCGGCCAATCTTGCCTCTAGGTCTTGGAACAACGGTGTACTCAAATACCTCTCACCAAAACTGGGCTGAATCATTACAATTAAACGTCCCTGATTTTCTTGACGTTGAGCAACGCGAATTGCTGCACATAAAGCTGCTCCACTGGAAATACCAGATAGTAGCCCTTCTTCTTTTGCCAAACGCCAACTGTAGGCGATCGCATCTTCATCGGTGACGGTAATCACTTCATCAATTAATTTTATCTTGAGTACTTGGGGAATAAACCCAGCACCAATTCCCTGAATTTTGTGGGGGCCTGGTCGTCCCCCAGATAAAACTGGGCTATTGGCTGGTTCAACTGCGATCGCCTTAGAATTAGGCTTACGTGCTTTAATCACTTCTGCTACACCAGTGATCGTACCACCTGTACCCACTCCTGCCACAATGATATCGACTTGTCCATCGGTATCTTCCCAGATTTCAAGCGCCGTAGTTTCCCGATGCACTTTTGCATTAGCTGGATTGCGGAACTGCTGCAACATATAGGTATTTGGTGTAGTATTAACTATTTGCTGCGCTCGTTGAATTGCCCCACTCATACCTTCCATTCCTGGTGTTAGTTCCAGTTCTGCTCCATAAGCTCGCAACATTGCCCGACGCTCTCCACTCATGGTCTCTGGCATTGTCAAAATTAATCGATAACCCTTTGCTGCTGCTGCCATTGCTAGGGCAATACCGGTGTTTCCAGAAGTGGGTTCTACCAATACTGTCTTCCCAGGAGCAATTAGCCCCTCCTCTTGGGCAGCGTTAATCATACTTACCCCAATCCGGTCTTTAACTGATGCCGATGGGTTCATACTTTCCAGTTTCACCACAATTTCTGCAACACATCCTTCTGTTTGAGGAATCCGGTTCAACTGCACTAGGGGTGTACGACCGACAAGTTCTGTAATGTTACGAGCTATTCGCATAAATTAGTCCTTGATTATTAATTATTTGTTATTGGTCATTAGTCATCAACAAATGACCAATGACTAATGACAAATGACTCTTGACTAAATGTAGTACATGATATCTAATTGCTGCCGCGAATCTCGTTTTTCACAAAGATCCTGGAGCGTATATTTTTGCAAGACTGAATTTGCCGCGCGACTTGCTTCTTGCCAAATTTCTTCTATAACTGAACTGTCTATGCTTTTGGAATTAACGTTTTCTTCACCAGCCCGCGCCTCTAAGCCTTCTAAACATTCCAAAATCTCAAAAAGGATGATTTTTCGGGGTTCTCGCGTTAACAGATAGCCACCTTTTGACCCACGCTGACTTTTAACTATACCGCCACGCCTCAAGGTTGCTAGTAGCTGTTCGAGATAGCGATCGGGTATGTTTTGTTGTGCTGCAATTTGTCGAATTTGCAGCGGTTCGCCGCTTTCGTAATGAGCGGCCATCTCTAATAAGGCGAGAATTGCGTATTCTGATTTACAGGATAGTTCCACAAGCAGCAATAAGTTAGGGGTAAAAATTAGAAGTTAGAAGTTAGACGCATGTTCCGCTTTGCTTCACGGCTTCGGCGCAGGGATTGCTCCCCCTGCCCCCTGCCCCTTTGCCTCTTCGGTCACTTGTAGAGTGGGGATTACTCTGGTCTATTCATATCAAACCCGCCATAACTCATAACTTCTAACTCCTAACTTTTCTATTATACTCCGGTTAATTACTGGGGTTTATCCATTATTATTACCGAAAACAAAAAACCCCGCCTAATGGCGGGGATAAATAGAGTTCAAATTTGTCAGCAGATAATCAACACTCTAGAAGGTGAAAGTTGTTCTGAGCGTACCGATAATAGCATCATCGTTATCGCTATTTTGACCAGGAGAGGTCAACCAGATTACACCAGGGGTTACAGAGATGTTATCCGACACACGATACTTGTAGAAGCCTTCAAAGTGGTAGGGTATATCATTGTTGCCACCAAAACCTGGGCGGTTAAAGGAATAGGGTTCTGCACCAGCAAAAACACCTAAAACGTTACCTTTTTTACCGAAATCAGGTAACGCTACCCCTAAACCGTAGCTCCAAGCTTGATAATCATCACCTGCACCTGCACCTGTAACATCATGGTAAGAGACGAATCCACTAACGGACAGTTTGTCGCTAGGTCTAAACGCAGCCGACACACCGTAGGAGTTGCTGTTAGATCGGGTTACACCTGCTGCATTACCTAAAAAGTTAGCTTGTCCAGTACCTACATCAAAAGCTCCAGTTGTTCCGTCTGTACCAGAGTCAAATAAAGCACCACTGGCACTATATGCGTGGACGTAGGTAGCAGCTAAAGCCAAGCGATCGCCAACACTAAAGTTCAACTGTCCGAGAGCTGCATAGTCACCGTTGGTCAGGCCTGTACTAAGACCAGGATTATTAGCTTGTGATGCCAAGTAACCCGCAGTGATTGAGCTATTTCCCAGGATACCGCCACCTTTACCAAGGGGTACATTGAGTGCTATACCAGCACCGCCACCAATCCGATAGATGGGACTTTCAGAAGCAAAGGTAGATAAAGCGCCGTTACCACCGTCGTCAGTGTTGTCAAAAAAGTAAGGATTGTTGACAGCAGCATACTGGCTATGACGACCGCCACTAGCTGCGAGGTAAACTTGGGCTGGGCCTATGGGAGCTTCATAAGTCAAGCGGTCAATTCTGACACTGTTGTTACCATTGCCTATACCAACTTGATATGTTTGTGTGCCTTCAGCAGTACCGATCGGATTATTAACGTCATCCCTTATTGAAAAGGCTTGTGCATTACCTGCTGCCAGACGTGTATGCAAAACATCTCTACCAGTGAAGCTGGTTTGCAAGTCTAAACGTACCCGATCTTGGAAGACAGTATTGTTAGCGTCACCAGTGTTACCTCCAAATACATCACTAACGGCGAAAACGGCTTCACCGACTAGTTTTGTGGTAGTGGAAAACTGATTAGCTTCCAATTCAGCAGTCCGCGCTTCTAGAGAATCTACGCGACCGCGTAGGGTTGCCAATTCTGCGGAAAATTCTTCTTGTAACCGTTGTAAGGTAGCTAAATCTTGTTTTGTCACCAAGTCAGCTGTTGCTGTGGCAATCAATTCGTTAACCCGATCCAAACAGGCATTCAAACCAGCAGCAAATTCATAACGGGTCAAAGCACGATTACCGCGATATGTGGAATTCGGATAACCTGCAATACAACCATAGCGCTCAACCAAGGACTGCAATGCTTGGAATGCCCAGTCAGTAGGTTGTACATCGGAAAATTGAGAAACCGATGTTACTTGAGACTGAGAATCGCCTTGATTACCTTCGTTGCTGTAGCGATTAACTTGATCTATGGTTGTTTGAGCTAGTATTTCTGGCTGTTGGGCAACTTCAGTTACACCTAGTTGCTTGGCTGGTGATACTTCTGTGGTTTTGCTTGGGGCCGCCATTGCTGTTGCCGAAACTAACAATGTTGCTCCCAAAACTGCTGGGCTAACCACTAAGGATTTCCATAATAGATTAGACATTTTTCCTTTACTCCTCACACCTTGTTTAGATAATTGGTTTCGTTACACCTAATTCTCGAAAATGCGACATCTCATTGAAACCTATGGATGAGGCATAGTTGTCTCTACTACAATTCTAGTTTTTGCAAAGCTAATAAACGATTAACTTTGGGTTAAAAACTGATGTGATTAACTTATGCAAAAACATATCTTTATATCATAACATTATAAAACATCCGATCTAGATGGCAATATTGGAGCGATCGCCTTAATAACTGTCACACATGCTTATCTAAATATCTAAGCAGGGAGTAGAGTTTGGGTCATTCGCTCTCTACACAAGCTAAATTACTGAAGTTTTAGACACTTAGAGTTTGCGAGCGAAAATCGCTTCTTCCACTCGCTCCTAGTAGAAATCTCACCCCAGTTAAAACATACTGGCTCGGCTATATAAACCGTATATTGTAGTGACTTCTTATAGTTTGGTACAAGATATTAAAAGAAATCACTTAGTTAATCTGGGAAATCACCCGTGCTACATCAAAGTCTGGCTGCGTCAATCCGCCTACATCATGTGTTGTAAGTGTAATCTTTACTTTATTGTAGGAAATCTCTATATCTGGATGATGTCGGGCTGACTCAGCCGGTTCAACTAGTTTATTGACAAACTCCATTGCTTCAATAAAATCTTTAAATGTACGGGTAATCTGCAACTTGGAATCTTGAATAGTCCAATCTGACAAAATCTTTGCCTGTTCTTGAATTTGGGCTTCGGTGAGTAGTTGTGCCATATCAAGAAATTCCTACTTTTATATTTGTTACAACATTTTGGATCTGACAAAGACAAACTCCTTTATTCTCCACACAGAAAATATGGGAGAATAAATTCAGTCAGAATTCGTGTGTCTAGATTTCAATCAGACTTGGCAGATAGACGCTATTTCTCATATTTGGTCAAACTCCAAGGTTTAACCAAGATATTTATGCTTTTTAAGAAAACTTAAATAGGTTGGCTTTGTTCGTGGCAGCCATCCCTATCTCTCTTTTAAAAGTAAGCATTGATAAAACAAAAATCACTTATAAAAAACTATCCGCCCTGATTTAGATCGGATGATCTAAGTCAGAGCGGTCTAGCGGGTCTTCAGGTTGCAACCAGACTGCCGGAAGGAACTCCGAGCTTGCCTAGCTACTTGAGCTAACTTAGTATCTCAAAGATAACTAAGGCTAACTTTTAGAGAACAGCCCCGGCGCGCAGCCGGCTAACTGCAACCTGATGACCCATGCGTATACTACTTTCTATCATGGGCATCACCTCCTTGTTGCCTAAGCGGTCTTAGTTTCAAAAGGGCAGAGAATTTACTCTGGGTTTATAACCTTCATCTAACATAACACATAAATTTAGAGATATTAACCAATATATAAAAAATCTCCCACCTTTTTGATGGGAGATTACTAGAGATAGTGAAAATTGACACTTTATTGGTTGATTACAAGGAGATTATTTTATCTGGGTGTGCCAATTTTCGCCAACCACAACCCTAACTGAGGTCATGGTCAAATTTGAATTCTTAGAGAGCGTTACCGCGAGGTAGAACTTCTTCAGGGAATACAAATTGTTCGTGGGGTTGATCTTGAGGAGCCATCCAAGCGCGGA